>NZ_JASHIF010000027.1:0-111005 GCF_030056595.1 Flectobacillus roseus
AACAGAAGATATTCGTTCCCACTTTCGTCGGTGGCGATAAAGTAGCCATTGTCCTCTTTGAAACTTAGATTTTCGTTCGGTAGAAGTATCCTGTAAGCCAAATTCATTTTGTTGGGAAAAGTCCTTTCTTTGTTCTCCAAAGTGACCTCTTTTTGTGCTTGGATATACAAATCACGTGGGTAAATGTCATCCGAAAACTTCTGTTCGTTAGACTGTTTGATGATGGCTCTTTGGAAATATTGCCAAAATGAGGGCGGAACGTACTTGTATTGATGATAGATAAGAAATACATCGTTACAATTAATTCTATTGTACGCCAATAGGTCAATATACTGTGGAAAGTTTCTTACGTTCCCAGTTATACGAGAGCCCACATCATCGAGTATGGTGATGGCATTCTTTACTGTAAGAGCCTCCTGACAAAAGTCCTGAACCCTGCTGCCTCTATCTCTTACTACTGCCCAGCAGTAATAATCCTCCTTACTTGCACCATAGCTTTGAATGTCATCTACTGTTATGACTTTGTAGTTTGGGAGTACAAAGTTTGGGTTGATGAAACCTATGGCTTTCCTAATACCTGCAGGCTCAAAAGACTCATGCCACATGGGGTCATATATCAGCACCTTTTTGATAAGTTTCTTCTGCATGGCCATTGCTTGGATGATATAGGCAAGCTGAAGCACTGTTGTGGTCTTAGCGGTTTTTTGAGCGCCCACAACAAGCCAGTTGAAGGCTTGTTGTTCAGCATTAGGAGGACTATTTGACAAGGCTTCTTGTATTCGTTTGTACAAGTGATAGTCCATAATTGTCTTAGCTACCAAGTAGCTGGTTTTTGAGTTCTTGTCTGAATATCTTAGGTACTGACTCCAAAATAGTGTCAATATTAGTTTCGAAGTATTCTTTGGTTTCGTTTGACCATTTTTCAAAACATTGATTGATGGCGTCTTTTACTTGCTCATGTGAATTTTTTTCAACATCAAAGTATAAATCTTTGACTTTATTCGCAGTAACTATCACACAAACACCACTGGAGTGTTCATGAGAAACTTCCATATTGATATAATGCTCCTGAATATTCTTTGTTTTTTCTTGCAGAGCTGATAGGTCTAATCCAAACATAGTTTTAGATAATATGTGTTAAAATGAGTTCGATAAATTGTCCAAGCTTCTCCATGTTAGGTTTTCTTGTTAGTGAATTTTTCTAAGAGTTGCTTACCATATTCCATAGCTGGCTTCTTGTATTTGAGCGCCTTATCCACCAACATATCTGCACCTAATTCATAGATTGGCGTACTCATAATGGTTGTGTACATACTGATAATTTCCATCTCCGAAATCATCTGGTGTTTGCCAGCCATATACTCAAGTCTGTACTTTTGGAAAAGAGTATCTTCTAATAGCTCCAGTAAATCTTCCTCAATGTTCGTAGTGAGCTTAGTGAACTCTTTGAGTTTCATCTGGTTTTGCAAAGCGACTCTAATCTCGTCAGGCAAATCTTCCACTTCATCAATGTCATCAATGTCATTTTCCTTTTCGTAGTCCTCAAGCTTTTTCTCTTCATCCAAGTCTTTTACGACCATCGTAAACAGTACACGCATGGTCACACCCTTTTGGCGTAGCACGGAACAGATTCTTCGAGCGTTAATCTTTGCTTCTTGTCGAAGGTTCTTTTCCACTTGTTCGATAGGAGCTGCGAAGGTAGCCTGTACTGGAGCAATGGTTGCCTGAGGATAATTGACAGAAGGTTGTTGTTGATACGGATAACTTTCCTGAGAAATTTCGCTCGTTTGTTGTGGAGTACCCGCCAAACCGAATAGCCCAGGACCTTGTGTGATGTTATTGACATTTTGAGCGAATTGTTGTGTGGATTCTAACACACTTTTGCCTTTGTTGAAAGTATTTTTTAGATTCTCAAACATGATGTTTTATTTTTTGTCTAGTCTTTCGAATGCGTCTATAATCGCTTTTCCGATTCGCGTCCTCTTTATAAACTTCTTACCCCAAAGCATGGTAGCAGTCCAGATGTTCTCTTTAACACGTGATTGAAAAGCTGAGGATGCTTGCAAGTATTTTTCCTCCAGTTGCTTGGTTTTCTTCTTTCTCCAACTCCATCGAAATTTTGTTTGAGCATAATGCTTTTCCACTGAGTGCATAATCAAAGGTTCTAATTGAAGCCCTTGAGTAGTCAAAACCCCTTGCTTGATAAGCATCTCGAATAGCGCTTTTAGATGGACTTGATTGAACTCCTCAGTTTTAGAAATCTGATTACGATATTGGAGGTTATTAAGTGCCTCCTGAAAGAATGAATCCCAAAAAGCTGTGTCTCCTTCGTCGTAGATTTTGCAAACTTCGAGAGGTGCATGAGTGGTATCATCTATGTCAATTACCGCTAGTACTTTCATGTTTTTCTAAGAGTTCAGCAAAGTATTCAGGAGTATAATCTCTCTCCCTAAAATGAGGCTCATTAGCAAGTTCTGCCGCTATTCCAAAGACATATTCCAAGCCCTTGAGTAGTTCATCAAACTTTACGGACAATGCCTGATAGCTTGCCGTGTTCTCCTGTTGAGAAGCTTGTACAAGCGATAGTTTTTCGTACTGACTGCGATAATAAATTGCTTCCTGTTGTGCTTGCTGAAGCTGTGTTTCGAGTTCTTCAAGACGAAGCTTAACAGCGAACGAGCTTTGCGTCTGAATTTCTGGTTTTTTATCTGGTTGTTCCCCATCATATTGGTAGTCGTTAACGGCGTTAACGCCATGTTTTACTTCGTTAACGCTAGCGTTAACACGTGTAAACGGCTGGTTAACAGCGTTTACACTATTTTCGCAACTTTGAGTGAGAGGGTGGGGGTGCGTTAACGCCATTTTGGCTAAACCTGTAAAAAAAACCTCCTTCAAAAAGTCCTGAAAATCCAGTTTTTGGCTTTCATTTTGTCCTTTTTCTCGGCTTTGAACTACCTCATATAGCTCAGAAAGTTCACTTTCTGACAGACATATATGTACTTTATGGGAATCATAATCAAGCCTGTTGATATACAAGAAAGTTCGGTTTAAAATCAAGTAGTTTAGCAAAGCTGATAGCCCTTCAAATCCGAAAAAACCTGCTTCTGCCTCAAGATTCCTTTTGGTAAGTTCAGGTACTCTTGCCCCAATACCGACACGTGCGATATCCTCCATGATTAGTATGGTTTTGAAATTTCAGCAATGAGTGTTACAGGATTTGAAATGACATTATTGTCTTCATCTTCAGTGTCAAAAATATTGACAGCTAGCCCCAAATCATTCAATTCTTTGGAGAGTGTATTGATAGCAGAGAGGTGTTGTCTTAATTGTTCAGACTTTTGATTTCTGATTGCTTCATCATCAAGGTTTTCTTGAGCATTTACTACAATATCAGTCATGTTCGTAGTTGTTTAGAAGAGAGAAAAAGTGTATTTTTGGTAGTCTTTTCCAGAGATACTACAAAAACCTCACTCATCCTCTCTTTAGTTAGCATCTGCCTTTTGTTTTTGTAAAGGTGTGATGGCTACACTTCGTACGCAAGCCCTGATACACTATTGAAACACTAATGAAACGCTTTTGAAACAATTCTAACTTTAGACCGATGAGAGGTATTACAAAAAAAGAAATTAGGACTATACTTAATTGCGAAAGTAGAGCTACATTTAATCGCCACATTAACAGAGGGGGACTCCGCACAAAGCTTCCAACATTTTTCTATGAACGTAACACTTTTTATGGGGAGGAGATAGCGATTTTGGAGAGAGTGTTCAGGGTGAAGTTGGGGTGAGGGTAAATAAATATTAGAACTGCATAAGATTTGGGTATAACTAAAATTTAGTAATTCTAAAACGATACTATTTTGGAGAAAATTACAAAGAGTCAGATTTTCCCTAAATGTTTTGGTCATGTAGTTTTATATTGTAACAATATAAAATTACATGACCATTTTTGATTAATACTATACCAAAGTTCTAACTATTATTATGGTTACTCATAAAAGGCTGATTGTAATACCTTTTACCAGTAGATTTATACAAAGCGTTGGCAACAGCCCCGAACACAGGAGGGAAAGGCGGCTCGCCAAGACCTGTTGGGTCGATGTTGTTTTGTACAAAATGAACGTCTATCTCTTTGGGTGCTTCGTTATGACGAATGATGTGGTAATTATGGAAATTACTTTGTTCGGCTGCTCCGTTTTTGTGGGTCAATGCCCCGTAAAACGCATTACCGATGCCATCTACGACTGCCCCTTGTACCATGTTTTTGGCGGCATCGGGGTTTACGACAATACCGCAATCAATGGCACTGGTCACTTTTTCAACATAAGGCTGACCGTCACGCATGACTATATCCACCACATGACCTGCATAAGAAGCATGACAAAAATAAGCGGCTACACCACGCTTTTTACCTTTATTTTCGGGTTTGTTCCAGCCCGATTTTTCTCTGAGCAACTCCAATACGCCAGCGTATCGGTCGGCATCATATTCGTTGTTTTTACCTACTGGATTTTCTTTGGCACGTTTCAATAAATCCAGACGGAAGGCGATTGGGTCTTTGCCCATTGCTTCTGCTACTTCGTCTAAAAACGACTGTTCGGCCGCAGCGTTAAAATTTGAGCGAGGTGCTCGGAAAGCCCCAATGGTAATATTAGAAGGAATTTCCCAAGCCTCAGCCAAGTAATTATCCACTGCACCAGCAGGGAAACGATTGGCGTGAATAGGATTTTCGGGAATACCGCCTCCTTTTACGTGAAAAGCAATCAGGTTTTTGTTTGCGTCTAAAGCCGCACGGTAAGTCGCCGTGTACATAGGGCGATAGATGCCGTAAGTCATATCGTCTTCACGGGTATAAATCAATTTGATAGGAGCTTTCAAGCGTTGAGAGATACGAGCCGCTTCATACACATATTGCCCATAAGCTCTACGTCCAAAACCACCACCCATACGGGTCATCTGAATCTCGATTTTATCGGCAGGTAAATTCAAGATTTTTGAAAGTGTTGGCTCCATCCAGCCGGGGGCTTGTAAAGGACCAGCTACTAAAGCTTTATCTTCTGAAACATGGGCGAAGAAGTTCATCGGCTCCATGGTATTATGAGCCAGAAACGGAGCGTTATAAGTCCGTTCAATCACCAGAGCGGCATTTTTGAAAGCCGTTTCTGGGTCGCCATCTTTTCTTAATTGCTGTGCAGGTCTTTTTGAGTATTCCGCCATCAATGCTAATTGGTCGCTTGTGGTTTCTAATCTGCCCGGAATGGTTACTTCTCTTTTTCCCCCTCGTCCCATCATGGTTTCTTTGATGTCGCCAGTGGGTTCCCATTGGGCTTTGATTTTTTTACGAGCGTTCATTACTTCCCATGTAGATTTACCCACAATGGCAATCATTTCGTTGGAAGTACGAGTATCAAAACCACCTTGTTCAAACCCATCGTCATAGAGTTTGAAGCTAAAAACATCTTTGATTCCCGGCATTTTTAAAGCTTGGGACGCATCAAAAGATTTGAGTTTCATCCCAAAAGCAGGCGGATGCTGAATCATGGCAATGAGCATTCCGTCAACTTTATAATCTATGCCAAAAAGCGGTTTTCCCGTAACTACTTTTACTCCTTCTGTATTTTTCTTTGAATGACTAACGATAGAAAAATCTCTTGGCGTTTTTAGCTTTACTTCTTTCGGAACTGGAATAGTAGCCGCCTTGCTCGCCATTTCGCCATACTTTGCCGATTTTCCGCTTGAATGCGACAAAACACCTGCTTGAGTTGTAATTTCATTGGCCGGTACGCTCCACGTTTGAGCCGCTGCCTCGATAAGCATTTGTCTTGCCGAAGCCCCTGCGTTTCTCAAAGGTTTCCAGTACATTCTTACAGAATTACTACCGCCCGTAAATTGTGGCCCTAATTTTACGTTATCGTGTGGTCCCATTTCTACGACCACGTTTTTCCAATCTACGTCTAATTCTTCGGCTACCATCATCGGGAGCGAAGTCATGACGTTTTGACCAAATTCGGGATTTGGACAAATAATTTTGATAATATTATCGGGCGTAATTTTGATATAGCCATTGAGTTCATTCCATTGGTCTGGCAAATTCATTGCCTCCATTTTGTCGGCAGCTTGAGCATTGGCGAGCCAACTAAAACTCAACAGGAGTCCACCACCTGCCAACATAGAAGACTTTAAAAACGAACGACGGTTTTCTGTATTGGTATTTTCCATTTTTAATCAAGGTTAAGGTAGGTTACTTTTGTGCTGCTGCCTTAATCGCCTCTTTGATACGTAGATAAGTACCACAACGACAAATGTTTCCACTCATATAATTATCAATATCTTCGTCGGTTGGATTAGGATTGGTCTTTAGTAAAGCCGTAGCACTCATGATTTGTCCAGCCTGACAGTAGCCGCATTGAGCCACGTCGTGTTCAATCCAAGCTTTTTGTACGGGATGTGTCCCATCGGCAGATAGCCCCTCGATGGTTGTAATGGCTTGTTTGCCAACAGCCGAAACAGGGAGGCTACAAGAACGCACCGCAGTACCATCTAAATGAACTGTACAAGCCCCACACATAGCCATACCGCATCCAAATTTAGTACCTGTCATATTCAAATGGTCTCTTAACACCCAAAGAATTGGTGTTGAAGGATCTACATCTATCTGTTGAGTTTTTCCGTTTATTTTTAGAGAATATTTTGCCATAATGCTTAGTTTACTTTAGATGGATGATTAACAAAACTATACGATAAAATCAAGGTTAAATAATGCTATTCAAATAAAAACCTACGATTTTCAAACATTCGTACTCTCAAAAATCACAAGTTTTCGCTGAAAGGTTGATTGTAAAAACGCTTACCTGTTGCCTTGTATAAAGCATTTGCCAAAGCCGCATATACTGGCGGATAAGCTGGTTCGCCCATACCCGAAGGCTCAAGTGTATTTTTCACAAAATGTACCTCTATTTGTTTGGGAGCTTCATTGTGGCGAATCATACGATAGTTATGGAAATTATTCGCATCTGGAACGCCTTTCGTGAATGTCATTTTTCCGTACATGGCTGCTCCGAGGGCATCGACAATTCCGCCTTCAGCCATATTTTTGGCAGCATCAGGGTTGATAACAATGCCACAATCGATGGCACACCATACTTTGTTGACAATAGGCATACCGTCTTTTACTTCCAAATCAAGGATATGAGCTGCATAGGAATCATGACAGAAATAGGCTGAAAAACCTAGTTTTTTATTCATTTTGATACTTTCCCAATTCGCTTTTTCTTTGACTAATTCCAATACTTTGGCAAAGCGTTCGGGTTCATATTCGTTGTTTTTGCCTACAGGTTTTTCTTTGGCTCTATTCAATAAGGCTAAACGAAAATCAATGGGGTCTTTTCCTGCCACTTCTGCTACCTCATCCAAAAATGATTGTTCGGCAGCAGCCATGAAATTGGAACGTGGTGCTCGGTACGAACCGACTGTAATATTTGAATCAATGGTAAAATCTTCTGCTAAATAATTATCGACAGCCCCAGCAGGAAAACGATTGGGATACAAAGGAGATTCTGGTGTTCCACCTGCTTTTACATGAAAAGCAATTAGGTTATTGTCGGCATCTAATGCCGCCCGAAAATAGGCTGAATACGTAGAGCGATAAATCCCCGCAGTCATGTCGTCTTCACGGGTGTAAAGTAATTTTACAGGTGCTTTTACTTTTTGTGAAATCAATGCGGCTTCTAGTAACCAGTGTGCATAAGAACGGCGACCAAAACCACCACCCAAACGAGTCATTTTTATATCTATTTTCTCTAAAGGCATCCCCAGACGAGCCGAAAGGGCTTGTTCTGTAAATTCTGGTTTTTGTAATGGTCCAGAAAGTTCGGCTTTTTCGTCTGTCACATGAGCAAAGAAATTCATAGGTTCCATGCAGTTATGTGCCAAAAATGGTGCATTAAAAGTACGTTCTATGACTTTTGCAGCATTTTTAAAAGCAGTTTCTACATCACCATCTTTGCGACGAACCGTAGCAGATTGGCTCATTCGTTCAGCCAATTTAGCCTTGTGTTCTGTGGTATCTTCTAAGCCAGCAGGAATTTTTTCTACTATCTTTCTCCCCAACATATTGCGATTTTGGGTATAGCTTTCTATAGATTGCCAAGTAACTTCCAAGGCTTTTTTTGCCTGCATTACTTCCCAAGTACTGTTGCCTACAATAGCGACTACTTCGTTGAAAGTGGTTGTATCAAAAAACGTTTTTTCGTAATCGTCATTGAAAATCCTAATGGGAAAAACCGCTTTGATTCCCTTAATTTTGCTAACAGCTACTTCGTTCTGTATCGACTTAAATTTCAAGCCAAATGCAGGCGGATGTACAATCATGGCGATTTGCATTCCTTTAACTTGGGTATCAATACCGAATAAAGGTTTGCCCGTTACAATTTTCGCTAAATCAACATTGCCCTGACTTTTTCCTATGATTTTGAAATCTTGGATGTTTTTTAACTTTACTTCTTTCGGAACAGGAATTTGAGCCGCAGCTGTTGCCATATCGCCATAGTTGGCTGATTTTCCTGAATTTTTGTGATACAAAACACCCGACTCAGTACTTATTTCATCCACAGGAACATGCCATTGTTGAGCAGCCGCTTCCCTGAGCATTTGGCGAGCGGTAGCCCCTGCCATGCGTAGCGGTTGCCAGCTCAAATGTATCGCCTGACTACCTCCGATAAATTGTCGCGTAAAATGTTTGGTATCTAAATCGGCTTGTTCGATTATGATTTTGGAAAAATCAACGTCCAATTCTTCTGCCACAATCATCGGCATCGATGTTTTTACGCCTTGTCCGCCTTCGGGATTGGGCGACATGATTTTGATGACATTATCGGCCGTAATTTTTACAAAACCATTGAGTTCATTCCAACCAGCGGGTAATGGTGCTTCTTTCTTTGTATCAATCGCTTTAAAACTTGAAAAACCAACAATACTTAGCATCAATCCGCCCCCTGAAAGAGCAGATGCTTTTAGAAATGAACGACGACTATGAGTTTTCATATCTTTTGAGTTTAGGATCAATTATTTATCTAACCCTTTTTCTTTCAACCATTTAGTGAGCAAATCAGCAATTTCAACATTATTCAAATCAGAAAAAGGAAAGTGCGTATTGCCTTTAATACCTATTTCGGGTAAATGAACCACCCGAACATCGCCCCCATATTTATTTACTGTATCACGCCATTTTTTTGCCATTTCCATTCTTGCTCTCCAGCCATCTGCACCCGGATTGGGGTCTGGTTTTTCTGGAATAAAATCGCCATAATAAATGATAATGGGGATTTTGGTGAGTTTCATAAAAACAGACATCGGTACACCGATTGCAGCAACTGGTCCAGCCGAACTTTCAACAGGTGCTGGAACTTCATTTTCTGGAAAAAGAAAACCGCTACCCGGTTCGTAAGATGCAATTGCTTTGATTTTACTATTTTTTACGGCGGTAGCCCAACCAAAACCTCCCGAATGAGAGTGTGTTACGAGTACTCCTTCCCCAATTTTATCAAAAAGTTTTGACGTAGCATTGGTTATAACTTCCGTATCAAAACCACCAATATTGGGTACCATCTGACGAAAATACTGGTTTAAGGTTTCTTCATCTTTGGCAAATTGTACCCCCGGAAAATAGTCATAACCAATCCCTACTCTAAAAGTACCAAACCATGTTTGCTCGTCTGGTGTTGGGTTGATGGTAGCTGGTACTGTACTTCTACTTGCATTTCCTCTGCGAGGCTGGTCAATGAGGTAAACACCAAATCCTCTTCTCAGAAAAATGTTATTAAATCCTTCACGCCCATCGGGTGTTGTTTCCCAAGTTTTAGAAAACTGTCCGATGCCATGCCAAAAAATCAAAGGTAATTTTCGTGCTTTTGCAGGTATTTGATAGGTAATATAAGCGTGGTCGCCATGAAAAGTTTGTCCCTCCGGCGTTCGTTTAATAGGGTCAAAAGTACCTTCATTTTTGATGACCGAACCTCCAACGGCGAAGCTTCCTTGGTCTTTGATGACTAATAAATTCTTATTAGAAACGCAGGCAGTCATCAATAATGGAATACCTATTACTGCCACCAGAAAATGATTTCTTCTAAAACCAATCATGTTTTAAATTATTTTGTAAAAGCTTATTATACAAACCCAATATAAATTTAACTGTTTTATATTGTACTTTTTAACTTAATCAAACTTTGTCTAATATACTTAAAGTGTTCCTATGGTATCAATAATTTAGTAAATGACAAAGAACCCATTTTCCATTCATTCCCAACTTTAACATATACCTCTGTTACCATAAATGGATTGCTCACTTCATTTCCATTGACAACTGCCAATAGTGTAATTCTATTAAGTAAAATAACAGTATTTTCGATAACTATTGGGGATAAAACCTCATGAATGTCAGCCTGTTTATAATGAATGAAGCCTGTTTTAATAACCTCTAATTCACGTTCTTTGCCCCAAGAGCCACCCATGTGCACAAACATTGATTTATCATCAAACAATTTGGCTAATTTATCGACCTCTTTATCTGCCATCCATTGCCATTTGTTTTTTGAAAGAGTTTTGATTTCATCTCCTATGGTATTTTGAGCAAGCATATTCATTGAAAGTAAAGTAAAAGTTATGATTCCGAAAATTGTTTTTTTCATTGTTTTGATTCGTTTAAAAGTTATTTTTAATCTAATAATTCATTCGTACACTAAAAGGTAAGCATCATTAGCTTCTTGCTTTTCTCTTCTCTATGTAGGGTTTTTGTCATCATAAATTCAGTTGCGACAACATTATATGTTATATTCCATAGAATGGCTGTTTTATTCTAAACTTCAACAGAAGTATCATAAACGAAATTTTAGCTTGTTGATTCTCATCGTACTGTTATACATATATTTGAGTGTTTAAGCTTTATTTTGAGCATAAATGAATTGCCTTAAAACGATTACTATTTATTACAAAGGTCTTTCTATTTTCAGGAATGAATAGTATAAAAATTACTGCATTTTCTACCATTTTCACTGATTGCAATCTGTGCTTTGAAATAGTTTTTAGTGAATGAGTACTTTTGTTTCAAATACTAAAAAGATGGAAATTTTATACCCGATAAACAATATCAGTAATTACAATGCTGACAATAATCATAAAACACTTCACCCCTTGGTAAGTGTAATGGATTTCTCAAAAGCTAGTGAAAGAAATTGGGGAACGGAAGCCAAAACTATCAAGTTTCAGTACGGGCTTTACTGTATTTACTTAAAAGATGTGAAGTGCGGCGATATTCGTTATGGTCGAGATTATTATGACTATCAGGCTGGCACATTGGTGTTTTTTGCTCCGGGGCAAGTGATGGAGGTTGAGAATCCTGGAATAAGTTATCAGCCTATGGGCTATGGCTTGATTTTTCATCCCGATTTGATACATGGTACAACTCTTGCCAAAACCCTTTGCGAGTATAATTTTTTTAGTTACAAAACCAACGAGGCATTACACATTTCTGATGATGAACGCCAATTGATTTTAGACCTTTTAGCTAAAATTGAATTAGAATTAAAACAGCCTGTCGATAAACATAGCAAGAAACTAATTGCCGCTAACATAGAATTATTTCTTAATTATTGTGAGCGTTTTTATGACCGACAATTTATCACAAGAGATAATGTTAATAGAGGGATTTTAACAAAATTTGAAGACTTGCTTAATAACTATTTTCTATCTGAAAAACCGCAAAGTATTGGTGTGCCTTCAGTGGCTTATTGTGCCGATGAACTTCATTTATCTGCTAACTATTTTGGTGATTTAATAAAAAAAGAAACAGGACAAACCGCAAAAGAATATATCCTGAACAAAACGATTGAAATAGCTAAAAATAAAGTATATGCAGGCGATAAAACCGTGAATGAAATTGCCTACGAATTGGGCTTTAAGTACCCACAGCACTTTACTAGATTGTTTAAACAGCGAGTAGGATGTACGCCAAATGAATATAAGCACTTAAACTAAAATCATGCAAACAGTAAAACTAAACAACGGAATCGCAATGCCAATTTTAGGCTTTGGTGTGTTCCAAATTCCAGATGCTAACGAATGTGAAAAGGCTGTGATTGATGCCATAGAAACGGGTTATCGCCTTATCGACACTGCGGCATCTTATATGAACGAGCAAGCGGTAGGAACGGCTATCAAAAACTGTAGCGTAGCCAGAGAAGAACTTTTTATTACGACCAAACTTTGGGTTCAAGATACAGGTTACGAAAAAACGAAATTGGCTTTTCATAAATCTTTAGAGCGATTGCAAGTAGAATATTTGGATTTATATCTGATTCACCAGCCGTATGGCGATGTTTTTGGCTCATGGCAAGCTATGGAAGAACTTTATAAGGAAGGCAAAGTACGAGCTATTGGCGTTTCCAATTTTCAGCCAGATAGAATTATGGATTTATTAATGTTTGGAGGAGAAACGCCACCCGCAGTAAATCAAATAGAAACACATCCTTTTTGTCAGCAAATCGACAACCAAACTTTTTTAAAGGAAAATAATATTCAGATAGAATCTTGGGGACCATTTGCAGAAGGAAAAAACGCTATTTTCCAAAATGAGTTATTGCTCGGTTTGGCTGCAAAATATAAGAAGAGTGTTGCTCAAATCATTCTTAGATGGCTTACCCAACGTGGCGTGGTAGTCATTCCAAAATCGGTGCGTAAAGAAAGAATGGCGGAAAATTTTAACAGCTTAGATTTTGACCTTGATGAAGTGGACATGGAAAGTATCAAAAGTTTAGATACAAAAACAAGTCTCTTTTTCGACCATAGAAATCTAGAAATAATCAAGTGGATGGGTAGTAGAAAATTAGACATTTAAAGTTGTTCAGTGCTCCCTGATTTATTTCTTCCACAAAATATCAGGGAACACTTAGGTCAAAAACGCTAGTTTTACTTTTTCTCAAAGCTATTTTTTCGATGCTCCAAACCCCACTCCAACATTAAAGGTATCACTTGTTGAAATGCTTGACTCGATGCTGTCAATTTTTGCTTAATCTTAATAGAAATGGGTAAAAAGCCATTTTATTTTTTTCAACTATTGGTGAGCCCTGTAGAGTGGCTGAGTTCTACTGGGTGTGCTCACTAAAAATCGTCCTTCAAGGTTTGTTGTAGCATTTCGACCAGTAGTTCGTCTAGTGCTTCAAATTCTCCCAATATCCGTTTATAGCTAGATTTGTGATACCATTGAATGTCAAAGCACTTAAAGAGGGTTTCCATTTTGCTATTTCAGTGCTTAAACGAGCATTTGAGAGTGTCATCGCTTCATGAATTTGAAATTTCATAACACTGTCTCTATAGTCATGTTAGTCAAACCAATGATGGAAATGTGAATCAAAAAGCGATGCTACAATTAGGCTTGGGTTGAGTACCTTTCCATTTATTTCTGTTTTAAGCTTTTGGAACACTCTTTACAAGTATAAACCTCTGAACATCCGAAGGACGTTGTTTCTCCACAGTCCTTTGAACATATTTTACATTCTAACTTAAACATCATAGGAATATCTAAATAAAAGTCTGAAAGACTTTTATAAGAATAAAACGGCCCATCGTATATTTTGAGTGACTTAGAAACATCTAGTTTCAGATGCCAGATAAAATAAACAGTTTTGTATATGCACTTATAAACTCTTTCTAATAAGAGCCAAATTGTATCTCGAGTAAAAAGGAGAATTTTACGAATTAAAATAAATAGATATTTCATTAGACATATATTTCAATTAAAATGAGATTTATATTAACTCTCTTTCAACAAATAACACCAAATGGTCTGCACACCATTCAGCCTTGTTTGAAGGGTCAAGCGATAAATAATTATTAAGCCAAATGTCACAAGACATTCTATCTTTCATCAAATCTTTCACTTGTTCATATCTTTCATCTGTAAATAAGTCTATTTTTTGCTTTTCTTTAAGCATTTTCTTTGTTTCTAATTTCATTGGTTTGTATTTGAGAGTGGTTGATCTATTTACAATACGTTAGAATCCAGTTATTGAGTATTTTAATATGTGATAGCATTTCCATGTCTGCTTTGATGTAGGGCTGTTCCTCTGGGACATCATCAGAACCAGCTATTGTATCCTCAAGCCCATATTCAATCTGATAGGTACATTTTTCATAGATTTCTAAAAACATTTGCTTCTCCAGCTTATTAAGTTTCGCCATCTTCAGATAAATTAAATTGCTACCAATTTTCAGAGCTCTATGTTGTGGCCGCAGAGCTGATCCGTTTGAAATTGGTAGCAAGAATGAAGTAAAATCGACTAAAGTATGTACTTGGTGAGTAATATTGCTATCGAAAATGCTTACGGATTGGAATATTTGTATCGTAGACTACGGCATACTTGATGAACCAGTATGCTATAAAGAATGGAGACCAGATATAAATAGTTAGTCCAATAAAGTGCCCTATCATTTTACTTTGATTTGGATAGTCGAAAAATGGTTCTATACTTTCGACTTCCACACCAGACACTCGTAAAAGCCAAATGAATGGCTCACAAACTATACCTACAATGCTTAAAAGCACCAACATAGGCAATGGAAAAAATGTAAAGGCAATAAGTAAAATACAACCATACAGAAAAATGAATGGAGATAATATTACCCTGAGCAACAACTTGCCTGTACTCTGGTACGATTGCTTATTTGTCATTCTATTTTGCTTGTGTTTTTTTCTTGTTTGCTCTTCTATATTCTACTTGATTTTTGGCATAATATCTAAATTCTAAAACATTGATTGTTATGAAAAAAACACAAGAACAAAAAACTGACACATCAGTTTGAACAAAGAAAGTTAAAATGAAGAATATTGAAATTGATAGGAATACCCCTACAAAAGTCATTAAGTAAATTAAAATTGCCATTTTTAAGATTTTATAGTGTAGTGGTATCCTTGTTTATTCAAAGCAACTTAAGTTCCCAATCAATTTCATTAAGTCTTTTCTGAAGTTTTTCTTTCTCCAGACGGAGTCGCTTAATTTTTAACTCGGTTGGTTCTATCCATTCGTAGCTTCCCTCTGCAAAGCCTTTTGAATAATCCTCGGCTTCTTCTTTTTTTAAGAATTGTTGCCCACCAAGAAGTGTAAACACATCTTGTTTTTCGTCTGACCACTCGACATACGCCCAAAGGTATGTCTGTGAGTGCTGTCTAACTTTTCTGTGTATTGCCATTTTTATTATCAACCATTGGTTAGCCCTGTAGAGTGGCTGAGTTCTACAGGGTGTTTAGATTATAAATCGTCCTTAAAATTATCGTCGTTAAAGGTTTGTTGTAACATTTCGACTAGTAGTTCGTCTAGTTCCTCAAATTCTCCAAATATTCGTTGATAGCCAGATTTGTGATACCATTGTTCGAAAGTCAAAGCACTCAAAGAGGGTTTCCATTTGGCTATTTCAGTGCTTAAACGAGCATATAAATCTTGGTATATTGATTCTCGTTTTGCGGAAAGAGCATTTGAGAGAGCCATCGCTTCATGGATTTGAAATTTCATGATACTGGCGCCATAGTCAGGTTCTTTGTATTCATACTCAAAATGCGAATGAAAGAGCGAAGCTACAATCAGGCTTGGGTCAAGTATCCAGAATGATGTTGAATTCTGCTTTTTAAAATAAGCCTCTATCATTCTCTTTTCACGATGAGTATAAGCCCTGAGGGCATTATACTCATGAAAGTTTATTATTATGCCTACTCGGTTCATAGGTCAATGATTTCGCAAGTGTCATCCACATAGAATATCCAATCGTCACCTGCCTGATCAGTGTAGTACACTCTATTTCGTAGATCGTTTGCTTCACCTACATAAGTTCCACCAACCTGAATGTCTGAATTTGTACTTCTTTTGCCTTCAATGGCAAGTACTCTAAATCTTACTGCGTGCATGATATTTTTTATTGGATGTTAAATTTTGTGAACTTCTTTTAAGAATTGAGCAACATTCATGAATCTGTTAAAACCGTTGATTCCTGATACGAGATACTCAATTGATTTATCCTTTTCTTCCAGCTCCTCTTCACTTGATTTTTTGAGTTCTTGAAGCTTCTCTCTAAGCTCTTTAATCTCTTGTTCTTGCCTTTTGTAGGTTCGAATGATATGCTGAACTGCTTTATTTGCTGAGTGGTTAAACTTTTGGCTCATGACCTCATTGATGATTTCAACGATATCCTGATTTTCCCGACTGTTCAAATCTCGAAGGTTAATGATTTTGAGTTCCATTTTGCTACCAATATTTGATTTATGAATTGCTGTTGAGTGATGTTACAATACTTTTGCTACCAAATAAGATCTACAGAAGAAAAAAATGCTTGTTTTCCTGGTTTAAATTGGTAGCAACTAGCGGACGCTTTTTTTGAGATTATTATGATAGGAAGCACGATGTTTTGAGTTGCAAAAGAGGCTTCCTTTTCGTTTGTCTTTTAGGTTTTCACCGCAGAAGTGACATTGTCCTATTGGTGTAAGATTTGATTCTAAGTCGATTGAGTTATCTCCTTCGTCAATGTCCTCTTGTTCTTCCTCTGCCAGATATTTTACGATGCCATTGTCAATTAGGTAGAAAAAGTCAACACCTAAATCCAAGCAAAGAAACTGTAGCCGAACAGAATATTTTGACTTCTCTGTATTGTTAATACATCCAAGGTATTTTCCGTAAGTATAGATAATATCCTCACGTAGTTTGATAACTTGGCTATTCGTCAAATGACTGAAATTATCCATTGTCCATGTTGAAGAGTTAAAGATGCTGGCTGAATGATTTTGTTTCTGCAATCGGGTTCTGAGTCTTTCAAATAGATTGAATAGTATTGTGCGCTCAGTTGGGTTGAAAAATTGATAATGTTACCTTGGTTGGAAAAATCGACGTTAGCTTGTTGCTCCCAACGGTCTGATAGCCTTACGAATGTGATTCCTCTAGCTTTTGTGATGATGATGTAGTTCATGTGTAGATTGGGGTACATTTGGTTTAATTGTTCCTACGATATCCATGATGTCCATTTGGATGTTACCCTGAAACTGTTGTCTGGAAAGACCAAGATAATCTGATAGCCGTTTGACAATTTGCGGAGTGACATTCCTTTGTCCCCTAAGCATTTTTCGGATATTCGAATTATCTGTATTCTCTCCGTATCCAAGTTCCTCTCTGATGATGCTGTAGAGCTTTCTTCGCTCAGAAAGAGGCATTTCTTTGTATTTTCTCTTAATCTGGAGTGGAATTGTTGTAGGATTTTCAAAAGCCTTCATGTGACCCGATATTAAGTGTTGTGACCCGTTTTTTAGAGTGGTGTTGAAAAGACTAATCTTTTTGTTTCTTTGTCGAATCGTGCAATTTCGCCCAAATCTTTACCCGTTTTCTCTTTAGCGTAGATAATCGCAAGGTCAAAGCCACGAAACTTTTTTATCATATTCTCAGCGCTTTCGATTCGCTTGTTGAGATACTTATTTTGATAAACTTGAATTGGCGTTCCTTTGCTAGTGAGCGCAATGTTTGTTCCTGATGGCATTCTGTACTTGATATGCCATTCTGCCGTTCTGATTAATTCGTCCATTGTGATGATAAGTTTGTATTGGATATGAATGAGTAATATTTTTCTAGTGTTTCTGGACTCGTTCTTTTTGATATTCTCTTAGCCCAGTAAAGAGATAACTCGCTAATCGAAAGGATTTTACCTTTTTGCCCACGTGGTATGATACCAAATGCTAATGAATTCTTCGCTTTTTCCAATTCGTCCTCAAATCTTACTTCTATGAATTTCTTTTGCTCACGTTTGAGCCACACATGGGCGATTAGGAAACCACCTCTATCACGATACTTTTTCGAGAAGTAGTTAAGTGGCCAGTATGCCTCACGGTCGTACTTTTCATTGTGCTTTTTAACCAAATCTACCTCAGCTATCTTGGTCATACAGAAGGTTTTCCAGTGGATATAGCTCTCAGTTCCGTTAAAGTGCCCAAATACATCACTACCAATCAATCTCTTGATTTTCACCTCAGTTTCACCGTTAAACTTCTGTTTAGGATAGAGGTTCTTTTTGGCATAGTTCCAGAATTCTGTAATTAATTGTGCCTTTTCGTGTGGCTGAATCGGCTTTTCTTGTACAGGTTTGGTGGTTTTGTTGGGTAGGGGGGACTTAAACCCACCAAGGTGGCGATTGCGGAAGTATTCTGCTCTACCGCTAGAGTAGTTGTCCACATCATCGGTGTCGGCGGCGCCACTGGTTTCATTTTCCTTGTCATTTGTGGAACTTTCAAGGTTATTTTTTTGGAAAGAAAGGTCAAAGGGCTCAATTTGCTTTTTTTCCCTGTCAATTTCCCTGTGTCTTTCCCCGTAATTTTCTTGGGTAGATTCAACATCTACTGCTATATATGTATTGTTTAAATTTATCCTGTCTTTTAATATCGGAAAAGTTTGCCACGTCTTAGTAATTAGGATGTCCTTGGGTAGGGCACTCAAAGCCTTCAACTGAGGCTTCAAATTGACATCACCAAAGGCGATATAAAGGTTTGGAATGATTGTGTATCCCCCTGTCGAATTGTTGTCTATAATGTCAATAAAACGTGCATTTGACAGCCTAGCAAGGATGTTGTAGATGTTTCTAGTCTCACAAGAAATAAGTCTAGCCAACTCTCTACGGGTAATGTTAATGGATGGAATACTCTGAGTATCAACCCATGTCGATGAATTGACCAGCTTGCGGAACATCGGCAAATACTTATAGAGAATTGCCTCCATAACCTTTTGATGTGGAGTGCGAAGCTTTGCTGACAAACCTAGATATTGTAGGGCATTAAACTCCTCTGCAAGCGCATGGTATCGCTTGTAGACGTTTGAGCTTGTCTGCTCAAGCGTCTTAGGCATCCTTACGAAGTCTGTGTCAATCGCCGATTTAGGTGAAAATAGATTCATATTTTATGAAATGGGCAAAGTATCGCCACAGGTTTGGTCGTCACACTACTTTCTGTAGCAGATACTTCAATTTGCTTTTGTTGCCAATGAGGGGTTCGAACCCTACAGAACGTACCAAATCTACATTCTGACACCGTGAAAGGGCATAACTTATTTAACTATACGTTTCGGTCTTTTCTCCCGAACGGTAGAATGACCACAAGGGCTATAGAAAGAATCAAAATAATTTTCATAGTGAGGAAAGAAGCTACCACACAAGGTGTGGTAGTCTTTAAAATCTATTTCTACACCTATTGTCTTCAGAGAAAGAACCTCCCACAGAATGATGTGGGAGTCTAGCTAATCACTCAATTCATAAATCCAAACAAATGGATTTATGAAGCCTCTTTCTTATTTAAACCCGTCTCTTTTGTTTTTCTCGATAAAGTGCCTCACCGCAAAGAAAACGATAAATGATGGCACGAATACTTTCAAAAAAACTGCACTCCAATGCGATAAAATACTAATGATCATCCTCTAAATCGCCTCCTACGAAGTCTTTTAATTTGTCCTCCAAACTTGTTCCAGCAATACAGCTGTAGGCAAAGTTGGCACAAAAAAAGGCAAAGCCCATAGCCATAGCGCTAACAAAGAAATCAACGAGGTTTTCAACTTCAACAGTACTCATGTTTGTAAAAGGATAAAAGTGAGAATGATAAAACTATTTTGAGAATTGTTCCTTAAGCCAGTCTACAGTACACAACAAAAACTCAAGAATTCCGAAAAATAGTAACACTGGAACTAGAAGTAATGGTATCATACTGTAAGATGTTAAGGTTTAGAAGCAAAGGCAGGACTCGAACCTGCGACCTTGAGGATATGAGCCTCACGAGCTACCTACTGCTCTACTTTGCGGTGTTAGTGGTTGGTAATATAATATTTATGCTACTTGTAAGGATTGAATCTCTTCGTTTGCCTTTTCCACTTCGTCAGGATGATACATATTAAGGTATTCCCAGATTGTCATTTTTTGCATCGGTGTGAATGTATCATACACACAATGATTACCCCAAGTTCTTTCTTTCATCCCTTCAAACCACTTATGTTGTAGGCAGTAACGTTTTAGCGCTGTTTTCGGAATATTCCCTTGGAAGAGACCGTAAACTTTCTTCCAATTTCTAAAGTCTAGAGTTGTCATAAACTTGTGATGGTTAGAATATTTACTTGTATAATGAAAAAAAATATGCACTATTTGTGCGCTAAATGTACATTTTTCGTTTACTTAGTGTTGTATTTGATACGAAAGTATATTTTTTTGCATTACGATGCAAATATTTTTTAATCAAAATTAAAATAAATATGAAAGTTTCTGATTTTCAAGTACTTGAAAAAGTAAAAAAATTATTGATAGCTGACAGAAGAACTTTCAAAGAGTTAGCTGAAGGAATTGGAATGACTGAGCAAGGTTTGAGTACAAGTTTAAAAAGAGGAACACTCAAGCTTGAAACACTGGTGCAAATAGCAGATTACTTAAAGGTTGATGTTAGTTTTTTTCTATCAAGTAGCCCCAAAAGAGATGAGGAACAACAAACAGTTAGCAAAACAAGCGTAACTAATGAGGATAATAAATATCTCTTAGAAATTTTGGCTAGGATAGAAAAACAAATGATTGATAAGGATGAACAGATTAAAAGGAAGGATGAGCAACTAAGCCAATTATTGAATACAAACAATGCTCTGGTGATGGCTCAGTTGGGTCGAACAAATTTTAACTTGAGAATAGTCGATACCATCAGTTCTGAAGAGGAAAATGTAGGCAAAATAATTTTGTTTACGCCCTTGTTTGAAGCGTTAGTAGTAACAGCTTAAGAACTGCGGCTATTCTCCATAGCACTTTACGAAAGTACTAATTGGTTAATTATTAGATATATAAGTGTAGTTCAGTGTATTCCCGTACGGACTACCAAGCCTCTCAATTTTGAGAGGCTTTTTTGTTTATATGGCTTGCTTTAAACAAGCTCATTTTCTCGATTGTTGCTTCTTTTAATTCAAATTTTCTTCAAAAGTCGTATACCCAAACAGAGATTGCACTATTAATCAGTGTGGCGATTATCAGAGGTTCTATCTGATCCCAGGTTCCACCTGCTAATCCGCAGCCTATTCTTGGCATGTGTACTGAGGCATTTTGAGCCTTTGCAAAATCACTTACTTTTTGAAGCCCCTCCAAAACAGCCTCATAGCGAATAGGTGGATTCCCTTGTTCATCTTTATTGATTTTATGTTGACCTATCAAGTTGGCAACCCAGAGATTTTCTTCTACTTGGACAAATTGTACTTGTCCGAGGTCAAAATTTTCTTGGGATTTATACCAAGCGCGATACTGAAGTTCTGGTTCTTTCCAGCGTTTTGATATAGCCTTGACAAATCCTTTTCCCCAACCCCCGATGTCGTTACAAATATGTACAATAATCTTGTTGCCTGATTGTGCTGGTGCGGTTGCATCTCCTTTGATATAGTTAATAGACATAGTTGTTCAATAGTTTGATGAAAGTGAGAATTAGAAAAGGCCTTAATGAGTTTTGCAATAAGTAATCATTTTTTAATGAAATTCAAATATAGTTCAATTCTCTTTAGCTTGATTGCTGGAGGTCGTCATTACTATGCTCGTGAGCTTGATGGGTATCGTTTTGAGGTTTTGAATGTTAGGGTAAATATTAGTCATTTAGCTCATGTTTTAACAATACAACATTAGGATTTTTCTTCGAATATACTATTTCAACTGAATCACCAACTTTATGTCGCTTGTAGAACTCTGTTTTGACACCTGTGTTTAAGGAATATTTTTTTCCATTCACAAGATAGCCAATATCAACCCCCTTTCCCTTATATGACCTTTTTGTGGTGATAACTCCTTTTGCATATATTGGATTTGATAGTATTTCTGCTCGAGTTTCTTCAAAACTTATATCCATATACTTCCATATTATAAGTACAAGAGAAAGCGTAAGTAATACAGCTAGAATAACTGATATGACCTTTTGAATCAATCTGAATTTAGAGCCCAATTTCATCTGGAGGTTTGTTTAGATATTGTATGACACTAGGTTTTTTATAAACATGTGTGTGTGATATGATCCCAAAGGCAACACATTGACAGGAACCTAGTTACTTAGATTCTTAAAGTAAGATATCTGTTAACGGGTGTATGACAAAACCTGTAATATCATGTTTTTTTATTATTTCGATGAAGGTATTTGAAACAATGTTTCGATGAAACATATTATCATAAAACAATTCATAGTTAGGGAAATTTGATTTTAACCTGATTTGACTTGGTCGTAATTGCCTTACATGTGAAGCTTGTTTAACTATCTTAAGACAATCCTCTTTTGATATAATCAACTTATCCTCCAATTTTTTGTACTCCAAATCAACATATTGAAACATCGAACTTCTAAAATCTATATATTCAGATAGGTCTGAATAGTATCTCATCCAAAAATATCTATATGATTCATTTTCATACTTAACATCTATTTCATTAAATCGATGGTTGGGTAAACTTAGATTCTCAACCAATAGTTTTAATTTTTCACTTATCACTAAACCTGAAGGTAAAAACGTATTGTCTAGAACATCCGTGAGTTTTGCTCGTTTGTTTACCGTTATTGAAAATTTTTCTATTGGATTATTGACTCCAGTATCATTTCGTAAAATCATTCTTGCTTCATCACTAAAGTCATAAAGAAGTGATAGCGTATTGTTTTTTGTTTGTGGATAATATCCAATTATACTTTTATCTGTAGAATATGATAGGCTATAAAACTGAGGAATCATATATGTTTGAAAGGTTTTAAAAAATTCTTGAAATATCTGTTTAAACTATTCTAGGATTAAGATAGAGTCTTTGCATTATAGGCTCATATGAAACTTTCCGATTCAAGGACGTAGATTACAGTCTAGCCAATCTTAAGAATTTCAAATATGAAACTGGAGGCTTATTCAATCTGAGACATTTCTAAGACTACCAACTGTAGATGCAATTTAACAAAAAGATTATCCCTTAATAATTCTGACAAAAGGCAGTTTATTCTGGAATAATTATTTGTATTTCATCGCTTTAATCAATCGTTCGGTACGTTTGTCGGCACGGGCATTTTGTAGTGAAATCACTGCCCAGATAGCAGCAGGAATCCAGCCAATGAGCGTTACTTGCAAAATTAAACAAATAATAGCCGTTAATATTTTTCCTCTAAATAGGAAAGATAAAAATGGGAAGAAAATTGCTAACAGAGTCATCATAATAGGTCGTTTTTGTGAAAAATATATCTACAATTATGAAACGAAATAGAACGATTCTCAAGCAATAACCAAGATTTTTGTGATATAAGAACTTTTATTGATATAAACCCCGAGCTTAGTGTGGTGAGTTGAGAATGTGAAATACTTCATAGTAAGAACGAATCGTGACTCTGCCTGCTTGATAACATGTTCCATAGAACAATAAAACAAATTCTATATTATCTTCGCATAGAGTAGCTCACCTACTGAAACATTAAAAACTACCTCCGAAAACAATGACAAAGAAATATTTGATTGATGGGCTTAAAAAGGTGATGAAGCCTTATTTGGACGAGCATGGAATTACCATAAAGCAAAACGGTAGTATTGTTAAATCAGATGATGACCTTCGTTGTCAAATCATGTTTAATTTTAATAATTACGGAACGATTGAGATTCAAGCCGTTTTTACTGTCCTTAGATATAACCATCTGGAGAAGGCTGTAATTGACATTGTTTATAATGGAGAAGTTGATAAATTCACTAAAGAACCATATTCCGCAAAATATATAAAAGAAAGGTATGAGTTTATAGAAACAATGAGAGGCCCTTATTTAAGGGGGAGGTAGTAGAATTTTTTGTTGATGAACAAATTGATTTGTTAGCAGAGTTCCTAATAGAATTCATGGAACAGAAAGTAAAGCCTTTTTGTGAAAAATATCCTGATATTTACTCGATTGGCCCAGAATTTTATAAATATGAACCACCTTACCAAGAGGGTGTAGGTTATGTAGGATTATTTGAAGAATACCTTGGAAACCTTAATAAAATTCAAGGGGATTATCGTTCTTGGATTGTACGAAGACTATTGTTATTAAAATTTACAGGTGATCCAAGATACGATGATTACATGAAATGGATGCAAGATTGTAAAAATACAGGACAGATACTCCCAACTTATCACAATCTAATCGATAAAGTTATAGCGTATCCAATCCCTAAATTTTACTTGAAGTAAGGTTTCTGAATTTGATTTAACAATGATATTGTACTATCACTATTATTTTCTTTCAAATGGTGGAACACTATGTTTCCCAGCATTTGAAAGAAAATAATAGGCTGCTGATATCAACTAATATCCGTCAATTGGGTAATAGTATCTCCTTTAAACTCAAATATGGATTTTCCAGATAATTGTAGTACTTGTCCTTTTTGTAATCCATTAGGAAAATCCATGCCAAGGGTTGCTACATACTGTATCTCAACCTCTGTAGTATGCTCGAGGTGGGTAATAGCAGTAATGGTTTGTGTTCTTTCTGAGAAATAGGCTTTTGCTGTTTCAGCTTGTTGTCTAAATTCGCTCAAGCCATTTAGCACTAGATTTGTTTTACCGTTTTGGATGTTTTCAAATACAATATTGATATCAAAATCTTTCACCATTTGGTCTATATCAAATTGATTATATCCATCGATATAGTTTTGAATAATTGCTTCTCGATTTGTCATGACGGATGGTGTTGGTTTGTCGTGAATAGATTTTGTTTAGCCTTTTCTAACAAAATTGCCTTTTATTTTTAATACTTCATCTTAGCATTGCCAGAATTTTGGTAGTACTTTGTTCAATCTTCGTCTTCATATTCCCAATGAGGTAAATACCTTTGAAATAGAATTGTTGGGATTAATGCTATCTTATTAAAATTCCTTATTTGAAATTTCATTAAAGGGTTTTCACTCAAATCTAAATATCTCAGATGCGAAGATTTGGGTAATTCAGGTAAGACTTTAATGCGGTTTTTCCCAAGTTTTAAGCTTTCTAAATTTGATATCAGGTAAATATCTTCATCCACTAATTCGAGTTGATTATTCGAAAAATCAATTTCTTGCAGACTTTGAGTGAAAATTATATCTTCTGGGACTTCCTTTAGTTGATTACCTCTTAAATACAAATGCGTAAGCTTTATATCTGGAGGAATTATGAAGGTCTTTATGTCCGATAAGTGATTATGACTGTAGTTTAATACCTTAAGGTTTATGGAGTTGAATGGAATCTTAAAGGATGTTAATTTATTTTGATGAACATCTAATGTTTCTAAGTAGAGAAGTTTTAAAATCGTAGCTGGTAGTTCTGTAAGGTTATTATGGCTTAGATTCAAATAGTTGAGTTTAGGAAGTTTTTCAATGGTGTTTGAAACTTTGCTAATCCGATTTCCTTTGAGATTAAGCGATTTTAGACGTTGTAAATACTTTATTTCCATGGGTATTTCACCAATGTCGTTGTTCTCTAAACTTAATTTTTCTAAATACAGGCAGCTAAAAATCTCTTTGGGAATACTTTTGAGATTTTGTTGTTTTAAAGATAGCACTTTAACTTTCAAGGGGTTTTTACGTATTTCAGAAGGAGCATAAAAAGTACTATCAGTCGTTAGGGATTGACTTATTGCTGATTCTGTCAATAAAATTAGAATAAGATGTAAAACGATTTTGTGCATAGATTTTCAGAATTTTAAAGGTTATCACTATTTATTTTCCTCCTCAATTTCCTTCAATATCCTTTGTGTATGTTCAATAATAACTCCATACTGATTTCTTAACTCAGATAGACTTCTTGAGGCATAGAAACTATATTTTTGAAGATAGGGGATTTTTAAAATTGCTGGGTTTATAAAAGAATGCGAAACTTTATGGTCAATATCATTTTCTGATAAGTCTACATTGGGTTGGCTGAGCGACCATTCGTCTAGGTTTTTACGTTTGTAGCTCAAATATTCTAACTCCAGACGAGTCAACCAAGTGAAGCGTTCCTCATATAAGTCGGTAATATCGTTTAGCAAGGCTTTGTTTTTGAGAAGACGAAAATATCCAGCACTTTTGGCAGCTTCATAGTTGCCATTGTTGGGGCTAATTAGGGTCGTTGTGTAAAAAAGAGTAGCATTTGATTTTAGAAATGATGATATACTATCTTGGGTGATTTCGGGATGAAGAGGAAGTGTTCTGATAAAGGTCGCGCACAGAAGTTGACGGCTAATAGAAGCAGAGTCTTCCTTCATTTCCAGCAAATCATGTGTCAAATCTCTTGAAATACTTTTCAGGAAATTTTGTGCAATCTCCTCATTTTTATTATCCTCACTCCAATTATTTACCCACAAACTTATGGTGATTGAAACAATGATGATAATGGCTTCAGTAAGGAAATAGGCTCCCTTTTCGATAAGGGAAATTTGTATTTTTTTCAGAAGAGAGGTAATGTGTTTGATGAGTTTCATAGCGTTCAAGAGATGAAATGGTGTAGGCAAGATACGGTTTTTTCATAAAACAATGATGATTCAAAAATCAAGGAGGCGCGATAATCTGCGCCTCCCAGCAGGTTAGGCAATTCTACTTTTTTTGATATACTCTTACATAGTCTACCTCAAAGCGATTAGGGAAAGTGGTATTGCTTGGGTCGCCACCATTTTGTCCGCCAATGGCCAAATCAAATAGCATGTAGTGTGGTTGTTTGAAGGGATTAAACCCACTTCCATCTTTATTTTCGAGTTGGGAGAGGGGCGTGCTAATCATCAATTGGTCATCGACGTATAGTGCAATATGTTCCTCGTCCCAATCCATGCGCCAAGTATGAAACTGGCTTGCCCATGTACTATCTACGCTTTGGGTTTTGCTATGCCATTCGGTTTTGTTGCTGGTCCCCAAACAAGCGATATTAGCCAGTATTTTGCCTCTGTAAAATTCCATGATATCGATTTCGCCGTTAGCTGGCCATGGCTTTTGAACACCCAAAGTCCACCATGCTGGCCACAAGCCCAAACGAATGTCAATTTTAGCACGTATTTCAAATCGTCCATATTGCCATTGTTGTTTTCCTTGGGTGATTAAACACGAGGAAGTGTACTCGATATTGGGACGATTTTCTCTCCAAGATTTACTGCCAGCTTTGTAATTGGGGTTGGGAAGATTCACCTTTTTTGCCTCAATGATTAATAGACCATTTTCACAACGAGCATTATCGGGTTGATACCATTGTAGTTCTTCGTTGCGTACAAAGCCTTTTTCGTAGTTCCAATTGTTGGGATTGGGAGCACCGTCCTGATTAAATTCATCTGCCCAGACTAACTGATAAGCGTCTTTGGGTTTTTCTTGAGCCATTCCTGTACAACTAGACAGTACTAAAGTGGCAAAAATGAGGTTTTTGATTTTCATAGAGGGTTTTCTCTAAGGCTTATTTCCAAGCCAAATATCTTTTCATTCCTTCCAAATAATAATAATCCGCATAAGTAAGCGGTACATCGATTTCCGTATTTTGCGGAATATGTCCCACACAATGTTCGATGATAAAGCCACCATTTTTGCCTTGTGCTGCATGGTAAGGCGCTTTTGAAAGATTGACCAAAATCGTTTCTGCTTCCTTGAAATAGGCTTTATTGAGCTTTGGCGTACTGTATTTGGCAAGTTCCAAAAGTGCGGAGGCAGTCACTGAAGCCGCCGATGCGTCTCTTAAAGCGTTAGGAATATTGGGTGCATTGTAGTCCCAGTAAGGAATCTTATCCGCAGGCATATTGGGATTGCTCATGATAAATTTAGCAATGTTTTGCGCCTGTTTTAAGTAAATAGGATTTTTGGTTTCACGAAACATGACCGTATATCCATAAAGTCCCCATGCTTGTCCACGTGCCCATGCCGATTCGTCAGCGAAACCTTGTGCGGTTCTTTTTTGCTGAACTTCTCCTGTTGTTGCATTGTAGTTGATTACATGGTAAGAACTGTAGTCTGGGCGAAAGTGGTTTTTCATGGTTGTATTGGCATGTGTCACCGCAATCTTGTAATAGCTAGAATCGCCAGTGACTTTCGTAGCCCAGAAAAGCAACTCCAAATTCATCATGTTGTCGATAATCACCAAGTACTCATTTTTGTTGCTATCCCACGACTTGATACAGCCCACTTTTGGGTCAAAACGCGAAGCCAACGATTTAGCACTTTGAATCAAAATATCTTTGTATTCAGGTTTTGGGTCAATGTCTTTGGCATTACCAAAGCTACAAAACATCATAAATCCCAAGTCGTGGGTAGAGGTATTGAATTTTTCTTTTTCTAATACCTTCAAAATACGATTTGCTTCGGTCAATGTAGCTTGATCTTTGGTTTGTTCGTATATGTACAACAAAGAACCAGGGTAAAAACCACTGCACCACCAACCTGAGCCACTCCATTCATATTTATTTGATTTGGGGAAATACGTTTTCGGGAATTTATCAGCAGGAAGATTTTGGGCTAAAACTTTATATTGTTCGGCTGCCTCAGAGAATGCTTGTTTAAAGAGCTTTTTGTTTTGGGCAGATTGCGCAAAAGTCAGTGTTGTCAAAAGGATTAGAGCATAGGTTAACGCAATGCGAAAGTTTTTCATAAATAATGTAATGAATAAAATGAGTAAAAAAGTTTTTTAACTGTCGTAAAGCTACTTCGAATCTCTGGCACAGGAAGGGCGTATTTTAAGAAAAATAAGGGGTTAAAATATTCAAAAAAACAAAAGAGCCGTCAATTGAAAAAATCAGTTCACGACTCTTTTGATAGGTGCAGTCCCAATCAGTCAATTATTTGAGTGCTGAGTGTCGAGTTTAGAGTGCTGAGTTTTGAAAAAGAACTCCGCACTCATCACTCCAAACTCATCACTCAAATTTCTCTTACCATCCTGGATTTTGGAGCATAGCTGGTGCTTTGCGTACTTCCGAGTCAGGGATTGGTAATAAATACATTTCGGGTCTGAAGTTATGTCTTCTTATCGACTCCGTTACTTGATATGTGTAAGTGTTGTTAGCGTTTTTGATAATTCTCATACGTTTGTTGTAGCCGTTTGATACATCCATGGCAATTTTCCAACGACGAATATCATTCCAGCGGTGGTCTTCAAAAGCCAATTCGACACGGCGCTCGTTGCGGATGATTTCACGCATTTGCTCTTTGGTCATATTAGCTTTTAAACCATACAATTTGTCATCTCCCGCTGTTATACCAGCACGGTCACGAAGCGCAATAAGCGGGGCATAAGCCAAATCAGTTTTGCCTGTCTCGTTGATTGCTTCAGCATAATTGAGCAATACTTCGGCATAGCGCATTAACGACCAACCACGGTTTGTCGTAAAACTACTGTTTGAAGAGATATTGGCATCACACATTTTTCGGCTGTAGTATCCTGTTGTTTGTCCTGCCTGCGTAAAGCCATCAGAAGGAGCATTTTCGTAAGTCAAAACTTGTCTTTGTGCATTAGCACTTGCCAAATAGTACATCGACTCGTTGTAGACAATCGAATATTCAAAACGAGGGTCACGGTTTTTATATGGATTGTTTGGGTCATAACCCGAACTTGCATCTGAAATAGCTTTTCCGTTTTTCATTGGGAAAGCATCCACCAAGTTTTGCGTAGGCATCGCATTATATGCACCTCCACGGGTTGGCATATTATAGAAACCTTCCATGTCGCGGTTGGCAGAACGGTTTTGGAAAATAATAAACTCAGGGTTTACACGATTTAAAAACACCTGATAAAAACCATAACCAGGCGCAGTTGTATTGTCTTTGTACAAAGAATATTCTCCCGAATTCATTACTGCCATAGCTGCATCAGCAGCTTTTTGCCAATGTGCTACATCATACGTAGGATTGCTCACGATTTTGGCAAGGTCCGCATTTTGCGTTTCGGCACCACCATTGAACAATGGGCTTGCTGCATACAACAAAATACGAGATTTGAGTGCTAAACAAGCGCCACGAGTAGCTTTACCATAATTTTGCTCAGAATAATCAGTGCTTTTTGGTAAAACTGCTGCCGCTTCGTCTAATTCTTTTACTAAATAACTCACACAATCAGCATACGAATTACGTGGTAAATTGATAAAGTCGGTAATGTCATATACTTTGTCACCTACCAATGGCACACCTCCAAAGCTAATCAATAGCCAATGATAGTACCAAGCACGTAAAAATCGTGCCTCTGCAACCATTTGAGCTTTCATGGGTGCTGAAAGTGGAGCATTGGGAAGTTTTTCCAACAATAAATTGACCCTACGGATATTGTTATAGGGTGTTGACCAAAACTCAAAAAATGGGAAGTTGGTCGGGCTCACTGTACCACTGTAAAGAATTACGGCTTTTTGTCCTGTGCCCGAATAACGATATTCTGCGTCGTCGGTGGCTTCTTCGGTATTGCCATGAGAATCCCAACGACCTTTTGTATAACTAAAACCAATATCGCTATAAATTCGATACAAAAAAGCTACTGTACGTGTACTATCAGAAAAAACCGTTTCCTCGGTCAATGCTGTAGTTTTGGGGTCAAGGAAATCATCCGACGAAAAGCAGGAGGTAAGCCCTATGACACATGCGAGTAATAATATTTTTTTCATAAACTAAAATCAATGAGTTGAATACCTTAGAAAGTAGCACTAATACCAAAGTTGATTAACCTTTGTGGAGGATAACTCACACGGTCGGTACCCGATGAAATTTCTGGGTCAAGTTGATACAGTTTGTCGAGGCTTGTGAAGGTCAGTAAGTTAGAGCCGTTTACATAAATTCTTGCTTGCTGAATACCCAATCCTTTGGTCAAACTACTTGGTAAGTCGAAGTTGATTTGTGCATTTCTCAATCGTAAATAATCCCCTGGAATCAACCAGAATGTTGATGGATAAGCCGTTGGGTCACTAATACCGCCGAGCAAGGTCAAACGAGGGTATTTGGCATTGTCGCCTAACTCTGGAGTCCATGCGTATTTGTGTACCTCAGTTAGGTTTGACGAGAATGCACGGATAGATTCTGCTGTACCTCTTACACTAAAGTTACGTGCTCCTTGGAAGTTGGCACTGATGCTGATTGCCTTATAGCGGACACCCAAGTTGATACCATAAACAGTATTTGGGGTGTTTGGATTTCCAGTTACCGACATATCAAAGCCATCTATTTTGCCATCGCCATTCAAGTCGGCATATTTCAAATCACCTGGTTGTACTGGTACAGCTGTTTTGGGGCTGTTGGCGATATCATCGGCATTTTTGTAGTAACCTATAAAGGTGTAGGCTCTCATTTGACCAATGCTGTTGCCTGTGTACATTTGGTATGGATACAAAGAGCTTGGTTCATCTTGGAAGACAATTTTGTTTTTGGCTACCGAATAATTTCCCTTAATATAATACGAGAAGCCTCCTTTGGTAGGACTTTGATAGCCCAACTCGATTTCATAACCTCGGTTGTTTACTTTTCCCATGTTTACAGGAGGAAGACCTTGCCCAAAAATGGCTGATACTGTACCACGAGTGGTCAAAATATCATATCGATTATTATCAAAGTAGTTGAAACTACCTGTCACATTACTATTAAACAATCCAAACTCGATCGCTAAATCTAGTTTTTTCTCTTTTTCCCACGTTACTTCGTTGTTGGCAAGCGTACCTTCTACCACACCACTATAGGAGTTGCTTGAATAGCCAAAATTTGGAGCAACTACCCCGTTACCGTTTGAATAATTTTGTTGGTAATAATAAGAAAAGCTACTTCCGATGGCGTCGTTACCTACAATCCCATACGAACCTCTGATTTTCAACAAATCCATGAATTTTGGAAATGAATTTTTATAAAATGGTTCTTCTGAAATATTCCAACCTGCCGAAACTGCTGGTAAAAGCCCAAATCTTTTGTCTCTTACAAAACGGTCAGAACCATTGTAAGCCACATTGAATTGTACCAGATAACGATTTTTGTAATCATATCCCACACGACCAGAATACCCTTGGAAGTTGTTTGGAATAAAATTATACACGGCATTGCTACTGGACGCTTCTGTTGAGTTACGGTTAAATAGACCTAAGGCATACACATGGTGTTTTGAATCAAAAGTACGGTCGTAGTTAACCATCAATTGCATATTCAAAACTCGCGAAGTACTTCTGGCATCATATCCTAAAAAGAAACGACGCACACGATACACATTGGGGTCGCGAGCCTCGTAGGTATCTGTGGCTGAATTATATATAAATGATGGAAACTGGTCGCGGGTCATGCTACGTCCGTAGCCATAGTTACTCGTAAACGAGATACGACCTTGGACAAACAAGCCTTTGGTAAGGAAATCTAATTTTTGCTTCGCTGAACCAATGAAGTTGATGTTACTTTCATTGGTTTGGTTATAACCATAGTACTTCAAACGTCCCACTACATTGTTGACGTTGTAGCTTGGATTTTCGTTTCTAATCCAAGTACTGTAACCCAACGAACCATCTGGGTTATACACAGGATAAGCAAATGGTGCTAAAGTCAAGAAACTACTGTAATCATAAAACAAGTCATTGTAGCCAAATGGACTACCTACTTGTGGGGTATTTACTTGTCCAAAATTGCCATACAAATCCAATCTCAAATCAAGTGATTTGGTAACCGACATATCCAAGTTTGAACGATAGTTATAACGTTGGTGAAAATAATTACTATTTACCCCTTGGTCTTGACCAAAATCTTTGAGCATCCCATCTTGGTACAAATAACCTACCGAAACAAAGTATTTTACCTTTTGTGTACCGCCTGATAAGTCTAGGTTTCCACGATATTGTTTTGAAAACTGTTTGAACAAAACATCTTTCCAGTTGACATTTGGGTGACCATAAGGATCTTTGCCATTTTTGAATAATTCCAAATCTTGGTCACTCCAACGTGGTTTAAACGATGGGCTTGGGTTTACGCTATTGTCGTTAATTTGAGCTTGGTTGTACATTTTTGCACTCTCGTAAGCATCCAAATAGTTTGGAATAATCGTAGGCTGAGAAAGTGCCATTTCAGCACGCATTGAGATTTGCGGAGGACCTTCTTTACCTCTTCTTGTCGAAACTACAATTACGCCATTAGCACCACGAACGCCATAGATTGCCGTTGTTGAAGCATCTTTCAAGATCGAGAGATTTTCGATTTCGTTAGGGTCAATACGAGCAAATTGGTCATACGAATACTCAACATCATCTACAATAATCAAAGGGCGGTTGTTGCCATTATAAGAACTTACCCCTCGAATATAAAAACTTGCGCCATCGGCACCTGGACGACCAGAAGGTTGTTGCGAGAAAAACCCTGGAAGTTTACCTGCCAAAGCATTTTGCAAACTTGCAGAAGGGTTTTCACGGATTTCACGACCTGACACTGAACTTACAGAACCTGTCAAGGTGATTTTTTTCTGCTGTCCGTACCCAATTACCACAACTTCATCGAGCGATTTGTCTTCGTCTTCAAGGGTGACATTGACAGTTGAGCGACCAGCTACACTAATTTCTTGTTGTTTGAAACCAAGCGAACGAAATACGAGTGTATTGCTTTGTCCTTTTAAAGTAATTTTAAAAAAACCTTTTGCGTCGGTGAGCGTACCGTTGGTGTTTCGCCCTTTTTCGAAGACTGCCACGCCTGGCAGTGCTTCCTTGCCTCCTGTCACTACTCCCGACACAGCCTGACCTTGAGCAAGGGCATTTTGTGCCATGAGCGTAACAATAGAAATCCATATATAAAGTATTTTTTTCATAAAAACATGAGGGTTTTCAGATGGAATTGAAGCCATGAATTTGTTGTTCATAACAATGAAGTAATCGTGCAAAATGAGATTTAATTATTAAGCTTTCGGCTTTCAGCTATGGGCATTCGGCTTGCAGCACAATAAGGTCCAGTGGATTTTGAGTGTAAAGGATTGATTATTAAAAAATACATTCATAATTCACAACTCATCATTCCGCATTCTTACTTACCAGCCTTCGTTTTGAATAAGCTTATTGTTTTTTAGCGTTTCGTCATACGGTAAAGGCATACTGTATAGTTTGTTCGAAAACTTCATCGTCGACACTACAAATGGCGTAAAAGTCAATGTTGCATTAGTGTTTTTTACGATTTTCATTCCTTTTAGCGAACCACTTGTCGCAGTTTCTGCTATTTTCCAGCGACGAATATCCCAAAAACGATGTTCTTCAAAGGCTAATTCAATACGTCTTTCATTTTGGATAAGCGCACGCATTTCGGTTTGTGAAATACCCGCTTTGATACCGTAGCGATTGTCGGTGCCTGCTCGGATTCCTGCTCTTTTACGAATATCAATGATTCTAGTGACGGCTTCTGTGGTACGGCCTAACTCATTTAGGGCTTCGGCTGCGTTCAACAGTATCTCCGAGTATCTGAATAATGGGAAGTTATGGCTCTGGTTTGTATAGGTAGTATTGTTAGAAAAATCTGCCATAAACTTACGTAGGTAATAGCCTGTACGTGTTTGAACGGCAATACCTCCTGGCTTGTCCAAACCGCCTTCGAAAGTTTCCACTGCTCTACGCAACCAAGTTTGACCATTGAAAAATACTGTCAAAGCCAAGCGAGGGTCACGGTTGGCATAAGGGTTTTGTGGGTCGTAACCTGATTGAGCATTGGTAATATCTAGTCCAGTAATCGTAGGAAAAGCATCAACTAAGTTTTGCGAAGGACTCGTCAAGCCCAGACTTGCAGCGGGCGAACCGAAGCCGACTGGGGCGTTGTAGTTTTCAATAAGAAAGTTATTTCCTGACTGTTTGGCAAGAATGATTTCGGTATTCTTTTTAGTGGTAAAAACACCAGAAAAAGAAGTCTGCAAAGCATAATAGTTGAGTCCAATCAATTCGTTGGCAGCATCTAAGGCTTTTTGCCAACGGTTAACGTCATACGTCGGATAGCCCATTAATGCTTTGAGGTTGGCATTGGTGCTGATGCCTCCACCATTAAATAGCGGGCTAGCAGCATATAATAGTGCACGAGCTTTGAGTGCAATCGTAGCTCCTCTTGGAATTTTTCCCCAGTTACTATCCGAAACAGGTTCTGGTGTAAGTGTACCTTTTACGGCATCACATTCTGAAACGATGTAGTTGATACATTCTTCGTAGGTATTACGAGGAATCGACAAATCATCTTGGATGGTAAATACTCGGTCACCAATTAATGGCACACCACCATAACGTTTTACCAATTCAAAATACAATAACGCACGAATATAACGCGCTTCGGCTTTCCAGATAGTAATACTGTTTGGGTCGGCTGGCACTTTGTCGATATTACTCAAAAAGATATTGACACGACGAATACCCGCATACGAAGTACCCCAATAAGGGTCGGGGTTGTTCACTGTACTAATTAACCCATTGGTATAATATTCTGCTTGGCGATTGGTTCTAGACGGAATGGCATCGTCTGTACCTGTTTCCAGAAAGTCACCACCCAGTCCATTTATTCTATTAAAACCATCTGGGATATAACTGTAAATGTTGTTGAGGAAAAAGACGGCTACGGTAGCATTTTTATCTTTGTCGTCCCAAACCAAAGTGTCAAGAATCCAATCACGAGGCTCAGTTTCTACCCTTTCGCAAGCCGCAAAAGTTAGTGCTGTAGCCAAAATAAAGGATGATATATATTTTTTAGAAATCATTTTTTCTGAAAATTTTAAGCTTGATAAAAGCCATTTTACAATTTGAGATTTACACCAAAATTGAATACTCGCTGAATAGGATAGTTGCTCGAAAAGCCCTCAGGGTCAAGGTATTTGTCGGCATTAAATGTCACAAGGTTGGTTGCGTTCGCGAAAACACGAATTCCCTGCACTTTGATATTTTTACAAAGCTTACTAGGAAGGGTATATCCCAATTCGATATTTTTCAAGCGAACATAATCCCCTGAGCGTGCCCAAAAAGTAGAAACTAATTGGTTATTAGTGTTTGTACCAAGCCACAGACGAGGGTACGAAGCGTTTGGATTGGTAGGAGTCCAGCGGTCGAGGTGTTGTTCGAATGCTTGTCCAAAACCTCCATTCTGGAAAGCCAACATCGAATTGGCATTGGCCACAATTACTCGGTTAGCCACGCCCTGCACCAACACAGAGAAGTCAAATCCTTTTCGCGAATATCCTAATGTTGACCCGAAGGTAATGTATGGGCTTTGTGGTCCGATTGGCGCCACATCAAGCTGATTGATTACGCCATCATTGTTCAAATCTTTGTATTTGAGATCCCCTAATTGCGGCTGATAGCCAACCGTTGTAGCACGTGATTGTAGTTCGGCAGTGGTTTGATAAAAACCGTCTGAAATAAATCCGAAAAGTTGTCCAACTCTTTCTCCAGTGCGATACATCCACGGATAAGGCTGTGTCACTTCGTCGATATAAATCACTTTTGAGTTTTGGAAGCCTGCATTTGCAGTAGCATAAAAATCACCTATCGAGGTACTTTTTTGCCAATTCAACTGTAAGTCAATTCCTGTATATTGATTCTTACCAATATTTTCATTTGGATAAACATTTCCTAATATGCTAGAATTGCGACCACGTTGAATCAACAAATCATAATATTGCATATTGTAATATTCGACGGTAAAGCCTAAAGAATTATCAAATAAAGCTCCTGTAAGCCCAATATTGAGTTTTTTAGATTTTTCGAAGCTGATATTAGGATTCGCCAGTGGCTCTTCTGTAACCCCTGTATTGCCCCCTGCCCCTGTACCGAAAACGGCGCCAGTATTATCAAAATAACGTTGGATATAGCTAAAATAACCAGGGTTATCGTTACCATTTTTACCATAACTAGCATATAATTTCAAATAAGAAATCCATGCTTGAGATTGTAGGAAATCTTCCTTCGAAATATTCCAAGCCAAACCTACTGCTGGGAAAAAACCATATTTGGTTGAACCTCCAGTAGGGTATCTATTTGAGCCATTCAAGCCGAAAGCAAGGTCTAGGATATATTTTTGTTTGTAATTATATCCCATGCGTCCTGCTAAGCCTGTAATCGTATAAGGTAAATCAGAGCCTGAAACGGAGTTTTGACGATTAGCCAATAATACAGCATTTACACCATGATTTCCTTTGTTTTTGTCATAACCCAAAGACACTTCCAAATAGTCAGAGCGTCCTTGGTAATCCATGTAGTTATAGTTGCTTTGGTCGCCATTTACTCCAAACTGTTGATAAGATTCTTGTCCAGTGGCGGATACATTTCTCTGGAAAACAGCAAAGGTTTTGTTACGTACTACGTTTTCTGAAAGCGTAGCATAATAGGAGCCCACGGCTTTTATCCACATGCCAGAAGCGATTTCGTCGAGCGTTCTTTTCAGGTAAAAGTCAGCCAACATATCTCTTTTGAAGTTTTGTTGGTATCCAGAACCAATAGTCTGTGCTAAGATATTGTTTTGAAACTGCTGATTACCACCGTACGAACCATTAGGATTGTACACAGGATAGGCATTGTTAGGCGTGTTGAGAATACTATTCAAAATATTGCTTGTCCCAGCACCTGCATCATTACCATTCAGAATACGACCCAAGAGATAAATACCGCCCGAAAGCTTGGAATTTAGCTGTAAATCAACATTCGAACGTATGGTATATGATTTAAAGTTATTATTGGTATTGTAAGGGGTAGTGGTATTTTTTTTCAAAAGCCCCGTTTGGTTGATATGGTCAAACGAAATAAAGTATTTCGAAAAATTATTTCCTCCTGTAGCACTAAAAGTATAGCGATCCATACGTGAAGATGGCTCTAGCGTAGCATCACGCCAGTTGACATTCGGATAGTTGTAAGGATCTGAGTTGGTCGCATAAGCCTGTAAAGCTGCATCAGAATAAACAGGAGTCAGTCCGTCGTTTACACGTGCTTCGTTATAGAGTTTGGCATAATTATAGGCGTCCAATCCCTTTGGGAATTTCAAGGGTTGTTGAATCGCTGTTTGCGCTGTAAATGACATTTTAGCATTTGAAGCCGAGCCTTTACGAGTATTGATTACCAAGGCACCACCATTGCTGCGCACGCCAAGCATGGCATTGGATAAAGCATCCTTGTGTACGGTGATTGATTCGATTTCTTCCAAATCAAAAATGGTAAGCTGTCTCGGAATACCATCGATGATAACTAACGGACCCTGCCCGCGAAGTCCGAATGAAATACCATCGCTTCCTGGTTGTCCCGAAAACTGGAATGTACTGGTACCTGCAAGTCTACCCACTAAGGTATTGAGTATCGACGTAGCAGGCATTTTTTGAATATCTTTGTTGTAAATTGCTTGCGACGAACCAGTACTTAGTTCTGCTTTGAGAGACTGGTTGAAAAGTCCACGAATAGGTTTGATACGAGCAACAGCAGGGTTTTGACTACTCAAAATAACTCTTTCAGAAATATCTTTTATCGAAATTTCTTTTAGAAAAGTCCCCATACAGTAAATCCCAATTTTGTCACCAATTTGCGCATCAATGGTGGCAATACCATTACTTGATGTAGTCGCAAACATTCCTGTTCTACTGTTTTTAAGACTCACATTTTCCAACACTTCATCATTGTCGTCTGTTACCAAAATAGTACGTAAAGTAGAATTGGAAGATTGTGTGTTTTCGGTAGTGTTTTGTGCTTGAGTGGTATGGCTTAGAGGATAACCACTCAAGAGCACCATCAACCAAAATGAGGAGGGGGGAAACCTGAGGAATTGAGGTTTTCGTAAAAGTTTGATCATAATTATAGGGTTTGATAAAACGGAAAAAGGTTTGGAATGAAATAGGTTGGTTAAACAGAAAAGAGCTTTCGTGTTTTTACAATAATATATTTGAATAATGCAAAAATGGGGAGAAAAAATGGTCTAATGTAGGGTGAAATTCGTTTAAAAACAGGGTCAGTTTAAGCCTTTGAGGTTAATAGGGGAGGTTTTTGATTATTTTGCAATTGAATTTTTCTAATGGAGTAATATTATGATTGAATTTACTTATAGATACGTAAGAGCATAGTGTTTTACCATAGTTAAGATCTTAATGATTGCTTTAAACCATGAAGAAAATTATACGATTACTAATTACACTACTATTGTTTTGTGAAGTATTCTCAAGCAAGTCGCAGGAGAATATCCATAAATATCGCTTCGAACATATTACTGTTAACGATGGGCTACCACATAGCGATGCTAACTGTATTGTGTCAGATAGTACGGGGTATATATGGGTGGGTACCAACAATGGGGTATCAAAATATGACGGCTATTCGCTCAAAAACTATGACCTGCCAGTCAATCCACACAACGGTTTGCCCAGCAATAGAGTAGTGGCTATGCACCTCGATGCCCACAAGCGATTATGGGTGGCATCAGGAAGCGCAGGATTAAGTTTTTGGGATAAGCATCACGATAAATTTATCAATGTTGCCGAACGAGAAGGTAGTGGGGTAGACCAAAATACGCTTGAAAAACTTCGTGTTAGTAATGTTCTATCCATTTCCAGCGACTCTTTTGGAAGGGTTTGGGTGGGCACTCGTACCATGGGCTTGTTCATGTTGGAATTTAAAAATGAATTATTGGTTTCTATCCGTCAAATAGCAATACATGGTACCACACAGTATGGGGTATCCTCGATGGCACGTGAGCGTGATGGTTCTATTTGGATTGGTACAATTAGTCATGGGCTGTGGCATTTAGCTCCTAAACAGTCTATGCCAACTCCGACACTTTTTACGAATCATAAAATTTCTGCTTTGTGGGTCGATAACCTCGATAATCTGTGGATAGGAACACAGTTTGAATTATTTTTTGCGAATAAACAAGAAAAAAGAAACCGGGTTTATCATACAACATTAATACAGCAGTTTTCAGAAATAGGTAGTGTCTTTGTGGATTCTTTCCAGCATCTATGGGTAGGAACAAATCATGGTTTATACTATTGGGCAGGGATTCCAACAAGTACAGAGCCTGCTCTATTGACTGTTTGGAGAAATAGCATGCAAAGTTTTTTCCCAACAGATGGAGACTCGTACAGCATTAATTCAGGGAGAGTACATCAGATTTTAGAAGATAAATACCATAATCTTTGGCTAGCAGCATCTTCGGGAGGGCTCAATAAAGTAGACCTTAAAAGAAAACCCTTTTTTGTGATTCAACGCCAATTTGGAACCGCTTCCTCATTGCCTAGTAACTACATTAATGCCGTACTTACCGATCAAGATCAACAACATCTTTGGATAGGTACAAGAAATGGATTTTCTAAATATCATCTTCAAAATCATACCTTTCAAAATTTTGCTCATACTCCTATCAATGGCGATGGGTCAGGAGTGGATGTTTCTGCTTTTTATCAACAAAAAGATGGTACCCTGTGGGTAGGAACTCGCTATCGTGGGTTGATAATTTTTAATGGAAACAATCGAAAAGTACTTACGGATGTGAATGCCAACCTTTCTTTTTACGGAACAAGCGTAGAAAGAATTTTGGAAGATCGGTTTGGTACAATTTGGGTAGCGACTTTTGAACGAGGTCTTTTGCGTTTTGATAAAACAGGGAAGCTATTACAGCAATATTCGCTTGATGTTAATAATTTTCCTGCCAGACAATGTACCTATTTGTTGTATGAGCCCAACACAGACCATCTTTGGGTGAGCTCACGCGATAAAGGAGTTCTAAAACTCAAAATCTCGGCAACAGCGATGACCTTGGTCAACAATTATCAATATGAAAAGAACAATCCCAATAGCTTGAGTGGAAACTATGCTTGGCCATTGGTCAAGGATTCAAAAGGCAATTTGTGGGTTGGTACGATTGGGGCAGGACTGAATAAAATCTCTCCTCAAGGTACAGTCGAGCGATGGGATATTGGTTATTCAAATATCGAATCGCTGATATTTGATCGTCAGGGATACCTGTGGCTAGGTGGCGATGGCTTGATGAGGCTTAATACGCAAAATCACCAACAGATTCATTATGATGTCGGCGATGGGCTACAAAGTAACTCTTTCAAAATTGGCGCTGTTTGCCAAGATAAAGGAGGCTATTTTTATTTTGGAGGCATCAAAGGTATTACTTATTTCAAGCCAGAGCAGATTCAGCCAAGTAATCAAAAGCCTGAAATACATCTGACTACGCTAAGAATCTATAACAAAGAGGTACACATAGGTGAGCCATTTGAGGGACGAGTGATTTTGTCGCAGCCATTGGATGAAACAAAAGAGCTGACTATTGAACCTAATGAAAATTATTTTTCCATAGAATTTGTCGGTATTAATTACAAAAACCCCAAGAAAAACCAATATGCTTACAAGTTGGTAGGCTCAAACGACGACTGGATTTATACAGATTATAATCAGCGTATTGCCAACTTTTCGAACCTTGATGCTGGTGAATATACATTCTTGGTCAAGACCAGTGATGGGGAAGGGGCATGGTCGGCCAAGCCGGCCGAAATCAAAATTCGGGTGCTGCCGCCTTGGTACAAAACTTGGTGGGCGTTCCTCATTTATGCTTTGATTTTATTTTTTGCTTTCAAAGAATACCAAAAGGCAACATTAGCAAAACAGGCTTTGAAAAATGATGTCTTGATGGAAAAATACAAAGCAGATCAAGAAAAGACTTTGACCGATCTCAAACTTCGTTTTTTTACCAATGTTTCACATGAATTACGAACGCCACTAACCTTGATTTTGGGGCCAATTGAAGAGTTGGCTTCTACAGAACATGAGAAAAAGGACAAAATAATGCTGATTTTACAACAAACCAGAAAATTACTGGATTTGGTTAATCAATTGCTCGATTTTCGAAAAGCCGAAACGGGCAATATGAAAATACTGGCAACCTTCGGCAATATCATTCCGATGATAGAGGAGGTGTTTTTGATTTTCAAACTCAAGGCTCAAGAGTCCTCGATTGATTATACCATGAGTTTGCCACAAACGACAGTAGAGCTGTTTTTTGATAGTAGTAAATTAGAAATTATTCTGACCAACTTGCTATCCAATGCGTTTAAATATACGCCATCGGGAGGTAAAATATCTTTGAAAACAGAAATTGTCGGTAGTTCTTCTGAGGAGGCAGTTTTTGAGGGAGGTAGACCAAGTAAGAACTTTCTCCAAATTTCTATCCAAGACTTTGGGGTTGGTATGTCGGTCGATGAATTGGATAAAATCTTTGACCCTTATTATCAAGCTTCCCACACCGAAACCCTCAAAATTAGAGGAACAGGGATTGGATTGTCACTGGTTAAACAGTTGGTAGAAGCTCATAAAGGTAGCATAGAAGTCGAGAGTGCCATTGCTAAGGGTACAACATTTATCTTAAAATTACCTTTTAGTAAAAAACCTCTTGTCGAAAACACCCAAGCTGAACAGCATTACGAAGAGACAAAGTCAACAGTAGAGGAGGTTATTCCTGTTGTAGCACCTTTGGAGAAGTTTTCGGCGAAAGTCTTGATTGTTGAAGACCAAGAGGATTTAAGAGCGTATTTGAAGCAAATTTGTGAAGTAAGTTATGAAGTTGCCACCGCTGTTGACGGACTAGATGGTTGGGAGAAAGCCTTGGAATGGCAACCCGATTTGATTATCAGTGACATCATGATGCCTAATAGCGATGGGTTGGAGCTTTGTCAAAAAGTCAAACAAAATCCTAAAACTTCGCATATTCCTGTGTTTTTGCTGACGGCTCGTGCAGCAGTCACACATGAAGTGGAAGGTTTAGAAATGGGAGCAGATGAATATATGGCAAAGCCATTTAATCCCTTGGTTCTGAATGCCAAAATTGCTTCTATTCTTCAAAATCGCTCGCAATTGCGTAGCTATTACCAAAAGCAGATTTTGCTAGAACCGAGTTTGCCAGATATTCCAGACGAAACAAAAGCATTATTGGAAAAAGCTATGGCGATAGTGGAGGCAAATCTAACCAATCAAGAATTTACGGTACAGACTCTTGTGAAGGATATGGGCATGAGCCAGTCTGCGATATATCGTCAAATCAAATCTATTACAGGACAATCTTTGGTAGAGTTTATTCGAGATATTCGCCTTAAACGAGCAGCGCAATTGCTGAGCAACGGCAACCTTCGTGTGACCGAAGTTGCTATGCTAGTGGGCATTGAAGACATGAAGTATTTCCGAAAAATGTTTCAGCAAACCTATAATGTCTCTCCCTCAGAATATGCTAAACAGAAGAAAGAGAATTTGATGTAGTGAGGTGGGGATAGTCAAGGGTTTTGGGGGAGAGATTGAAGCTAAACATGAGTCATCCAGAATTTTAAGATTGGGATTGTTCTCCAAGTTTTCATCAAAAAAGCGGTCAAAAAATATATTTTTCGACCGCTTTTTTGATGCTACTATGCTAGATTTGACTCGGCTTAAGACGCAATCATTGCGTCTCTACTGCTAGCATACAAATTTTAACACAATCACTCATTCGTTCAATCTCTAAATCACTAAATTAGAGATGACTCATGTTTGGTATTTCACGTTTTGTCTTAACAAATAGAAGCTAATTTATCTCCCTAGCAACCGCCTTGGCGAAGAGCACGTTTATAAATTATTTTATGATCTTGTTCTACATAGTCGCCCGCTACTATTGGATACGAATACTTGGGTGCATGCGATACACTGTGGCTTCTTATAATTATTTTGTCCTTGACTTTCAGGTTATGCAATTGCTCAAATTCGGTGTTAGTATTCAAAATATTATTGCCAGACTTTTCTGGTCCAAAACTAAGGATATAATCTTCTCCATTAATTTTGACCATTATCCCGAAACCCAATCTTGAGCCTGCTGGGAGAGAAAGAGATGTTACAATGGCCTCCATATTAGAGAAAGCACCTATGTTCTTCCTTATTTTAGCTTCGGCAGCATATACTTTTTGGCCTGCGGGAGACGCTTCCCACTTTTTGAACATCACACCATCAGGGCTTGCTTCCCATTTTTTTAATGCGGCATTCTTTTCTGCAATAGTGAGAGGCTTTGAGATGGACTTTTTGGAAGTTTCATTGGCAGGTTCATGATTTGCAAATACCAGCCCACTTGCTCCAACCAGTGCTAAAGTCAGTGTATAAATGATTTGTTTCATATTTTTTTATCTGTTAAATTGAATAGAACAGAATGTGCAAAATATCGAGGCATAAAAGAGGTGTTTAGGATACGATAATTTTCATACTGTTCACATGACAAAATTACCATAATCTACTAGCTACTTGCTGTCACTCAAGTGTTATTGATATGTTATAGAGTTGTTAAAATGATCTTGCGCTGGTGCTAGCTTCTCTCCAAAGCTATTCCTTTTACGGAGTTGGCTTTTATTCTAATAGTAAAGGATTAGAATCCTTAGATTTGGTAAGTACTGGCTAGGAAGCCAGCACTAGCGGGGGCGTGACGCTCTTTACCATTTTAGTTCGTAGTCGATGTAACGACCAATATGGAGTAAAAATCAAGGTTGTTTTTGCAAAAACCTACTACTCATCCAACCCAAGGCTCTTGGAGCTACTAAAGAATCTCGTCTATGAATGAGATTCTTTTTTAAGTTATCTGCTGGATACATTTCCACGAACCACCAAACTCTGTTACTTTTATCTTTGTACTCAGCCCAAGCTAAACCTTTGGCATTTTTGGGATATTTCGTAACCGTATTTCCTTCGCCAATCGCATCGTAAATGTAAGTTGCAGTGTCTTCTTTCATTGGCTCTGAACGAAGTGCGTAACCATCGTTGAGTGTCATGAATTTAATAGGCGTACTCCATATAGTTTTAGGTGCTTGAGTACGTACCATTCTTGCTCTTTGGTAGTTGAATATTATGTTAAAATCATCACCAACATTATACTTTGTTTCATATTCTATGTATTCGCCACAACAGCCAAAATCAAGAAGAATAAAAGAAGTGAGTTTTTTGTTTGCATCAAAAATCAAGGTTGATAGCTCTTGATAGCCTTCAAAGACTTGAACAAACTGATTTTCTTTGTGTAGAAAAATTTTAACTAAATCTGGTTCGCTTCCGCTAGAACCTCCATAAATGACATCTAATTTCCCATCTGCATTCAAGTCCATAAAGTGAAAACAGTCTTTGAATTTTTTTTCCTTGTAAGATTCATTATCATAATAGTAAGCCAAAGAATCAAAGTGAACTTTTAGTTTTTCAGTGATTTGTTTTCGATATGTGTCTGTAACCTGTGTTTCAAACTTACGCCAATCAATCGTATCAGCATATACAAAAAAACGCATAGGCTCTAATACTTCTTGATTTTTACTTACGGAATCTACCATACCTAATCCTGATAAAGAGTCAGAAGCAGTGTTATTCTTATCGTTTTTTTCAGAAGAACAAGCAAAGGCAAATAAGCCTATAAAAATTAAGCAAATGTTGAAATTATTTTTCATGTCATAGAAGTATTAAAAGTGTAATAAGCATAACGAAAGTTATGAATACTTTGGCAAAAAGAAGACAGGAGCGTAACGCCGATGCTGGCTTCCTCGCCAGTACCCATTTTTTCTCTGGATTCTATCCAGCGAATATCCAAGCTATTGCAAACTTCTCGCAGCAGCGACTCCTTTTCACGGAGTTTAATTTTTCTAATAATACAGGATTAGAATCCTTAGATTTGGTAAGTACTGGCTAGGAAGCCAGCACTAGCGAGGTTTTTTATTGAAGTTCGTTGAAATTAGCATACTTCAAGTCTGTATATGAGTCCGCCATGTGTATTGTCGAGCTATTACTAATTGTACTTTTTTAACAAATCCTGCATTGTTTTGATGTCGGGGGTATCATACTTTTCACCAATATCTTCTTTGATATTTCCATCACTATCTAAAATCAAAAGAGTTGGATAAATATAACTTGGATAAGCCCTTTTATTGTATTTTTTGTTTACCTCTATGCCCTCGCCAACCTCAGCATCATATTTCAAGTTGATAAACTTACTGTTTAAAACTCGTGAAACTTCTCCATCTTTCAAAACAGTTTTACTAAAATGTAGACATGGTCCACACCATCCTGTATAAATATCTAAAAATATCAATATATGCTCTTTTTTTGCTTTTTTGAGGCTTGCCTGAAAGTTATCTTCTTCAAAATTTACAGCAGACTGTGCATGAATCTTTCTATTATTTTGCACTTCTGTGAAGTAAATAAATCTATGAAAGATCATCATAAAGGAGTAAAATAGTGCTAGCCCCACAATCAATGCTTTTAAAACTTTAAAAGCTATGCGTATAGAATTAAAATACTTGTAGAAAATGATTACCAAAAAAGGGATAATAATGGCAACAATAAAGTTGGTTTCATCTGCAAATGGTTTGTATGAAATAATTAAATAGACGCCTATTAGACCTAATATGAAGACTATGAAGTAGAATAATTTGTTGAGGTAGTTTTTCATGGTGTTAGTTTGTTTTGGGGACTATTCCCAATGTTTCTGAGCTTGGTAAAGGTGTTTTTTTAGTACAAAAGTTTATTATATGCTCAACAGCCTACCTGACGCAATACTTGTATGCTTGTTGCACAATTCAAATATATGGAAATGAAAATAGATTGTTACACTGTGTTCCGAAGAAATGTGTATTAATGGTATTCAAATGTATAAAACTCATTAACTAGTTATCTTTAAAAAATAAACCTCCTTTAAATGGAATTAAAGGAGGTTTTTACAATTAATATAACAATATCCATAATACTCGAATGCTATTTTACAAATGTCTTTCAGACTCGTTTATTTCAAGATCGTTGATGCTTGCGTATCTTTTTTGCATCAAGCCATTTTCATCAAACTCCCAGTTTTCGTTTCCATAAGCTCTGAACCAGTTGCCTTCTTTGGTTTGATACTCATATTCAAATCTAACTGCGATTCTATTTTCTGCATGCGCCCAATACTCTTTTTTGAGTTTGTAATTCAATTCTCGTTGCCATTTATTAGCTAAGAATTTCACGATTTCCTCTCTTCCGTTGACAAACGTGCTACGATTACGCCATTCACTGTCGACGGTATACGCCAAAGATACTTTTTCTGGGTTCTGTGAGTTCCAAGCGTCTTCAGCCATTTGAATTTTCTGTTTTGCGGTCTCCAACGTGAAGGGAGGAAGGGGATGTTTCTGTTCCATTTGATTAGTTATTTAGATGATACTTTTGACTATTGCCTTTGATTTATGGATAATTTCGTTTGATTCGAACAATTGACTTTCTATGATTGAGCTTTCGAAAAGCAGATAAATATGGGTTGCCAGCAATTCGTCTTCGATGAGCTGACTAAAAAACACTCTCAAATCATTTTTATGTGATTGGATTACCTTAAGAATGTTTTCTTGCTCTTTTGAAATTTCAGACATGATATTGAGAAAACTACAACCTCGAAAGTTTTCCTTTTCATTCATGTGCATGATAAAGTCAAATGCGGCAACAATTTTTTCTTGGGTATTTTCAGATGTTGAAGTGAACTCTGAAAGTGCATTAAACCAAGATTCGTGTCTTCTATTCAGAAAAGTGACACATAGGTCGTCCTTTGTTTTGAAATGTTGGTAAAAACTCGCTTTTGCCACATTAGCCTCACTAATAATCTGGTTAATACCTGTGCTGTTATAACCTTGATGATGAAATAAAATGGAGGCTCGTTCTAGTATTCTTTCTCTTGGTGAACTCATGATTTCCTTTTTTTTATCAAAGGTATGAATAAAAATATTGTATACAAACAAGTCTGTCTGTTTTTTGAAAAATTATTTTCTTGAGAAAAAAATTGATATGATACTTTTAGAACAACAGAAAAGAATTTAAAAAGCAGAAAGTGTAAGCTTGCTATTTATGGGAGGTTTTGAAAACAGTCGGTTTTATGATTTATTTGAAAGGTAAGAAACCTGAATTGTTTTTTGATTAAAGTAAAATCAAGATGCCCTTTAAGAATCATGTCAAAGTTATTGAACAGTACACTTGTAGAGCTTAAACTCTCGGTGTATATCTGCTTACTATCCTGTTATGGGAAAATATTATCCTCTTCATTGAGTGATTCTCTAAAAGCCGAATACTTGGGGTTTACTCGACTTAGTACTTTGTCAAGTAAGATACCATTCACTATGGCTATTGGGATAAATGTAATGCCGACCACAGCTGTGATTATTTCACCATTCTTCTCAAGCTGCTCTGCATAATAGGGCCAAATCGTGGGCAATACTTTTACTCCCAAGATGATAGAACAAGCTATTGAAGGTATAATATGGAAAATACTACAAATGTTTTCTAGTTTGGAGTCTGATATAATATGGCTGGGAACTATCAAGTAGTTTGTTTTTTCCTTAGTGAAATACATTCCTACTCTCATGAGTAGTTTTAATAAAAGAATAATTAAATTACATGGAAAAAAAAGTGCATAATTGGTGGGTTTTAAACTGGTGATAAAATTACGGTCAATATCGATTTCCTTAAAGATAAGTCTTAAGCGCTGGCTTATTACAATATAGGTTAACAAATGTAAAGGAGCATATTTTTTGTCCTACTCTTGTATAAATTTCTTCAGGTGGTTGTTTGAAACGGACAATACTTGGTACCTACTGACTGGATGAAATTTATTGGCAGTCGTACTTAACTCCCCAAATAACTAAATGTTCTGCTCCCTGCTTAAATTTTATACTTTTATGATTAATTCCTTATAAAATCTCGGGATTATTTATTGGATTAAATAATGCATTAGGATTAGGAATATCATTTCTATCTTTCTTGAATTCTAATTCATAAAAGTGGTTATTAGTCTTTGACATTAGAATTCCAGATATTTTTCAAATCACGGTAATATAAATTTTCTTCTTTATCTATCCACAGACTACCTTCATCCTGAATGATTCCTTGTTCTATTAACTCTTCAATAATAATTTCAGTCACATTCTGAAAGTTCGTAAAAAAATCAACTTGATACTTTTTTCCACAAATTATAAAACTGCTTTCTACATCATTGATGAAACTAATTTGATCTCCAATATTCGATATCAAGTAATAAGTAACAATTGTCGAAGCTACAGTATTGCCACTCAACTCACGAAGCTTAGTTCCAGTGTCAACTCGGTAAAAGTCTATCAATTGTTTTTTATCAATGTTTACTAAAATATGTCCGACTCCCATGTTGTTAGATGAAGGTAGTTTTGAGCTGAATTGTGTAGTTAATATTGATTCCTAAAAAGAACCAAAATTTAGAGGGAATGTACCTTAAGTCTCTACATAATACCTAATGCTTATTTTCATTGATATTTTTGTCGCTAAGTTGTGTAAAGTAGTAGATTGTTCCGATAGATAATATTATCTGGCTAAAAGTCCAAAGCCAATAACCTGCATTTAAACGCTCAATAGCTGCTGTTCGACCGCTTTCTGCCGCTAAAATTTCTTTCCAACTTATAAATGACAGAGCAATAATTGTTGCTAAAATTGACAGCTTTATACTTTTCTTATCAGATTTGTAAAATAAAATTAGCGCAGAAAAGTATATTGGATTTGCAAGCCAAGTAAGCCATTCTAAGGTTCCACCACCAAGAATTGCCAGCCCACCCATCAACAATAATGCAAAAGAAGAATGGGTTTTCTGTCCATCAAAGTCGTTGTAGGTTAAGGCGGTCTGTGTCAGCGAAAGGATAAAAACAGTCAAGCTGATGATTGAAAAATAGGTCTTAACTTTAAGTAGTTTGTTATCTTTTGTCATTTTAAATAGTTTGATTTATAAATAGGGAAAATATTTGAGGCTGTTTTAATTTTTGTTGGGCAATGGATTGTTTATGCCTGAGCATACCTAACAGCGTTTTTGAAAGTAAAGAAGATTGAAGCTTTTCATTAGTAAATATCAAACCATATCTCAATCTCAAGTTTGGCGAGTTTCGAAAGTTGAGCTGGTGAAAGAGTTGGACCACCTTGTCCATTTTTTGAAGACCAAAAACAACTTATATCTATTTCAGCACCTCGACTGGCAAGTTCTTTTAATTTATCGCCGATTGGCAATATTTTGTCAGCCAAGTAATCTATGTGTCGTCTACTATCTCTGGAATTTATGATGTTTTCAGATGTTAAGAACCAAGCACTATATGGTATTGGCTTAGGCATCAAAATATCTTCTGTCTCCTCTTTTTCGATAATTTTGGAAGGTGCTATTCCAAGGTAGTGTGTAATCTCTTGAGGAGATAAACGAGTGGAGTAGACTCTTAATGTGACAAATGTTTCGTCACAAGATTCGTAGTTGTCATTATACATGGTACAGTTTTTTGCAAAATTACTACTTGAAATTCTGTCCTAAACCAAACAGCCTGAGTATCATTGATTCCATTTGAGGACAATATTTGCAACACTTGGGTATACCTTCTTTGACAATAGGTTATTGAATTTTGTATCATCCATTGGTTCCTTCTGATTCTTTAATACTTGCCATAACTTTATAATCGCTTTTGATCCTTCAGCATTATAGATTTCTCCTGCCGATTTGTGCCAACGACACTGATACCAGCCATAATTTTGAGGATATTCTTGAACAATAAGATTATAATTACTTTCGAGTTCGTTCAAGGTCGTAAATTTCAAAATATGTTTATCTGTTGAGGATACTACCATTTCAGGGAATACGCTTAAAGTTGGTAATAATTCAGGTTCTTTTTCGGCTATGTAGGTATGAAGTAATATATTGGCGAACAATTCCTCCATCCATCTGCGCTGCATATTTAGACCTCCTTGTTCGTGGTAGGCATGTCCTAATTCATGGACAGCCAATAAATCAAAAAAGCCACGCATTGTTAAGGCGTTGTCCTTATCAGCATAGGTTTTGGTAATAGTTTGAGCAAGTTCTTTGGGTAATTGGTCTACGGGAGGAATAAAACTTCTCCAAAAATCATTATCCTCGGAAGCGACAATTAGGGTTTTCGACTCAGTATAATGCGGCATGCCATACACAGGTAAATTGGTGTATTTACTCCAGTCTTTAGACGATAGTACTAATAAGGTGACATTCGGTTCAAAGTCGATAGATTTTTTATAAAATGCTATTACGTTATCACAGCGTTTTGCCATAATTTCGGCTTGCTCTTTCGCCCCATTACTGTAAAAAGTCTTTACCTTATGTCCATCCAAATGGTTTAAGTCATTAATTGACTGAGCATTAATGTTAGAAGCAGAAAACAATAACAAAATATTATGCCAAAAGAATACATAAAATAGTCCTTTAAAATAGCTCAATGGTTTCATAATGCTTTGGTTTGACGTTTATGCAGGACAACTACCTAACAAAAATGTAATATCGTTAATTCTTTGATTTATTGCTTCTTGGAGAGAATCTTTTAGCGTGCGATGAGGCTTTCTAAAAAGATTACCTCATATGGCTATTGATGAGAATTTTAGTTACTAATTCTCTCATGCTGAATTGGGGAGTAATCCATTTTAGTTTGTCCATCAACCTGAATTTTGTCAAAATAACATTTTACTCCTGTTGCTGTATTCATGTCTTCAACATTTTGGATGTGAAAATGTAAGTGTGCCTCAGATGAATTCCCTGAATTTCCACAAAGTCCAAGTAGCTGTCCTTGTTTTATTTTCTGACCTTCCTTTACAATAATCGAATGATGTTTGAAATGAGCAAAAAACAAGAATTCGTTATTCTCTGTTTTGATGATAACGGTATTGCCTGGGACGTACACGGGGTTTAGCACGCCTGGGACATTGTCTTTCACTCCGTCAACTACCAAAACTATTTCTCCATCACAGGGAGCAAACAATTCTTTGCCAAAGGCATAATAGTCTTCATTGGTCTTTCCGTCGGTTTTATAGGATTTTCCTATACTATCAGTTATTACAAAGTCAAAAGCATTTTTTTGAGCCTCACTTTCTACATGATAGTTTAAATCTTTTGTATCACCACCCCAAATTACGGTCCATTGATCTTTAAATGGTAAAATGAGTTTAGATGAGTTACGAACTATTTTGGGAAGGTTACTTTCCTTGAAAGGTTTTACAAAAAGACCATTGATTTTATCGTTATTATCAACTGAGATATTCACAGCAAATAATGCTCGCTCAAAATTAGTTTTGTACGAGGCGTAAGTTTGTTCGTATTTCACAAATTGTCTTTTTGTAATTTTTCCTACTTGTGTTTTCAGACCTATCAAAAACTCTTTCGTTTTGTCGAGGGGTAATGCGTTTTGCATTTCTGGGGAAAAACTTAAGAATATCTCTTCAAAGTTGTCAGAGTTGTAATTTGCTTCAAAGCTATCGGCTACGTTTTTGTTTGATATTCTTTCGGTTTGTCCGAATACAAAATTCACGAAACCTATCAATAGGATAGCAATAACATATTTTTTCATCTGGTTTAATATTTTAAGGTTTATTTCCTGTAGTGCTTATGTTGATTAAACACCATATTCATTAGCCAAGTCTATGTATTTACCAAAAATATCTGGTTGACTTGTAATTTATTAAATTATTGTCTTTTTTTCTCAAGTTTTGGTTAGCAGTGTTTATATTAAGCTAAAAGGTAAGTTTGGAGTGCTATACTTAGATAAAGCGATTACTGAGAGTCAAGTAGAGCGTTTCTAAACGGAGTTATTTTACCTAGAAATCTTAAAATATTCAGGAATGCTAACAATGACTTTGGTGTCAGGAGACAAAGTTGCCTTGAGAATATTCGCTTCCTGCTTTGTCATTTTAACATCCACAATTTTCAATACTTTAAGCTTGGGTAATTGCTTAAGCTTGTCAAGGTGTTGAATAATGACTAAATCCTTATTGACAGACAAGTCAAGAACTTCCAGATTCTTAAGTTTTACAATTGACTTGGGAAGGATTCGTAATTGGTTGGTATTGAGAATCAGGGTTTTCAAATTTGTTAGAGATCCTATTTTTTCAGGTATAGAAAAGATATTGTTTGAATTGGTATCAACTAATGCTGATAGTGGTGGATAGAATGTTACGCTGCTACTTCCTAAGTCTAAGTATGTGGTTTCAGTGTGTTGGAATACACTGTCTGGAATTTCGTTTAAATGTTTTCCGCTTAAATCAACGCTTATTTCTTGCTGTGTCGTTTGTTTTTGGGAACAAGAGTACAAAGACAAGAGTACTATTATGATTGGCATTAGCTTCATTGTGTTGTAGACAATAATGATATGTGTGAGGTTATTGAGCGAAATTAAAGCTTTACACTCTAAGGAAGGTGTAGGAGGTGTCAAGCTAAACTGTCTGTTGAGATTATGAGTTTTGTATTAGATAACAAGCAATTTGGGAGCTAGGCTCAAAGAAGATATACAAAGAGCCTACTTCGCTGAAATCTAGCTCCTCGAAATACTGTTCATCCCAATCGTCGCTAGGTGCTATTTTTGATCTCTTAACCTTTAAGGTACCGTCGAGTTGGCATAATAATTTCATTAATTTGCCACTCTTTGGGCATACTGGAATTTTAGGGAATTGTTTCCAAATCGGGACCCCAGCATGTCCATATTGCGACCATTTTAGACTTTCATGAAAGTTATACTTTACTTCTTCGAATACAATTTCGCTATCCTTACCTATGTTCTCTTCATAGACCGTTTCAGCAGATTCGATTTCTAGTTTATTGATAATCGTTGGATGATAAGGAGAAGTATAATCCAAAAATACTTTTTCAATATTTAAGTAGATAGGGCATATTAAATGGACTTGAAAGGGTAACCAGTTAAAATTAGTATCTTCGTTACTTATAAAGCCAAAGTATTGGAATGGGACCGAGGAGTTACTTTCAGGCAATTTGAATTCTGATGGGACTTCTCCTCCTAACTGATGTAGTCCTTCTTGGGTTTCAACGATTTGGAACAAATTGTTAGGTTGGTAGTCTGGATAGCTAAATCCTTTTTCATCAGCAAGCAATAAACGAGGATATTGAGTCCCTTCCTCATAATCAAAGGCTTCTACTAACTTTTCATTTTCAAATATGAGTTCTAGACCACAAGTAAGGTTTTTTACCACTTCCTCAGTCGTTATTTGAGTTGCTATATAGTTATTACATTGGATATCTCCATTAAGCCGAACGTCCCATCCAGCCAGAAAAACTTTCTTTTTCATATTTTGTATGTTTTAATATGCCTTAGGTCAAGAGTATTCGGCACTTTTGGGGGATTACTACCTTTGCTTCCCAGAGAAACTAATACCATTGTTCTGAGTGAGGAATGCAAAGCATTTTTTTGAGACACTTATAGCATTGTATTGGGTTTTCTTTTAAAGGAAAAAAGGCACATGCTGAATGTTATGATAGCTTTCTCTAACGTTATTCAATTGTCATTGAATTTTACACGACTGATTATATGTAATGAATTGGTGTTATACTCCCCTTTAATGTCATGGCATTAGAAAAATATCAATCAATAATTTGTTGTCCTGTCGCCACTTTAGCCAACCCGTCAGCGGATTTTTACATTTATCAATATAGGTTTGACAAGGCATTCCTTCATGTGGATTATTATCTTCATTGTAAAAACAATCATACTTTACCTTCACCCAGTCGCCCTTAACTTCTATAGGACAAAACATTTCTAGTTCATTCGGAATCGTCAAGGTTTTTGCATTGTCATTTGGATCTTGTCTCAATGGCAACTTTGGGGTGGGTTCATCTGTCTCAGAAGTGAGTCTTCTAATTCCAAAAGACTCTAGGATGTATTGATCCCATGTTTTGAACTCGTAAGAATTGACTTTAGGCAAATATTTAAGTTGTGAATTGTTTACTACTACTTTATATGCTTTGGCTGTTTGGGCTACACAAACAAAGTGCATTATCCCATAATCAGGTTTATAAAATAACGAGGAAATAGTCGAATTACTACCATCTTCGGAGTACATATCCTTACTGGTAAGTTTATCTGTTAGTAAGCTATCATTAAATACATCAAACTGACTTGGAGGAATAATTAGGCCAATACCCAGCGTTGAGACGTCATTTGAATACTGTAAATTATTCTCTTGAACCGTTAACGTACTTACTTCAGTTGTCGCTGTAGGAGTATTGACTGTTTGTTTTACAGTGGTGTCTAAATTATTGCTTCTATTGGATTTTCCTTGTCCACACGAGAGTAGGAGGGTTGAAGTTAGAAGGATTAATATTGTTTGTTTCATATTGTATCAAAATAGCTTGTAACAGCATCGGCATTAAGGGTCATAAATGTTCAACCATCAGTTCTAAGGCTATTTACATGTATAGAGGAAATTTTAATTTTGGGAAAAACTACGGTTATCGGTTTTTAGTCTCCTCTAAGTTATCACTGAACCAGTCATAGCCTACAATTTTTCTATACTCAGAAGGGACATCATTGCGTCGAGCCAAGATCTTATGATTGGGATGACTTGGCAGATTCTTTGAGACAATCAGTTTACCTGTTTTCCCACCTTTATTATTTTTTTCGTAATAAATGTATTCCACTGTGTCCACAGACTCTTTATTCCATTTGAATTTGTACATTTCTGTTTCGCCAGGGTGTCCATAGCATACACCTCTAATTATTTGTTCTTTTGGAGAAAAAGTTGGATTGATAAATTTCAGACTTCTTGAAAAACGTTTCCTGTCGTCTCTTTGCAAGTACACATTACTAAATGCCTTCAGGCAGCATCCTGTAGCACCATACCAGTTGACTATGAAATCTTTTAAGCCATCTCCATTAATGTCAGTAATGGTATCTCCTGTATATTCTAAAATCGATTGTTCGTGAGAAAGTACTTTCTGGAATTTACCTTTGTTTTTTGAAAAGATGTCGATAAACAGAGTAGAGGAAGTCTTCCTTCGAATAATCAAATGTGGAAATTTGTTTGAAAAGTAAAAGCCTTCCTTTAGGTTAACTTCTACTTTATCCGAACTATCGGGTGTAGAAATAAAGTACTTCTTTTTAAAGATATTTAATCCCTTAAGTTTTTCGGCCATCCTTATGGCTTTTGTTAAAATCTTGCTGTTGTTTAAGCTGTCCCAATTCTCTTGTACTTCTATTGGGCTGGCATTGCCAGTTCGTACCGTCTCTTTTAGATCAATCAAAGTTTCTGTCGGATTGCTTTGGTTTGTATCAACAGATTTCTCTTCCTGAGGTTGCCCACACGAGATAATTAATAGGATAATTGCAATTGTAAAAGTGTAGTTTATGAGTTTCATTGGGGTATATTTTGGTGCTGTTGAAGAGGTAATTAAAGGAATAGTGTTTTCTAGAATTTCTGATTAAATATGAAAATAAATATCACAAGAATTGGTAACTATAGCCAAGCTGTAAATACGAATTATAGCCCATTTTGTCCATCTGCAGTAGAGCAAACTATTTTCCATTTGTAAAAAGAGGAGCTATGCTTGATTAAATTAAATGTATTCTGATAGATTAAAAAGTGCTAATCGAGTTTTTAAAGATGGTGATTTGTCAACCATTAAGGCAGTAATATACCGATAAAACAAATACGTAAGAGTTAAGCCTCTTAATTGGCAAGCAAATTGCTCAATGGTTTGTAGGAGCAGGTTATTTGAAATGACCCTCCGATGACGAACACATTCTGGTTATTTGATTAATCATATGCCCATTCAGTAAAGGTTAATATGTTTGAAGGCCTGTCTATAGAAATAATCAAAAAGTAGTAGGTATAAATCCAGCTCTCAGGATCGACTACCCTTTTATCCTCTTTGTCGAACCAGTTGATGGATAAAATATAAAACTCCTTATTTTCCCATTCGCTGTAAACTTCAAAGTATCTGTCGCGTAATTTAACAAAATCGTTTCTATCATCGCCCCAATCTGGTTCGTTCAAAAAGTCAGAAAGGAATTCTGACACTCCTTGTTTGTCGGTCTTTTTAAAGTCGGTTACTTGTATTTTATCAATATAAAACGCTTGTCTCAAATAAGTTTTGTTTGGTTCAGCCTTTACATAGTCAAGTAAACAGTCAAATGAGAATTGTTTTGAAAGAATAAAATCTGCAACAATTTGGTCGCTTACGGTTGAGTCATTAACCTCAAGGGCAAATTGTGTTAAGTTTACCACTTGATATCCTTCCCAAATTTCGATATGTTTTATAGGATCAGAGATTGTCATTTTATCTGCCAGTGGCTAAGGATGATAATAGTTGTGTTTCGTAAATGTTTATTTTACAGGAAGTTATTTGCTTTTGGAAAAGCTGTCTATTAACGTGTCTGTTAAAATACGTTCTTTTATTTTTGTCCATGAGTTATTTGATTCAGGAAAACCAGTTCTGCAATACCCAGCTTTATTCCTGAAGTCAAACACGGCGTGGTAATAATTATTTATTGAAAGAAAAGCCTTTGATTCGTCCTCTGTCCAAAGAATTTTTAAAGTAGAAGGCTTGTGTTTGTCAGTCACGTTGGCGACATTGTAGATATGCAGACCATCTAATACCTTCATGTTTTTACTATCCACAGCGTAGAAATAACCAGTTTCGCCATTGTCTTCAAATACAACTGCATAACTGTTTTCTGTGGTACTATCAATGAATAAATCATCACCACCCTTGAAAGTCTGTTCTTCGTAAATGATGAGCTTCAGTTTTGTTGTCATAACTTTTTCTGGTATGTGGTATTGGGTCTAAACAAAAGGAGTTTAATGGTGGATTGTGCTTATAATCAGTGGTATATATTCAATGTGTTTAGTTGGTGTTTTATTGGTGTTGTTTGTTCATTTCTCTATTTTCCATTCACTATCGTTGCCATGTTCATGTATGATGAGTTTAAAAGAATCTCCATCTTTTATAAAGGTGGCTGTTGTATTGAAGTCTCTTAAGAAAAACTGATGTTTTGATTCTGGAAGTAAAGGTAGTTCTGGCGCTTGAGAGTTGCCTGCACCTTTCATATGCAGTTGCCCATTGTTGTAAGTAATCCTTAGCCCTGTTTTCTTGTTTATTTTGTAAAGTCCGACGTATTGTTTCAAGGTAGCTTCATCGACCTTTTGCTCAGTTCTTGGTTGCCAAAAGTCAAAAGGTAGGTTAAACAGAATGGAAGCAACGCCCATTCCTGTTGCCCATACATTTTGTCCGTAATTACCAAAATTATTAAGAATAATGATAGTGATATCCTCTTTGGGAAAATAGACAAAGGAAGACATAAAACCCGGATAGCCACCATCGTGACTTACATAATCTCTTCCAAATAAATTACCAATGTTCCATCCATAGCCATATTGGTTGAGTCGTGGTTTGAAAGCATTGCGCCACGAATTGGGTGTGAGTATCATATTGGAAGCTATCGCCTTGGCAAATTTGTACAAATCACCACCTGTGCTATAAATTGAACCTGCAGAATAGGCATAGGTGGAGTCATAATATTTGTAAGGTTTTTGCTGGAAGGTATCAAAAATGCTATATCCTTGAGCCTTAGTGTTTTGAGGAAGATTATTGAAGTCGAACCCAGAATGACTCATTCCTAAAGGGGTAAAAATGTATTTTCTTACGATTTGTTGATAGGATTGCCCAGTAACTTTTTCAATTATTATCCCAAGCAAAAAGTACCCTGAATTGTTATAGCTATAACGGCTCCCCGGCTCAAAATCTAAAGGTTTGGTCATGAAGGCTTCCAATATTCTTGCTTTGGGAATGGGATGATTGATAATGGCAGAATCCTCTTCACCGACTATATCTGTAAAATTCGAAATTCCTGAACTGTGTGTCAGTAAATTTTCTATGGTTATCTTTTTGCCGTATTGGTAATCTGGAAAATATTTTGAGAGTTTGTCATTTACTGAAAGTTTGCCTTCCTCTTGCAATTTCAAAATAGTCGTAGAAGTAAAAGACTTAGTTATTGAAAGAATAGGAAAACGAGTAAGTGTATCATTGTAAAGTTGTGACTTGATATTAGCGTATCCATATGCTTTGTTTAGAAGGATATTTCCCTTTTGTGCTACCAAAACACAACCATTTAACTTGTATGCTTGGTTGGCTGACATAAAATACTTGTCTAGCGTTTGAGTCAAACTGTCACCTGAAATTTTAGTTTTCTGGGCTATTACACCAACACCGTACCCAGTGAGAAGTAGTAAAAATAGAATTCTTAGCATATGGATATTTAAAGCTGCCTTTGTACGAATCATCGCATCATGCCAAGTTATTTAGGCTTGAAGTTATGAGTTGACATTTTGTCAAAAATAGAAAGTGAATTTTAATGTGTCCAAATCATTCCATGTGGATTTATTTCCCAATGATACTTTTGTGCTTCACCAAAAGTTGCAAAATCCATTTTTTGTCCAAGAATAATTTCTTTATAGGCTTGAAACATTTGTCTTGCTGCAATGATCGGTTGCATTCGCCCAACACCTGTACAGAGTCCAGGTATGGCAACGGCTGAAATTCTGCTATCGCTTTTTGCCTTGATTAAAATTGCTTTCATGGCCAAATAAGCATTGATCGAAGTATCAATATTGAAATTGGTAGGGATACGCATGGTTGGTGCAGAAATGATAAATGGGACTATACTGTCGCCTGTCTCCAAAACTAATGCTTGTCCAACCAATAATTCACCTTCAGGGAGGTCTTTAATAATTTTTTGCAAGTTTTTTTCTAAGTCCCAGCCAAATCTTTCAGATAAGGCATAGTCAAGTCCACCGTCCATAAAGCCAAATGAATTGGCTGGACTGACAATGGCATCACAGGCAACTTTAGTTATGTCACTCTCAAGAATCGTTACATCCTCTTGATGGCTAAAAAACTCTTTCCAAGCATCTAGAAGTTTGGGTGCTAAATCTGTCAAAATAATTTTCATAGTTGTATGGTTTTGTTCAACTTACTGCAATTTGATGTTGGCAAGCGTAAGTTTGATTGGGATATAGGCTGTACTGGCAAACTTTTATTCTACATAGTAAGCTACAAATTCTCTAAGCAATGAGTAAATGTCTCTAATTTCAAAATATTTAGGACTGACACTGCTTACGTTTTCAAAATGTTTTTTTCTGAACAACATTTTGGTTCTAGTTAAGTGAAAATATTGCGATACAACTATAATACTCTGAAAGTTTAAACTGTCTTGTAGTTTAAGGGTATTATTAACAGTTGCGAGAGTATTATTGCCTAAGTTATCAAGGATTATTACGCTATCAGGCACATTGTTTTTAATCAAATACTCCTTCATTTTGTCTCCTTCGTAGAACCCTTCTTTTCCGAGTCCACCACTAACTAATATTTTTTTGACTCGTCCAGAATGGTAAAGCGAAAGACCACATTCCATTCTTTTTTCAAGTCTTTCGGAAAGTGTTCCATCCTCATTTACCTTATTACCTAGAATGACCGCAATGCCTGCTCGATTATTCTTGTCTGTTAAACCATCAATAGTTATAAAAATCAGATGACCACACACCCAAGAAAATAGAATGGAAATAATTATTTTGAATATTAGTTTATAGTTTTTCATACATATCTGCTAAACGGGTAGGCATTATGACGGACAGGTTTCTAATCACAAATTTCCAATTTATAACCAATGTTATCAGAGGTAAAGGCTTTTGTAGGTCAGTTCGAATAGGATAAAAGCTTGATTATGCTTTTTTATCTAACCGATAAAGAACTTGTCTAAAATACCTGTTCAAACATCCAATTCCGCTGAATGTCTCCTTAACCTTTGAGGCTGCCTCATTTACCGCTTGTCGATAAAATTGTTGGTCAGCATTTAGAACACTACCTAAGTAAACCATTTTATAAATGATATTGTCAGGTTCAAGTTTTGTTGCTGTGAGAAGCAATTCGTTCCCTACTTTTTCAAATTCTTCTTCGTCCAAAACCTTACTGTGGAATCGGAGGGGTATTTTGAGGTAATTTTGATCTGTTAGTTTGATTTTGCTTTAATAAATTTATTCCTGACTATAATTAACATACAGATAATTGACAAGATAATTAGAAGGTCAACGAATAGAAAAACTGGTTTAAAACCAAAATTATCATAGCAATTATCACACTTTCCTCCAAAATTATCGTAAAATATGAAAGGAAAACCATAGGCGTCAATTCTGTCAAAAGCAGCTTCTTGTTTCACTGTCAATAAAGTCGTTGCAATAAATATGGTTATTGTCCATATTATTGTGGGCTTAATATTCTTCATACAATTTTCTATTATCGGTAGGTCTTGGTGGTGTTAGCTGTTTTAGTTCGCGTTTATAAGTTTTTTAATTTTTCATCATACCAAATGTATTCGTCAGCTATACTGTTTGATAAAAATCTAAAACCTATATCAAGTCCCAAGTACTTAATTATTTCTGGCCTTTGTTGTAGCAGATGTTCTGCACATATTGGTTGGAAAAAACTGTCTGCTTCAGAAAATTCCCCTGTCCATATCAACCAGCCAGTTGAGCCTTTTTCTGCCTGACATCTAAGTCCGTTAATTGGGTATTTTCCAAGGTTTTTAGAAACTCCTATTTTTAATTTTTGTTCGCCAATCATGGGTTGCTTACCGATGATTTATAGCAGTAATTATACCTTACTTTGTAAAAAAGAACAATTATCGGTTTTCTATTTATTTTTGATACATTTTTTCCAATTCTAAGTTAGATTTGATTTCAACTTTTTTTCTGTCTGAAACTACAGTTCCGAAGTGGCCGCCTAGATTTGAGATGATTCTTTCAAATTTTCCAAGGGCTAGCATTTTCTCATTTATTCTTAAACCGTCTGCGTAATCTTCGAAAATATCAACAGGTAGAGGTTTATATTTATCTGTTGATTTGATATACAATGAAAAGAAGTAAGGGTCTAAGTCTCCAAATTCTTGTCCAAAAACAAGTGGAACTTCAATAGATTGATGGGTCTTGGTATTATCAAAAGAACAATGGAAGCCGTGAATATTATATTCCCAATCCCCTATAGTTCCGTTTCCTTTTTGCTCCCTTATTAGCTGATTAAAAGTTTCCAATGGGAAGTCCTTATTCAACTTCAAATCAAGTTTGTCGACCAACATATCAATTAATTCTTCTCCCAATGCTCTGTAATCCTTTGCACATTGCTCAAAAAAGTCTTGGTTTTCCTCTATTTCAAGGTCGGTTATTAATTTCGCAATGCGTATTTCTGGTTCTAAGGTATGAATTCCAACATAGAAACCTTTGAGGTTAGTTCTGAGTTGTTGTCCTGTGGCTTCTCTTAGGTTTTGAACTTCTTTTTCAAAAATAAGCTTGAGGGTCTGTTCACGTGGAATTGAACGAATTGTATCGAGCGCTGGAATTTTTTCAACCGAATTAATTATGATTATGTCTGTCGTTCTGTTCATAGGTAGAGAGTTTCGAGATTCATTAGCATTTTGACCTTTTTGGACTTTGAATATTTTTAGCGCTAAACTTCAATGATAGTATTTTTTTCTCACCTTTAAAGTAGGTATTTTTCAATCAAACCATTCTATACCATCTTCTAAACGTTCTAAAAAGTTGGTGAAGGAATTTCCAATTTCGATATGAGCATCTTGTTCAATGATAAAAGGCGATAACACGATTCTTATCTTGCGATTTTTTAATTTTTCAATTGCTATAAACTCTCCGCTTCCATTATCTCCAATTCCTAATGTTTTGGGTAAATATTCAAAAATTTCATATTCCTCATTAATTTCAAGGATTTCGTCAAAATTCCAAAGTCTTAAATTTTGTTCACCAATCATATCTTCAAATTCTGAATACTTTATCGCATAAGACTTATAGTCTTCTGGAAGTTTAAAGCCTATGATTTTTTCGACTTCCTCAAAAGTAATCCTTGGCTTGTTACTTCTTTTAACGGTTTCATACTTAGATAGTATTTCTTCAAACTTTTCCATCCTAATCGAGTTTTTCTCCAATATTTGCTAAAATTTTATAATCGTAATAGCCGCTTCTTCTCTGTTTTTGTTAAACTCTTTAATAAGTTCTTTTTATCGTAGCTCATCCATAATTAGAAATATTTGAAGTGGTAATTAGTGTACAATTTTGTTTAAAACGAAATCCTCTTCAGTTAGCAAGTTGTTAAAAACAGTATCATCTTGCATAGAATAGTAGCATTGTCGATGATAGTCTTTTATCCCAAACTTTGTGTTATCTAACCATTTACACGTTTTTGAGTATTCATAAATCATGTCATCCCAAAACCAATTCTGTTTTTCGATCAAAATCTTATTGATAGTTTTTCCGCCAGATTGTATTTGTATGCTTAAAATGGATTGATTCACATTTTTGGTGAGTAAAACTTGCCCTGTAGATTTCTTGTCTCTCGATGTTTTTTGGGGGTAAACTCTTTCAAATTTGAATTGACTTGCAATTATATGATTGTAGGATTTAATGAAAACTGATTTGTCCCAGCCATAAGTTTCTGATAATTCCAATATTGCAAAATGAAGTAAGTCCAGAATATACTTGTACTTTCCATGTTTTGATAAACTTAGATATTCTTCTTCATTGAATATTTTATTGTATATACAAATTGCCCCCAAATATCTTGGTCCCGCCAAACTAATAGTTGGTCCAACATGTAAAGTTATTCTGCTTGTTTTGGGTGGTTTGTAACCGTCTAAAGAATTATGATAGAAGTCTGATATGTAGTTTAAGGTCCTATGAAACTCCAAATCCTCGGGTGTATTCTTTATTAAATGACCATGGTAGTATATTGTAATGTCAGAAAGAGGTCGTCCCATACTAGGTGTTTTTTAAGATTGTTACTAATGATTGGCTTTGGTGGTGTTTATAGAGTTCTATATTAAACTAACCCACGTAAAATGTCAAGTCGGTTGCTCGGAGCATCTGGGGATAAAAAATCAGGAATAGTTTTATCCGTCCGCTTCGGTCTTTTTAAAAACTCAACTTGCCATTCAGTCAATCTAGGTTCTTTGATATGTACAAACTTTCCTGGCTCTTCTTCGTCGATATATTCCTCTTGCAATACTAATGCAATGGGTGACTCACAGCCCACATTATTTTTAGAAAACTCAAACGCTTCTTCATAAGTAGAAAAATAGTAATAATAATCGTTGCCATCTTCTGTATCAGGTACTCCATTCTCAGGATAACACCAAACTCGATATTCCAATACATCATCCCACACATAACCGCCACCTGACATTACTAAGGCAGGATATTCTCCAATTAAATTGGGGTCTTTAACCTCTGGATATTTTGTCATAACGTTTTACTGTTGTAGTATTCTCAAGTAGTTGTATTTGTCTTTCTTAATGAAACGGAATTAAGCTGTCCTATGCGCTTTACCAGACGGAGATCTCTTCTGATATTAGGTGTTTTAGCTCGCTCTTATAAGTTTTTTGATTTTTCATCATACCAAATGTATTCGTCAGCTTTACTATTTGATAAAAATCTAAAACCTACATCAAGCCCCAAGTACTTAATTATTTCTGGCCTTTGTTGTAGCAGATGTTCTGCACATATTGGTTGGAAAAATTGTCTGCTTCAGAAAATTCCCCTGTCCATATCAACCAGCCAGTTGAGCCTTTTTCTGCCAGACGTCTAAGTCCGTTAATTGGGTATTTTCCAAGGTTTTTAGAAACTCCAATTTTTAATTTTTTATTGATTGGTTTCCAAATAGAGTTACTTTGCTCGCAAATTTTCTTTTGCGTTTCAATATGTGCATTCCAATTATTGTAAATTATTAAGTTATCTTTTTCTGTCAATAGGCGCTCTTTCCAAAGCAAAATATTTGTTTTGTTAATTTCAAAATTAATGTCTTCATTATCCCACTCAAAAATTGTGTCTGAAATAATTTCGTCTTTCTCCCGCTCGAAAAGATTATCATTAATAGCAGCCCAAGCAAAATTTATAATTGCGGTTTTGTCAATTTTATGGTCTAAAAAATTGTCACAAAGCTCTATTAGATTTTGTCTTGTTACTTTCATGTCGGGTCGTTTCTACGATTATTGCTTAATGAATAAGGTTTTGTATACGAGAGAAATTGGAACCTTAATGGCGCTTGAATATGTTGGGGTATATTCCTTATTTTCAATTGTTTGTGGAATTGAGTGTATTTTTCATAGTCGCAACAAAAGTACAAGGAGAGCTCTTATGCTTAATAACTTCTATCAGACTCAACTTGTAATTGTCAGCTGATTTTCTTTGTGTACAAACTATTTTGACTAATATTTTGGTGTTACACTATCAATCCGTTTTATTAGTTTTTGTTGTTCTGCATCCAACAAGTTGAACTCATTTTTGTCTGGAATATTATCTTTTTGGTATTTTTCAATTAGTGGCAGAGTTAAAATGATTTTTAAAGCAGTATGATGGTCATGAAGGGTCAGATTTTTTTGAGAAATATGTTTTAAGATAGATTGTAGCTCATGTGTTCTATTTTGATATTTGTTTTTACTTGACGTAATGAGAAACGAAATTCGTTTTTTTAATAAACTATCCTCGATGGAAGTTATATTATTACCTGCCGAAGTGTAATAATTACTTGATTTGTTGTCGTACTTAGCATATTTCTCAGATGCTTCATTTGAGTTAAAATTCTCGATATCTTTCTCTAACTGTTGTAATGCTACATTTTTACTCACAAGGTAATCATATAATTCCTGCGTAATGTCGTGTTGACCTCTGAAACTACTTGTCACGATTTCTTCCGATTGGAGTGGTTCGGGATTTTCTTTTTCTACCTGCTTTGTTTCTCGCTGTGATGGATTACAAGAAAATACTACTACCAAGGTCAAGATTATCGAGATGCTCGTTAAATGTTTTTCCATTTTTAGTTCAATTATAGGTATGATTTTTAGAAAGCTTCAAATGTTTTTTAAATGTCTACTAATGGATTTGGCTTAGTAATCAGCGAGTTATCCATTTGTTGAGAATCAGACATAGTTTCTCGATACTCCCCGTATGCCGATTAGCCTATCCGATATAAAAACTGTTTATTTTTTCATTAAGGGGCATCGTTATGCAAAACTTGGGCTATTAATTTACCATTTCTAAAGTACATTAATATTTGATGTCCAAAACTATGGTTTGCTAGGGGCTTACCTTTTAAACTAGTTTTGCCGTCAAACGAAGCGTCTCCAATAAATAGCCATTCCAGCTTTTCGATGCCGTCTGTAATTGTTTGCTTGTCTGGGTTGCCGTAAGTTTTAACTGCTTTTTGTTTGGGGTCTCCAAGACTGAACCCCTTTTTTGTAGTAAAGTAAGAAGAATTAATGGGAGTTGTATGTTGGAGAAAGCCATTAAAATCTTTTAATTTTTGTTTGTCAGATGCAATTTCCCCACCTTCGGTGTGGAGTTCCATTCTACGGATCAAGTCGATTGGAATATCATTGTCTAAAAAATGATATATCGCTAATCTGTGATAATCGGTGTAAAGTTCAAAAACTAAAGTTTGTTTAAGGGTACCATTGCTGAACCACACCTTATCAAATGAAAATATCTTTCCGCTTTGTTTTTTATAAGATGAATTATTACTTGTTCTATCGGCAAGCATTTTATTTTTGACAGGATAATCATCAACAAGCAATTTCTTCACGGTGTCAGAGCTTGAAACCATTACTTGTGTATCTAATAAAGCACTTGTAATTTTTGTCGCAGTATTATCGGGTTTTCCAATGCAAGAGAAAAACCTAAGTGTGAAGATAAGCGTCAATATTTGCGGTGTTGTCATACAATTACGATTGAGGGATAGGTGTGGTATTTTCAATTTGATAAATATTGCCATAGTCAAAATTGATGTCGTTGTTTTTAGCATCAGGGATGGCCAATTTGTATTTCTGGCCCCAAGGATAATTTTCTGTTATCAAGGTCATACTAATTAATTTTAAAAGGCTTTCGAATAATGAGGTTTTAAATAAACGTAAAAAAATTTGGGCTTGGCGATCAGTGATTTATCAAGGTCAAATGCACATTGATTGATTTCATATTTTTATTCAGTCATAAGAGCTTTCATTCTGCAATATTCCGCTTGGTCGTTTAATTTCATTTTTTCGCAAATACCGACAAGCCCCATCCAAAAGTTTTTTGTAAAGTGGTGCTCGGTTTCATCAGAAAGTTCTATTAAACTGTCAAGAGCAAGCTCCCACTCTTTATTTTCCAAGAATTCAACGCTATTTTTAAATTGTCTATGAGATCTATAAGGCTCTGGTATATAAGTCATTATTTGTCTTATAGTCTGCTCATGAAAGAGGTCATTTTTAAAGCCTCGTTTTATAAAGTTGAATATATTCATTTTTTCTAATGGAGTTGCTATTAACATTTTAGAGCTTTGCGTTGCGGTGTAAACAGCTTTAAAAAACTTTCGTTTATGACTAAACTATTTGCGTAACTCGAAAATTTACCCATGACTAGGGTAAGTATTTCTTCTGTCAGATTGTTTGTTTCCCCTCATAGTATAGATAATGAAAATATCTCAATGCATTGATGCAATGCTGTCCCCAATGATGAGCAAAACCCCACTTTAATTGCCATAATGCGTCTTCTATGGCTTCGTCTGTACGGAGGTTGTCTATTTTGAACAATTCAATTTTCAGGTCACGATAAATATCTGAGAAATCGTCAATAAGCCAACCTTGCGTTGATTTCCCATCGTTTTCCGAATAGGTCGGCTCGAAAACTTCCCAATAAAATGCCTCTGCTCCAAGTTTAGAAATTTGTCCAGTATTTTTGTTCTCAAAAATTGCGTCTCGGTCGAAGTCTTTACCATTTGAAGAATACTTTAACTCAACTTGCTCAAGTTTGTATCCTGCTGAATAAAGGTCTAAAAGTGCTGAATGAGCTTTCGTGAAAAATTCTTTTTTGTCAATGGGAGTTATCTCCAATAGTTCAACAAATTGTCGAGCAGCCAAAAGAAAGGTCTCTGTCGAAGCCCTTGTTAAAAATTCCTTGATGTCTGTCGATAGTTGGTTGGATGTCATGGTATTGTGACTGATAGTTTATAGCTTGATGTTGAGGAGGAACCCACTATAAGATTAGCCCAAATCAAAAACCAAATTGAAAAGCTAAAGATAGAGCTTTGTTTATTCGCCTATCATAATGCAAACCTTTTGTGACCGATACTCAATGTTGGCAGGTTTACTTGTGTTTTATTTTGTGAAAATTGTCAACGTATTCAGCTAGGTTAAGAAGAGGTTTTAATCCTTTAAGCTCTTCTTGCGTAGTAGGCATATTTTGAAAGTCATAACTGCGAACCTTTGTTACACCGTCATATTCACCCAATATATTGTCAATCAGTAAAAGTCCACCGTAAGCAACCTGATTGTAATTTTCTTTGGTTACACCGTTGGCATAAATAATAATATCGAGACTGTCGCCTGAGACTACTGGAAAAAATCTCATATTATCGGGTTTAAGCTCATGGTTTTCTGCTCTCAAAACCATTCCTTTAACTTTATCCGACGGTATCCTTTGTCTAAATGCAACAAAATGCCATCCTTCAATTTTCGGGGCTTTCTCAATAATTTCTTTTACAATTGGAAATAATTCTATGTCTCCGTTAGCTGAAACTGTAACATTAAGAATGTCGTTTTGGGGCGGTTCAAATTCTATTGCCAATCCACTTTGAATTTTCTTTACGTTATCTAAAGCTTCAGTTAAGGTACTATCCGGATTCTTCTGGAAATCACGTAGGGCTCTTTCGTTTGCCAAAAACCACTTCCAAAATTTTTCAATTCGGTCTTGCCTCTTGAAAGATCCTGTCGTATCTTTTTCTGCTTGCTTTGTTGTTTTTGAATTACAACTAATAAGTGCTAATGTTAAAATAGGGATTAAAAGTAAAAATTTTATCATTTTCCTGTTATTCATTTAGTGCCATGCCTTAAGGTGTGTAGGTGATACCCCGAGGTTTTGCGATTGTTTGGTAATTGTAGGACTACAGTTTAGCTAAAGAACAGAAGTTTATTCTGCCAACTCAATTGTATAGCAATATATAGAAATATACAGACTTCCACCTTGTTAAGAACCTTTAATTTTAGCTTCGGGAATTGCTTGGAAATGCGTATTTAAGGATACATAAGGGCATAAAAATATCGGTGGTCGACGAGGCCGATAATTTTAAACAAAAAAACAAACCTCCTTTAAATAGCTTTAAAAGAGGTTTTGAAGGATATACGGTAATTGTATTTTAGAGGAAGTTAGTTGTGCGAACGATTCTCTTGTTTGTGATATTATTTTCCTATCAGGACGTTATACTCTTTTGGAATATTGATACCATTGAAATGGTTCGTTAATCCATAAAATATAATTGCTGTGATCAACCATCCAAAAGCAAAAATCATTTGTGCTTGTCGAGTAGGGGTAAGAGATAAATAGGTTTTTCCCATTTTTTTACTATGTATAGCTGCGACATGCCCAAAGAAGGATATAATTGCTAGTGAATAATAAGGAACAAAAAAAAGGCTCATTGGGAATACATTAATTCCTGCGGCTCCGTAGTAAAAGTTTGTATCTAGATGAAGTACGAATCGACCTATTAATACCGCAGAAACGTGCAGAGTAAGAAAAAACGCTAAATAGAGTCCGCTGTAAATGTGTAATTTTTCAAAAAAAACTGTTGCTTTTTTTCTTACTAATTTAATTCCAGAAATGATTTGAGTTATTACAGCGACTAACAAAGCCGTTTCGATTATAGGGTTTCGATATATGTGTCGAATTGTAGCCATAAATCTGATATGCGCATCCACTCCAAACACACTGATTGTATGATTTGTTAAATGAATAGCAACAAAAGTAGCTATTGCTAGACCAGAAAAGTAATGTAGTTGCTTGGTTTTCATATGATTAATTTCTGTCAAAATTTTTGTCAATTTGTATGCTAACTTTTGATAATTGTCAAATAAATGGATTGTTGCCTATACCGCATATCTACACTCTTTTGTCTTTTAAGCAAGCCCTAGATCACTTTTTAGAGATATCCTATAATTGTGTAAGCTATTTTTGGTGCTCTATGCTAGACTTTCGCCAATTGGTAGGTGGGTGCTCAGTACAACCCTGTTCCAAAGATTGATGGCAATTACGCTCGTTATAATATCCGCAATTTGGGTTTCGCTAAAAAAATGTAATGCGTTTGAATAGGTTTGATCTGACAATCCATTTTGATGGATTAGTGTCATCTCTTCAGTTATTGCCAACACTACTTTCTCTTCTTCAGTAAAAATACCCTCAACTTCTTTCCATGCACTCAATAGAAAAATACGTTGATTGGTTTCCCCATTTTTAATAGCATCTTGAGTGTGAATGTTAATACAATATGCACATCCGTTAATTTGTGAGGCACGAATTTTTATAAGTTCTTTGGTTGTCTGAGATATGGAAGCCTTTGACAGATAAGCCTCTACTCCAATCATTGCTTTTAGTGCATTTGGTGCAACATCCTTAAAGTTTAATCGTTTTTGCATGGCATTATTAGTTTTAAATTGTTCAATGCAAAATTGTGGAATTAGAAAATGATAAAACTTAAACTGGTTTAAGAAAGCAGTTTCTTTTGGATTTTGCTTAAACTATTTGGAGTGAAGTCTAGATATGATGCTATGAAGGTATAGATCACACTATTTCGGGACGATTTCTAAGGGTGACTAAATAAAAATCTTCTTTTGAAAATGAATAGAGAAATTTGATACGTTCTTTAAGCACTGTGTAAGCTCATTAGTAAATAATATGGTTGGCCGAATATGCTCTCGACAGCATTTGGCTATGGAGATATAAAGTGTCATCGATTTTACTACTGTCAAAACAAAATAATGATGACCCGCAAATCAGTCTTTTTGGGGTAGATTTTTCTTTTGGACTATCTCTTTAGTTTCAAAGAAGGTTTTAATTGTTTCAAATTCATGGCATGTTTTCAACAAGAGTGGCTTAAAAGTACCTTATTGCAAAAACTAAAAAATACTAAAAAAACAAACCTCCTTTAAATGGCTTTAAAAGAGGTTTTGAAGGATATTCTGTAAGAGTATTTTTAGAGAAAATGAGTTGTGCGACAGCTACCTACGTGGGGTACAATATTTTTGTTCGAACTATGCGTTGTACACAGATGAAAAATCAACAGAGGTGTTACATTTAGTTTATTTTGGATAATATTTCAAATGATTTGTCATAACCATTGGCTCTGATAACCAGATTTTTATCGACTAATAAATCGTAGGGCAACGCATTGAAATTAAGGGTTTTGATGATTTCACTATCAAAGCCCTCTTTGATATTTAGTTGAGTCCAAGTTACTTTATCTTCCTTAATTGCTTTTTTCCAAGTCAATTTATTGGAGTCAAGTGAAACCCCAATAATTGCTACTTTGTCTAAATCAATTGTTTTAATGATATCATTCATTTTTCTATTGAATATTCGACAAGGCCCACACGCAGCATCCCAAAACATAATAAAGGTATATTGTTTGGTAGTGTCAATTATTGGTTTTTCAACGCCGTTTATATCAGGGAATGAGTAATTTTTAATTGCCTTTCCAATGAGGCTACGTTTTTTCAAAGATTGTTTTATCGAAGGCCCAAGATATTTATCTTGATTTTCTATGGGTATTTTCTCCATCAGAGCATTTATTTCATCTGTAGAAGCTATGTCCAAAATATTTGATATTAATGCAAGACTACTTAAGGAGTTGGGGTATTTTTCTCGGTGTTTTTCAATCAAATTCATGATTTTAGCTTTGTCTTTGAATGAAAAATTATCTGAAAATTTTTGGGAAATAAGCCCCCAAATTTTGTGGTCATCAATGGTGATAGGATTTCCAGAAATACTAATAGGAGAAACTTCGATAACTTTACTATCGATCAAATTTGGCGTATTTTTATATTTAACATTGATCGTGTTTCCATCCGTATACACTCCTCTTGCTCCTTCAAAATCATTAAATCCAATGTTAATATGCCTAGGGTAGTCTAGTTTGCCAGTTAGAACAAATTTATCTTTATTAATGATAATGGTGTCGATTGTAAAAGTTGGGTTTCTGTGAACATTCACCTTTTTAATAAGCCCATCTTCATAAGTACCAGTTATTTTAAAAGGAATTTGTTGTGAAAAAATAGTATGTGAAAGGAGGAGGAATAAATAAAATAATTTTTTCATAGATGTGATTTTTTGTTTTTAGTATTTAGTTTTTCAACAGGTTGTCAATCCACTCATATGTAAAAACCTCAAAAGTTTTCAAAGCAGTTGGTGGATAATTTATAATGGTCTTTTTGTTTCGTTGTGTGTTCAAGTTTAAAATTTAATTTTAAGACCAAACTCTTTTTTCATTGTAAGTAAGGCTTCTGCATTACCTTTTGCATCGTCAACTGGATTATGAGTATGTTTAGTTTTACGTAAATGTTTGAACGTTTTAAAAGTGTCCTTTTCGATTCCTTTGTAAAGACTCCCTAAGTTTTGTGAGCTAAATCCAAAAGGATTTGTCCCTATAAAGTGATGAAAATACCAACAAATAAACATCCAGTCAAAGCCATTGTTGTCACTTATAAAAATGGGTCTGTCTTTACATACTTCCTTAATCCAATTGGCAAAGTTTAACATTACAATATTGGGTTCTTCAAATGTCAAGGTTTCTTCCCTTGAATGTCCCGAAACAGCAAGTGCTTCTGGAATAAACCTATCAGAGATTGGTTTGAGTTTTCCATAAAATGTTTTGTCGAGTTGTTCGTTCACTAAAACTGCTCCAAAAGATATCATAGAAAAGTCGCCTGGAATAGGTCCGTCACTTTCTATGTCCACCATTATATATGCCATAGGTTGTGTATTTGTTTAGGGGTTGGTAATATTGTCATAAGGTTTTTAGATTGGGTAAGTTGTTGATTTATAGGTGATTGTTTTGATTTAAGGCTAAGGGTTATGGTTAATCCAAACTCCTATTTTAGCACCGAACCAGCCATTTTGCCCAAAGACTATTAGCTGCTGTATTTTTCGTTTGGATGTTGAAGTTGATAAATTTCGTCTGTTTCTAATTTGTTTCTTAAGACATTCGAAATCCTGTATGTTCCATCATTCAATATTTCTATTTCCTTGGAGTCAATAGCCGATAATATCTCTGATGCAAAGTTTTTAAGTTGCTTGTGATAAAACCCAAAATCGTTTGAAAACTTTTCGTATTCAGTTTTCCAATTTTCGCCATAGAAAGTTTTCAAATATCCTTCGTCTGTCCAATAGAGATAGTTAAGTCCTAAATTTCCTAAAAATTTGTACGCATATCTTCTTTTCCTATTCCCTTGGTAAACCCCACAATATAAATGATAAATGCGGTTAAGATTAAGGTCTATTTTATCTGGTTGAGTAAGGAAGGCGTTTAAAGCTCTTTGTAGTTTCCAAGTTTCAAATTGTCCTTCTTCAATAATGCTAGTCTTTATGAATTCAGGCAATTTTACTTTGTTGTATTTGTCCTTAAAATTAAACTCAATCAAATCTAAATATGCTTCGCTATCAAGTTGTTGCTCTAAATCTGGTTGAGAATAAATAAAATTCTCCAAGTCCTCAACAGATATGTCTCCATTAAGAAATTTGTAAAATTCTATTTTATTGTTGCTAGACAAGATTGACATAATATGGTAGCTACTGTTTGGAGCTTGGGGAGTTTGAGTTCTGCCAGCAAGTAAGTTTATCATAGCAATATTGCTGATATTTTATTGATAAGTCAAGCTCGACCAGAAGCATAATAAAGAACAAACGTTGAGGAAATATTCGTTATGCTTACCTCATTTTGACAGAGGTTTTTGTTAGTCTTTTGAAGTTTTTGTCCCACAAGATGAACAAAATGGCAAGTGAGCAAAATTTTTATTCTCACACTTTTTACAATTACTAAACAATTCAAGACCGCAATATCTGCAAAAGTCTGTTGTAACATATTGTAGCTCGATTTCTTGACCTTTTATTGGCAATGCCCATTTCTTGATAATAAAATCTTTGCCACAAGAAGGACAATAATGGTTTTCAAGAGCTTTTTCAGCTACTTCCATTTGTACTTTCTTTGAACGTTCTTCAGTTGACACTTGCAGTTCTGCTTGCTTATCCTCGATATATTTCCCGATAGTTTTTATTGCGTAATAACCAAGTCCACCTGATACTATAATTCCAACAGTATACCTTATATAGCCTCCATAGCTTGGTAAGTAAGGCACAAGTCCAAAAAAGAATGCATAAAAAGCAAAAAGCGTGAATCCAAAGTATAATGGCCAAAATTTATGTCGACGATAACGAATGAAAAAGAAAATACCTAATGCCAATATTGGGGCTACAATGAAAAGTCTGATTAAGAAAACTTTTAAATCATAATGCTTTACTGCACTATCGAACTTATTTTCTGCCTCTGTTTTTTCATCGTTTACCAGTTTCTGAAGGGCAATATTTTGTTTAGAAACCGTCTCAATTTCAGTTTGTTTTGCTTCTAATTTAACCTTCCAGGCATCCTTGATTTTATGAATTTCATCTAATCTCTTTGCTCTATCAATTACTTCTTGATCTTTGTCTGGCGAGCCCAACGTTTTTCTAGTCTGTACCCAATTGTCAAATGATTGCTTTTCGCTTGTATAGTTTTCTTCTGCTGTTTTTATGGTCTTTTCAATTAGTGACCTCTGAGCACTTAAATTTTCGATTTGTAAGTTCAAAGCATTTTGCTTCGTAGTAAGCTGTGAAAGTTTTGCTTTGTTTTCAAATGACTCCATGAGAGGTCTTGTTGAAGTGCTATCAATGTCATCAATAATTTTGTTGCAAAGTAGAACTAAAAACAAACAAAGTATGATTGAAATGGAATAGTAGATTAGCCTTGATGTTTTCTCTAGTTTTTTACTGTTAATATCCATTATTGTGTAGGTTTAAAATTGTTGCCAATGTTTCTGGGCTTTGTGAGGGTTGGCTTTACAAGCAGAATAGCCTAATTTATTACTAAAATTCATTAAAAGCACGAGACTTCCAAGCTTGCACTTCAGCCCGAGGGATGCAACACTCATGTTGCTGCCTGAGCTTTCTTCTATTGTTACGTTTACGGTCTTAGTGTTTGTCCAACTTAAAAACAGTCTGAATACCTTTACCTTTTAAGTTATCCTGAAATGAATCCATTGTCTTTTCTGTCAAATTTTCATCATACGCATCGAGTTCAAGTCCTACGCAAAAGTATTTTTTAGTATCATCTGCAGTCTGAATGGCGATATAGTTGCTACCAAATATACAAAAAGCGAAATGCCACTTCCACTTTGACTTGTCAATAGTTATTTGTCGAATGTCAGACAATGGATATGTCTTAACTTGTCGAAAAGGGAAATTAGGATTTATAACTATTAAAGCATCTTGTGTCAAAGCAAAGCTGTTGTTTAGAAAGGCACAAACGGTATATCCACCTAGGATATAAAGGATTAGCAAGGGAAAATATTTTGAAAAGGCTAATTGAAAAACAAGCCCATGAGCTATTGCTAGCACAACAACAAGAAAAAAAAGCCAAGCAACCATTGGACTATAGTAAATATCTGTATCTACCAAATTACGAACAAACAGCATTTTGTCAACCCGTTTGTCTTTGAGTCCTATTTTATCTTTTGTATCCAATTCTGTTCAAGTATTTCTTTTCTGATGGTGTCGTCGTCTAGGAAAGTAGTATGCTTAATTTGGTAGGTCAAACCATTGCTATTTTTCTTTTTGTTAAATTGTCCTTTTTCATCAACTGAAAAGAGTTCATAAATGTATTCAACTTTGGAATCATTTGCAGACTCTCTGTATGTTTTGGAAACATAGCTTAGTTCATTATCAAAATGATAAAGAGCCATTTCCCTGTCTATCCTGAACTGACCAAAGAAGTTTTTCGTTTTGCTTTTAAGATCATAAATTAAAAAATAGTCCAGACTACAACCTGAACCTACGCAAGGATTATATGACATTCTTATTCCTATAAGTTCTCTACGGTTATATGTGAAAAGTTTGATTTCATCCCAATTATTAGCAAAATCTACAGAGTCTTTGTGCCCCCAAACTGTATTTAAAGTAAGCTTATCTTTTAGTGTAAAAAGGTCGTCGTCAATTTTAATTTTTGTCTCTTCAGTGGTGTCAAGCCATTCTATTTTATGCTTCCCAAGGTTAATTAGAGTTTGTTTACTTTCTGTATTATTCACAATTATTAAGGGCTTAATTTCATAGTCGCAAAAGTAGGTATCGAGTTGATCATTTATTGATGTGTTAGACGTTTCGTTGGAGATTTGTTGAATACTTTTTTCTGTCTTGTTGTGACAAGAAGTAGTGAGAAAGACAGTCATTAAAATTAAAAACCTAATCATGAATTTTCTGTTGAATGTCGCATTCTAATGGTAGTATTACTCCCTTTCGCTCCACTTAATAGATGCCGATGCTTTGCACCGCTATTCTTTTTGCTCTCCAATTATTTTGTGACGTATCGCCCTCCATTTATATGAATTTCTGTCAAGATGATAAGTATGTTCTCCAACAGAATAAGCATTTGCGACAACCAAAGTAGTAAGCCTTTTTTTAGTTTTGTCAATTTTGTCTGGAAAATAAGTGACAGAATCTGTTAGATATTGGTCCTTGATAAATTTTTTATCTTTTGTCTGTGTGTAATAACTATAAAATGGTCCTCCAGTACCACCGCTGTCATTTATGACTGCAATGTCGTCTTTTCCATCAAAATTTATATCCACTACCACTAAATCCCCAAAATAGTTGTCAACTATTTTTCTGTCTGAATTAAAATTAGTTGTAAATGAAGTCATACTGTCACAACTCATAAACATGCCTGATACATAAAACGTAGAAACAATAGAAAAACTATCAACGGTTGATTTTTTAACTTTGTCTTTTATGAAAATCTTTAATAGGCAAGAATCCAGTTTTTCTTTTGTGTCAGTGTATCTTTTGAAATCTATCAAAATGTCAAATTGATAGGACAATTTGGTTTGTTCACAGTTATTTGTCTCAGTCAGAATGAACTTAGTGTTTTTCTCTATTCTTATATTAAATGTGTCATCAATAACTCTTTTATTATTTTGTTCTTGTTGAGTTGAACAACCCCCAAATAGCATTATTAATATGAATATTGTTTGTTTCATTACAGTGGAGCATAGTATTCGGAGCTTTATGCAGGTTGGAAGTCTTCACAATTTTGATAATAGGTTTTTAACATTTCGGTTATCCGTTACGGTTTAAAGCTTGCATTTCATTTTGTATGTATATTGAATTGATAGACTTCAATTAAGGTTATATCTGTCTTTTATTTTTCAATATAATACCGATTAGAACAGCGAAAATAAATGTCAATAAAGCAAATAATCTCTCAAAACTTGTCTTTGCAATAGTATTTCCGATTGTATTGAGAACGAAGAGACCCCAAAAAGTCCAAAGCAGAATATTTATTACACGGTGTTGAAAGAAATCCTTTATGTATCCACCTTTTATAAGCAGTACAAATCCCAAAAACAGATTGACTAAAATTGAAATGGTTTCAAAAATATACATTTCTTGGTCAGACTCTAATCGTCCTCCCCATGTTATTTCATACGGTATTATTTTAATCAAGATACATAAATGAAATAGAACTACTGCTAAAAGTAGTCCCAACAAAATTTTTATGGCTATTCTAATTGTCATCTTTGAGAATTTCTAATTTTTGCAAGGTATTTTGGCTTGACCGCGAACAGCGGGTTTCCTAGCACAAATAACCAATTTATCACTCAGGTTTAATGGAGGCACAAAGCTCTAAGCCTGTATCTGGACATGCCTGATGTAGGACTTGTGTACCTGTTGCACAGCTCAAATATAGGAATAATCATAGGATCCATCTAGTGTAGAACCTTTAATTTTACCTTGTGAAAATGCGTTATTCTAAGGATACGCAAGGACGCAAAAACCTCCAGCCGCAACGGCGACCGCCCAAAATGTTGAACCAAGTCAGCTTGGATAGCTTAAAGTTTGAACATATTCACTGTTAACAAAAGAAAGAGGTCTGGAAGTTTATGCTGTAAGAGTATTTTAGGTAAAATTAGTTATGTAATAGCTACTGATGTTGGTAGCTGTTCTGCATTATGGTTTAAACTTTTCAAATGTCTTTCCAGTAAATTTATATGCACCATTTTCATGTGTGCCAAGCCACAAGTCGCCATTGTTGTCTTTGTAAATACTGAATAATTTAATATTTGTTGATTGTTCTTGAACAGGGTAATGTGTGATTTTTGAGCCATCATATTTCCAAACTCCATCACGATACGTTACAAACCACAAATTGTTCTCGTTGTCTCTTACCGTTGAAAGATATTCATTTAGACCTTTTGTATTTTTCCCATCTAAACTACCTATACTTTCGTGTCTTGTATAAAAGGTGTTGCTTTTCAAAGTGGTGCTGTCGTAAACACTGTAACGGTTTTCGGTATTGAACCAAAAGTCTCCATTTTTGTCTTCAGTCATGGAACGAACTCCATTTGCTCCTTGGTTGCGAAATTCTGTCACATCTTCCTCTGTAATCCAGTCGAATGATTTCCCATCGTAACGACATACTCCAACTGGATTGGTGCCAAACCAAATGTTACCTTTCCTGTCTTTATAAATACTATAGACTTCAAATGGATTGTGAAGTTTGGGTGGCTTGGGAAGCGTCAGTTCGTACAAGGTATTTCCATCAAAACGATAAACTTTTTGTTTGTCTTGATAAGCATTTTTTAGCCACAAATCATTCGCTTCAAGTTTCCATTCATTACTCGGAGTCGCTTTAATATTGGTAAATGATTTTCCGTCAAACCTTGTTATTGTAGCATTTGGATTCATACCTGAGAAATATAGGTTGCCCGATTCATCTTCTTTTATATCATCAACTCTATCAGTATACAAACCGTGTTTTGTTGTGTAATTTATCAAGGTTTTACCATCATATTTGTACACGCCCGTTTTCCAACTACCAAACCAATAATTATTTTTCTTGTCTTGGTAAATTACCATTATACTACTTCCAAGTTCTTTTACATTATCCCCCTTTATATTGATTTCTTTAAAAGGAATAGATTGGTTCTGCGAACTAATAGTCTGCCCATTACACGAAGCCAATATGGATAGAATACTAAAAAATAAAAGTGTAGATAATTTCATTTCTATCTGTTTTTGATTTTAGGATGTCTGTTATAGAATAGCCAATAATGTCTTGAGGTTTGGTGCATGCAGGATTTTAGTACTTCAATATCGTAGAAGCCCCCTGTGCTTATGCCCAATAGCGGCAGTCTGTGAAAAAACTTAAAATCTAAGCCTTTAGATTTGAATAGTTGAAAATTCCTCAAATAGGCGTTCGAGTATAGAAATGAATCAAATTAGTTTTTTCACAGCCTGGCGGTTACCTGCTAGCTTTTTTGAGTTTGTTATTAATGACTTGTTTAATGAATCCTGTTCCAATAATTGTTGCACCTTCTCTTAACTCAAATTGCATTTTTTCTGTCAGTCGATTTGCGAAATGGTCAACTGAGAGGATTTTTATTTCAGCATCAACAGTGTCACCTGGAAAAACAAGTTCTCTGTCAATAAAGGTTTGTTGCCCTGAGGTATGCATCTCGTCAAAGTCAAATTTCACTTGTGGGCTATATCCATTTTTTGCTGCTGTTTTTCTTCCGCCTTGTTCGGTTGTTTTGTATGTCAATGTTGCAATAAAATCTGCCTTTGAATTATCAAGCTCAAATTTGTTGTTGTGAAAATATTCCCAAGCATAGCTTTCGATTTCTCCGCCTGTTAATTCATTACCGTTTTCATCTTCAATTTTATAGGTTTCTTGTCGTTCTCCAATTTTTGCGCCACCATCAAGTCCTAACAAAGTTGTATAGAAAGCGTCTCTTAGAGTTCCGTTTAATATTTGTCTAAGTCTTTCGGTTTTTTCTTCGTCGAGCTGTAATTCACCAATTAGCTTGGAAACGTCAGTCTCATTGTCAGCACTTAAATATAAGTCGACAAGATTTTTACGCTCTAAATAAAAATTCTTTACAAATTCTTCTGGTGTCATATACTCTGCTGTGTTGTTTGTTGAGCTTGTCACTAGGTTGATATAGAGGTGTTTATGTTTATTTTGATGTTAAATACCCACTTTACCTAGCACTGAGTGAAACGACTGTTGCCTGTAGTTGTTCTTTGCTCGTCAGTTGTCCAGTCGATATTTTTCTATATAATTTTCTTTTGCCTTAAAATGTCCAGTTTGCTTACTGTAAAGAAACACAAATTCTACTAGAATTTTCTTGAAGGGATTGTCAACTGAATAAGTTACAGTCTTTCCATTGATAGTTTCATTGTCAAACCAGTCGCCATTTTTGGTTTGTCCTTGAATAAGAACTATTTTACCTACGAAAGCAATGTCATTGAGTCCGTCATTATTGTAGTCTTTAATTTTCAACGATAATTCGTTCGGCTCGTAGATTCTATTGTCTTGGTGTGCATCATAAGTCCTAATGGCATTGTCAAGATATCCTTCATAAACATTTTCTAATGTGTCGGCCGACATTTTATAAATCTCGTGTCCACCATTGCCTTTTGCAGTTCCAACAACTATCAGTAAAAATGGATTTTTGCCTTTAAAAATCTCAACGAATTCAAATCTATGTCCAGAAAAGATTTTTACGAGTTTACCGTCTGTCGTGAGTAAAATTTGATATTTCCAAGGAAAGGCTGCCCCAGAACCGTCACCGTAGTCATACTCAATAAAAATGTAGTCATTGTCAGAACCGTAAATTTTTACCTTCTGGTAGGTCGTGATTTTTTTAATTACTTTTTGGAAAGAACTTTCATCAACTTCAAGTCCGAAAGTTTGTTGCAGGTCTGTAATAAATTTAGTTGTGTCCTTAATGGTCGGAAAGTCGGCAACTTGCCTAAAAATGGTCACGGTGTTTTCTTGATTTTCTGCCACAGATAATTTTTCGTCTTTCGGTGTCTGTTTATTAGCACAACCTACAGTCGTAAAAGTCAAAATTATCAATGAGAGCAGTGTCTTCATAAAATTACTGGTAATCGATAAGGCTTTGTGCAGATAAGAGAATAGCATTCCGTCTGCCGATAACCTCTGCTGATTGAAAAGATATAACTAAAGTTGAGATTTATTCGTCGAGCTAGAACTGAAGCTTGGGTTTGCTATTAGTAGATAATGATGGCATCTCCAACTTTCATCACCCTCAATATTAGTGGCTGTTTTTCTTTTTTCTTTGCCACCATTTCCCTTTTTGTTTTATAACCACAACTTCTCCTAAAAGTGCCGCCGAGCTTGGTAATATTAGAAGTTCTTTGTCGATCGGTAAGTCTTTTTTATGTACTGTAAACTCATTCGTTGTATATCCTACAAAGAGAACTTGAAATACCATTTTCTCTGACAAAAGTTCTTCGCTGATAGTTAATTTGAAAAAGCCATTTATGTCAGTCTTTGTGCCAAATGACTCCCCTTTTAGTTGAATAATTGCACCCACAAGCGGTTCTTTGGTGTCAATATCAATTATTTTTCCGCTAACGAGATTTTTTAAAGTGTCTGTTGGTAATGTGTCGTTGGCAACAGACACTTTATGGTTGTTCTGTTGCAACTCGGTCTTAAAACTATCTATGTCTTTTGAACCTGAATTTTTGGCTTCAATATTATTGGTTGTCGAGATAAAAATAAGTTCCGTTAGAAGTTTGTAAATTCCTGTCCCAATACTTTGTTTTTCTTTTATTTCAATAATTCGATTTAATTGTTTTTCGTTAAAACGTCCACAGACTTTACCATTTGACTTTTCAATTAATCCTAGTAATTGCAGAATCTGACAGACTTGTGAAATTAATGAGGTTTTTGGAACAAACAGAACAATACTTTCCTTGTTCAATAGTCGTCATTGAAGTCCAATTTTCTTTACAAGGATTGTCAATTTTGAGGATGTAGTTTATCTGCTTCATAGAGTTGCCGATAATGTTACGGGGCTTTGCGTTCGAGCGGGATGACTAAGCACCTCCGTTGATAAATATACAAAAGTTTATTAAAGTTTTTTACATTTTGCCTGCCTGACGCACCACCCTTACTAGCGGTATTGGGCTTTTCTGTATTCAATGTTTAAAGTTAATCCATTTACTATCGTCCATAAGAAAACCGATGTTCCCAAAAGGAGTCCGTTGTGTCCACTTATGTCATATTGAAAGAACACTAACCCACTTCCTATTGATGTCAGTAAGATTTGTATGAGTGAAATATTCTTTTTTAATAAGTATTTTGTCACAATTAAGAATAATAAAGACCCTAAAAATCCAGCTAATACGCTCATATTTTTTACATGTACCTCTCCACTAAACAACCACACACTTCCGTAATAAATTGTATCAGAAATAGCTAAATGTGTAACTTTTTGAACGTCTGAGTATAATTTTTTTTCTGTCTTGTAGTAACATGTTGTCAAAGGAAATGTCAGTCCTTGCAAAAACAACATTAAAATCATAAATAAGACTTTTGTGTTGTCTCCAAAGTCAAGTGACCAGCCAAAAATAAGGTAAAATAGCCCTGTTAAGAGGGAGTTTACTATAGGTTTATTATCCTTACAATGTTCTGTTGTTTTCATATTATAGTTTTAATATTGGTGGTGTTGCTGTTACTTCCAACGTTTTTCAGCTATTCAAAGGTGGAGGGTTTTGGTGTACAAAACTGTTAACAAGCACTGAACTTGAATAGAAGTAAAAAGTTTGATCTAATAACAGAAACGCTACTTTGGAGAAGGTGCTGTTATGCCTAGGCTTTTTCTTTATTCGTCTGTCAGCACCAATATTTATTAATTGCTCAAATGTTTCTATTCGCATTGTCCGTCCACCAATGCAAAACCCAGATTAGTGGCTGTATTTTTTTTAGTCGTTGTCAAAATAAGGTATATTGTCAAGTTGCTCCTTTGCAATGAAAATGTCTCTATTAACCACGAAAAGTCTATAAACCCTGTCGCCAGATTTACTAAAGTCAGGAATGTCGTTTTGTATTGTCTTAACGTTCATTTTTTCAAGCGTCTGTTTGTAGTCACTGAGTATTTGGGTCGCGCGGGTAAAAGCAATTAGGTGCCAATACTCAATGGTAGAAACAACGTCCGAGTAGAATTTAATTGCAGCATCCTTGTCGTTTGTCGAGAAGATAGGATTTGATTTTTGTCCGCGCTCAATATAATACACAGTCCAAATTTGATTATCAAAACCTAAGCAATGGCATCGAATCAATAAGCAGAACAATAATATCAAACTAAATGCCTGTTTCATTTTCTTTTTTATGGCTGCCAACGACTGAAGCTATCGTAAGTGCGGAATTAGATTTTTGCTCAATCACGCCAACCCCACACTTGCTGTAGCGATTGTTATGCTGTGTAATTCCTTTTCTTTAGTCTTCAGAAATAAGTAACCTTGTTTTTTTATTAAATCTATCTACACCCATTTCTTGAAACTGATTCCCCAAACACGAACTGCCTAAACTTATGTATTTCAATTTCTTTATCTGATTTTCTTGTTTTAGTTTTCTGGTCTTTTCTGTACTGTTTAATCCATTTTTGACGATAATCATGGGCTCGTGCATTTGATAAAAATATTCGGAAAAGTCTTCAAGTCTTGAGTAAATTATTTCTTGCTGAATATTGTCTAAAAATTTTACTTCAAGTATAGCCAGACAAGAAGAGATGTTGTCAAGTTTGATTGTAAGTGATTCAATTTCTAGAATTTCTTTGTTCTTTGGTAAAAAATAGAGATCTCGGTTTATAGGTTCTAGTGTTGCGTTTTGAATTGAGTCAGAAAAAACTGGCTTTGGAAGCTCAGAATAAGCTGTCTGCGAGTAAACTTCTAAATCTAGAAGTATAAGTATTAAAGTGAAAATGAGGCTTTTTATAAAATGTAGCATAATGAACAGGGCTTGTGGCAAGGTGGGAATTTGTAACTCAAAACCTCAAGTCTCATCTGGTGTAAATTATTGATAATGAAATACTTACTACTGCTAAAGGTTTTCTGTCAGCCGAAACAAAGGTACAAAATAATTACTAAGGTTGAGGTTTATTTCGTCCGCCGCCCATGTTGACGGGAGTCGTTTTTGTCCGTCAGTTGAATTTTGCCCATAGTTTTGGGTACAACTTGGGTAATTGTTCGGTCGTCCAATCTGTACCTTTTGTCGGTGGTGCCCCAAAGTCATAATCAAGTCCTTTTTTGAATGCATAATTTCTTGGAAAACTGTAATCGTTGTCATCATCTTCACTTTTACCTGTTTTTTGTGCAAATGCTTCTGTTGCAACGTACATTAATTGCTCGAAATCAGTTGAGGTTTGATTACCGACTAAGTCTGCGAGATAATCTGGATTTTTCAAAGTTTCAGTAAATGTTTTTTCTCCTTGTCCGATTAGCCAACAACGAAAGTATAAATATGAGTCATCCGAAACGGAACCTTCTATTATTTTTTCGGCAGCCATTACTTTGAAGTCGTCTGCCTCAATAACAAGTTGTCGGAATACAATTTCAAATTGAACAATGTCGTCCTCCGAATAGGATAGAAGTTTTTCAAGAATGATACTCTCTTGTAGCGACGTGTCATTTTTCGCTTTATCAACCGAAAAGTTTATTATTTTCCAAAATTCTTGTCTATCCATTCGATTTCCTTTTTTAAATTTTGCTTCTGAATTTCTGGTATTTGAAGTTAAATTTCTTGTGTTGTCAGTGGTTTGTCCACACGCAAATAGTGTCCAAACGAGTAAATATAATATTTTGAAGTATCGCATTTGGATGTTTTTACAATTACCGCAAACGAACAGGGCTTGTGATTAAGAGGAACCTCTTAGGACCCATGTTGAGCCACTGCACGCTGTAGATATACGTTTTACTATTCAATAACTTTCGTCCGCCTACTTATCACAAACTATGTTATGAGCAGTTTGGTTTTACTTCCCCTTTGAATAGAATGGTTCTAGTTTATCAAATAAATCACCTGCTCTATTGCAATTTGTCATAAAAACAAATCCTTTCTTTTTGTCTTTATACATCATAAAGTATGCTGTAAAATCGCCATTGTTTCCGCTGTGCATATATCTTGTCCCATAGTATGTTTTTTTCATGTTGATACCAAGACCCCAAAAATCTGCATCGTCCCAATCAGGTACTTTTGATTGTTGTTTAAACATCTCAGCTAAAGATTTTTTAGAAAGCCCTTGTCCATTAATTAGTCCTATCATAAAGTTGGCATAGTCAATGGCATTCGTTCTAAGGGTGCCAGCAGCTCCAAACTCTTCAAACTTCTTTAATTCATTTTTTACGTTTATACCGTCGCTGTCTTTTTGTTTATAGCCTGTGGCTCTATGCTTACTTATGTAGTTGTTCCACCAATAATAGGCATGTTTCATTTTAAGTGGCTTGCATACTTCCTCATAAAAGACAGCGTCAAGTTCCTTTTGAGTTTTATGGAGCAAATGAGCTACTACATTAACTAGGTATTGGTAGGCTTCTCCTGAATATGAAAATTGGGTGCCAGGTGTAAATTTTAAATAGAGGTCTCCTTTTTTTATGTGAAGACTGGAATCAGCTAAGTCCCACTCTCTCCAGTTTGGTAAGCCTGTTGTATGTGAAAGAACCATTCTTGCCGTTATCAATTTATATCTTTCATCATAAGCAATATCTTTGTTTGGCAGATATTTATATAAGGGTGTGTCTAATGTTAAAATGCCTTTGTCAACTAATTTTAGAACAAAGTAAGCAAAGGTTGTTTTGCTCATTGATGCGGCTTCAAAAATAGTATTGGAGTCTACTTTTGTTTTATTTTCAATGTCAGCAAAACCTAGTTCATTATGATAAATTATTTTACCATTGTCAATAAATGCAATGGAAAGTCCAGGCAATTTCAATGAGTCCATTTGTGCTAATAGAAAACTGTTCATGGAAGATTTTGAAATGTTCTTCCCACTTATAGATTTTATTTGTCCATAAGCGTTTACCAATAAAAGTGTCAGAGCAAAACAGACTGCTTTATAGAAAATTCGATTTATCATACTTTGGATTGTTATTTTCAATTGCATATAAGGAACAGGGCTTGTGGCAGTTTGAGGAATTGAAATCCTAAACGTTAGTCGATGTAAATTTCTGATAATAAAATACTTACTAATGCTAAAGGTTTTCTGTCAGCCGAAACAAATGTACAAAATAATTACTAAGGTTGAGGTTTTCTGTCCGCCCTACTTGCAAAAAAAAGATTAGCGGTTTGTTGTTTTTTTCTTACTACGACCACGGTACAGAATTAGCAGTTTGTTTAGATTTCTTTGGTCTGTTTCATAGTCGTCAATTGGCAAATATTCTATTCCGTTTGGGTGGTAAAAAGTTAAATAATATTTAGTATCTTTTCCATGACCGCGACTAATCACTTCCTCCTTTTTAATTTCACTCCACTTGTAAAAATCTGTTGAAATAGTTTTCATTCCCATTTCATTTAAAATAATTTGGGGTTCAGTATTTGTGGCTTCTTTATATTCTTTAACACTGGAATATGCACCTATAATTGAAATAATTGAACCAAAAATATAGCTGTCCATTTCAACAATTAAGAAAATCCCCAACCCTAAACAACCTAACATTCCTGCCATTTCAATAAAGTTTCCGAGTTTTGAGTAATAAATAATTGTTTCGTTTGGAATGGTTAAATCGTCTTGAAATAGATCATCTTTTTTAAACTTGTGCTGTAATGATGCCCATTTTTCTTTGTCAGCCTTTCTGCGTATTTCTGTCTTTTCAAAAATACTGTTATCTGCCCAAATCAACTTTTCTTGTACAGCTCTTTTTTTAAGTTCGTGAACATTTCTAACATTATCAAAAGCCCAGAGTCTCCATCTTGTAATCATTATGCTCCACCAAAGCCAAGCAAGTCCGAATGAAAGTATAAATCCAACTGGAATGCCCCATTCAGGAATGAAATTTTGAGAACCTAAATAAAGTGTAAGCCCACTAATACCAATCATGATAACAAAAACAGGATAGTTTACCATTCTGTGTCCTTTTGCTATTGCTTCGTCAACTGTTACTAATTCATTCATGACTTGGGTCTCTTTTTAGGTATTTTAGCAATGACTGCTAACATTTTGCAGCTACTCGAAGGTGGAGAGGTCATAGCACCAAACTGTCAACCAGTACTGAACTTGAATAGAAGTAAAAAGTTTGATCTAATCACAGAATCGCTACTTTGGAGAAGGTGCTGTTATGCCTAGGCTTTCTCTTTATTCGTGTGTCAGCACCAATATTTATTAATTGCTCAAATGTTTCTTTTCGCATTGTCCGCCCACTAACTCAAAACCCAGATTAGTAGCTGTATTTTTTTAAGTCGTTGTCAAAATAAGGTATATTGTCAAGTTGCTCCTTTGCAACGAAAATGTCTCTATTAACCACGAAAAGTCTATAAACCCTGTCGCCAGATTTACTAAAGTCAGGAATGTCGTTTTGTATTGTCTTAACGTTCATTTTTTCAAGCGTCTGTTGGTAGTCACTGAGTATTTGGGTCGAGCGGGTAAAAGCAATTAGGTGCCAATGCTCAATGGTAGAAACAACGTCCGAGTAGAATTTAATTGCAGCATCCTTGTCGTTTGTCGAGAAGATAGGATTTGATTTTTGTCCGCGCTCAATATAATACACAGTCCAAATTTGATTATCAAAACCTAAGCAATGAACATCGTCTAGTCTGGGCCCACCAATTCCGTCAATATAAAAGTTATTATAGCCGTCATTTATGAATTTATTATATAGTTCTTTCAATTCCATTATTTCGTCTTAATATTACCGCAAACGAACAGGGCTTGCGATCAAGTGGAACCTCTTAGCACTTAAGTTGAGCCACTGCATGCGGTAGATAATTTTTTTACTATTCAACTACTTTCGTCCGTCCTGCTTGCCACAAATCCATGTTGGAGGCTGTATTCCCTATGGATTCCAATGGTGTAATTTGTACTTTGTTGTGTCAAATTTAAAAACTGTCCTTTCGAATTTTTTGTCCATATTAAGCCAAGCAAACAAGGAGTCTTTTTGAGTTACTTTGCTTGAGTCATCCAAATCGTAGTCTATGTCTCTGTATCGAATAACTATGTCTAGTTTTGTGTCATTATTCAAATCTTTTAACCATGCGTCTTGTACAAAATGCCAACCCTCATCACCAAAGGAATCAGCTAAATCATACATGCCAACTACTTTTTTTAGAGAATTGTCCCAAATCAATAAGTCAATAGCAGATTCTGTATCATACTGACTTGGTTTTCTTAGAATTAAACCTGTTTTTGTGTCAGACAGTTTAACTCTAAAACAGCCATAAATATGCAAGGTTGTGTCAACTAATAAAAACTTAAATTTGTCATCAAAGGTCAATAGTTTATAAAAACTTTGATTAATGACTTTTCCTTTAAATTTATCTCCGTTTTTAGAGTCATCAGGCGTATAAATGTGTAAGTTTTCGGGTTCAATTTCTTCAAATAAATCTAAGAATTGTTCATAGTAGTCTGCTTCCTTTTTTTGAGTAATCAATGCTGGCGAAGGCTTGTCTTCAGTTGAATTATGTTTTGTACAAGCTAGAAGAAAACCCAATATTATAAGTAATGTAAGTACCTGTTTCATTTTTAGTATAGTCACCAACGTTCAGGGCTTTGCGACGGGCGAGTTCCCTAGTACAAATGCCCAATTATTACCAAAGTTTATTACAAACACAAAGGTTCAAGTTTGCACGTCACTCCCGCCTGATGTAAAACCTGTGTTAGTTATGGTTTTTCTATTTATCAAGCTCATATTTTTGTCCATATTTTTTTACTGTCATTAAGAAATGTGGATTTGTCTTTTTGTTTAGAAGTCCTTCATATTCTCGTTTAGCTTTGTCGAATAGTTTTAGCTCGCCATAAATTATTATTTTACCTAAAGGTGTCATTATCATATCTGCTTTATCTAACTCTTGAAGCATTTTTTCTGTGCTATTTAGTCGGTCGAAATATGGCAAAATGAATTTTGTTAAATTTGTTTTCATTTCGTCAATCAGTTGTTGCTCGTCTGTTCGCTCTTTAATGTCATACCAAGTGTCGTGTCGATTTCGCAGGGTTCCAATTCTTTTTCTAATCAAACATTCTGGTTCAGTCGGATAGTTTGGAAGTCCTTTGTCGCTGTAATTGTAAAAGGCTAGCCAATATTCAGGGACAAAAATTCCTGTGTTTATAGTAAAACTGATACTGTCCTTGCTTCCAAACGCACTTTTCTGGATATTAATGATTTGTCCGATAGTGTCAAGTTTTAAATAAAAGTTATTCGCCTTTTTCTTAAAGCCTAATGGTTTTAAGATTTCGTGAAATCCTTGTTTTATTATTTTGTCAAATTTTATCTCTGATATTGACTTCATTTCATTTTTTGGTGAGTCGTTCTAAATTCACAGCTAACGAACAAGACTTTGCGTTCGGGCGGGATTTCACAGCATAAAGCTTCGAATAATTACTAAAGTTTCTTAGCAGCAAAAAGCTATACGTTTGCTCGTTAGCCTTCCTTACGCAAAACCCGTATGCCTGTTGCACAACTCAAATATAAAGAAATCACCATAGACTTCCACCTTGCTGAGAACCTTTAATTTCACCTTGGAAAATTGTCCAAAAATATGTATTTTAAATATATGCAAGGACGCAAAAATTTCCAATGTAAAATGTATTACCAAGTCAGCTTAGATAGCTTAGTAAGTGTCGATAATTTCTATCGAAAACTCGAAAAAGCTTTGGTATGACAAACAAAAAATAAACCTCTCTTAAATCGCTTTAAAAGAGGTCTGGATATGTATTAGGTAGGAGGGTTTTTAGGGAAAATGAGTTGTGCAACAGTTACCGCTGTTAGTGGCTGTGGCTTTCAGTCGTTAGCTGTCAGTCGTGTTTGGTAGTGTGCCTTGTCTGCTGAAAAATAAAAAAGGTGAAGGAAAATTAACGGATTTTTTTCCTAATTCTGCTCAACGAAGATTGGGTAACCCCCAAGTAGGATGCTAAATAGGAAAGCGGAATACGATTTACAAGTTGTGGGTATTTCTCCAGAAACTCCAAGTAGCGAGTAGAGGCATCCTCCGAAACCAAGGGACTTCTTCTTTCTATCTTTTGTATTAATGATTTTTTGACGATTTTGTTTACAATACTTTCCCAACTAACAATGGTATTGGCGATTTCTTCCCAATTTTGTTTGGTAAACACAATTAGTTTGCAGTCCGTAACCGCTTGCACATATCCTGAAGAGGGAATTTTGTTGTCAAAACTGTCTAAGTCCACAACAAAATTGTTTTCGTCTATAAAATACTTGGTAATTTCTTCGCCTTTGTTGTTATAATAGCAAACCCGAAGAATGCCGTCTAAAACGAACCCAACTTGTTTTGCAATTTTGCCTGCTTCTGAAAAATAATCTTCTTTGCGAAGTACTAACTCCGTTGACTTGTTTGTAATGAAGTCAATTTGCTGTTTGTTTAAATTTCCGAATTGCAATAAATAATTGATCAATGCTTCCATCGTTTTATTTCATTTGGCTCATTATCAGTTTGTCAAATAGTTTATCGGAGAGAATTTTTCTGAAAAATAACATCATTTTTGCTCCCGAAGCACCAACATACCTTGTTTTCGGATGATTTGATTCAATGCCTTGTTTGATCAATTTAGCAATGACAATTGGGTCGGAAGCATCTTTTTCTACTGCCGCATACATATTGATCACGCCTTTTGCCAAAGAACTGTAGGCCGTATTGCCCGAAACTCTTGACATGTATTCAGTTCCAAGCCCTGTCATTTCTGATTTTGTACCGCCCGGTTCAATGACTATTACGTCAATTCCGAACGACTTTACTTCTTTGCGAAGTGCATCACTCAATCCTTCAACAGCAAATTTGCTTGCGTGATACCATACGCCCATTGGCAAGGTTACTTTACCGCCAACCGACGAAATGTTTACGATTTTTCCGTAATTGTTTTTTCGCATAGTGGGCAGTACCAATTGGATTAAACGTGCGACACCAAAAACGTTTACTTCCAACTGATATTTTGCGTCGGACATTGGCATATCTTCCAACGCACCGTAATATCCCGAACCTGCATTGTTGATTAAAACGTCAATACTTCCTGCTTCTTTCAAAATTTGTTCAACACAAGCAACAATGCTTTCTTCTTTAGTAACGTCTAAAGAAATTGGTTTTATGCCGTGTATTTTTAAGTCTTGCATTTTCTCTGTTCTGCGTGCTGCACCGTAAACGTTGTAACCGTTTTGTGCCAAATGAATTGCTGTTGCTTTTCCAATTCCTGCCGAAGCACCTGTTATTAAAACCGTCTTTGCCATTATTTTATTTTTTACATTATTGATGGTGCAAAATTGGCTCAATAGAAAATGGAATAATTTGTCATTTGGCAAAAAGTGAGTTTTGTGCGAGCTTGGTTCTATTGACTTTTAAAATTTTTCTATGTCAGTGGGTCAGGTATCTGCTGTAGGTTGGATCCGTCCTACCGCTGCTGCTTTATTCAATGTCAAGCCATAAAAACGGCTGGCTTTTTACTAGTCAAGTCGATATGGCTTTTTTTATACCAGTTCACATTTGTCTTAAAATTTATGGTGTCGCCGATGCTTTCGTATTCTTCAAAAAATATATTTTCTTCTGTCTGCGGCTTTTCATAATAATACCATTCCCACAAAACCTTGTCTGCTTTATCAATTTGAAAATATCCTTTTGTGTCCGTAATGTTTTCTGCATTCCAAACTGTCAGCCGTTCTTTGTTATCAAACGACAATGTCAACTTATTTAATTCCTTGTCGAAGGATACTGCGTCGAGCTTATGAAAATTATCCATCGGTCTGCCAAACCAATTACCCCAAATACAAAGCGAGCCGCCTTCAAAATATCGGCTTGAAGAATTATGTCTATTTAAAAACTCATGTGTGTTCATAGCAGGTGTGATAAAAAATGAAGCTCTTGTTCTGTATTTTGAAGGGAGAAGACTGATTCTGTAAAATTACAGGCAAAGGGCGGGTTTAGGAGCACTAAACTGTCTGCCAGCACTGAACTTGATACGAAGCTCAAAGCTTCATTTAAGCACTGAACCGACAGTTTCTTGTAGGTGGTGTTATTGTTTGTTTTTATTTCAGTTCATCCAGTGTTGACCATTTTATATTTCTTATTGCTTCAACTTTCATATCCGATTGTGTCGAGTGTCCTTTGAAAAATATTGCAGGGAATTGCTTTGTCGTGTCTGGAATTGTAATGTTACCATCTCTTTCTATGTCATTGTCAACCGAAGATTGAAGGTATATATTTTGCGAGTCATATTTTAAAATTAGGTCTGTAATGTCCCAAGGATAACCCCAATAATGTTTGCTGTTTTCTATAATTATTGGATTAAAATAAAATAGCAAATTGTCTTGTAAGGTTTTTAGGTCTTGGTCATAAAATGCGTAATCAATACCATCTTCATAACCAGTCGCGGTAAATATTTCTGGTTCAGGGTCTTTGTCAAGATTTACAAACCAAAAGAAATCAAAGTCCATTGAATACTTTTTCAATCGCTTAAACAGTCTTTTGTCTGAAGTAATCCAATCTTCTAAAAAGTCAGCTTTGTCAATGTTGGTTACAGGTTTGTATTGACAAATAAAGTCGAGCTTGCCGTCACCGTCAAAGTCAACTTTAAATACTCTTGTTACTTTTCCTTTGATTAAAGGTTGTATGTAACTTGGAACTTGTTTAAGAGTGTCCATTTTGAAAAAAGCCGTTGAAGTTAGTTCTAAACTGTCAACAGTGTTTGAGTTAAGAGTTGTCGAAAAACCATTTTCTTTAGGGTTATCACAGGAGAAGATTGTCAGCCCCATATAAACTAAAAATGTTATTAAAAATGTCTTTTTCATTGTTGCCATGTCGTGACCTAAATTAAACGCTAACAGATAGGGCTTGTGATCGGGTTGGAGTTTAAAAATCTTCTGCCCGAATGTTCACTGATAGAAATAGCTATTTTTCAATTACCTACTAATGTTCAAAAGATTTCAGTCAGCCGAAACACATGTACAGAATATTGCCCAAACTTGATGTTTATTCCGTTCACTCCACTTGACACAAGTCCATGTTGGGTGCTGTTTTTTGTAGGTTATATTGTTTAATATCCTAAATCCTCTCTTATTCTTTTCATGGTTCTATCCGTTCTGACTAATGTCATGTTACCAGCGGAAACATAAAACAGAATACTCCCACAAAATTTAGATAAGTGCCATAAAAATTCAAGTATTGCGTTCTCATCTCCACGTTCAAAAGAAATTGAATCTATTTTATCTATATTATCAATATAAATAGCAGTCATAATTTCACCATTCTTGGAAAGTGAATTAGTCCATCTTTGTCGTCCAAAATCTTTAATAATTTCCCCTTCACCATAATCATAAGAAGTCTGTGTAATGGCAAATTTTACTTGTTCCAATGTTGGTAGTCCAAATTTACATTCAGAAGCTAGGTCAATATCAACTCCTGAAAGAAAACTTATTGTGTTTGGGTCACTTTTATGGTCAAAAAAAACCTTCTCAGGGTATGCAAATTTCGATACTCCCATTTAATATTCTGTTAGATTGTATAGGTACTTGTTGGGTGTTTCAGTATTGTGTTCTATTATTCTATATGTCAAATGTCTCAGCTGCCAATCAGTTCCGTTGAGTTCATAGGTCTGATGTAAATTTCCTATTGCAGTATTTAATTTAACAAAGACCTTATTTATTTTGCACTCAAAAAACACTAGTCCAACAAAATCATAGGGAAATTTAAGAATGCTATCAACTGTACGTTGTTCTCCAAGTATAAGCTCATCTACATATCCGTCAGATGGATGCCAAGTGTCACCGAGCGATAAGTCTTCAATATAATCTACTTTATCAAATAAATTCAAAAGATCCTTCAATGATTTTGTGTATATAAATAGTCGCATTGTTAGTGTCGATTACATTGGAAATGTCGCCATAAAATAGTATCTAAAGTTTTCGGGCTTTTTGTTCGAGCGGGTTTCGGGTCGTTTGGCAAGAACGAGTGATGTCAGCATCATTTTTCTAGTCGATTTACTTAAACTTTGAAAGTAGTCTTTTGAACCTTAATGCTTTTTTAAGGCTTTTTCGAGGTTTTGGGGGATTATAAGTTCTTCAACTTAGTCTAAGATTGTCCAAGAACCGTTTTGTTTGGCTACTTCAATACTATTCAAGCCTACTTGTGTCATTAATCCTTTTTCGATAAGGTTATGAACTTTCTCTTTGTTGATTTTTGAGTTTGCTGAAAAATTGATGTGATTTTTCTTCGTCAATTTTGATTTTCTTGCTGTATATCCACCCAAAGCATAATGTTTCATCAATTGCTTCACTCCAAGAAAAGGAAAGCTTCTCTGATGATTTAGCCTAAAAAACAAGCCAAACAGATTGCTTGGAGAAATGATTTTTTCTAACCATTGTCGCCAATCTGCTTGACTTGTCGGATAAAAAATTTCTGTTTCGGTTATTGTTACTTTACAACCGTAGCCTCTAATTCTACAGTCAAAGTTGCAAAAAGTCCTTTAACTTCGAGAAGAGTGGTCGCTTGCTGAATTCCGTGTTTCATAAGAAATGGCACATAAACATCCATACAAGAGGTAAAGAACTCGTTTGTGTTTGTTGTGTAAACATTTAGCCTTACAATATTTTTACACTCATAACCTGACTCACCAATGAGTTGCTCCAAATTTGCGATGGTTTGAATGAGTTGGCTTCTCATATCGGCAGCACTTGGAACTCCATTGGCATCAATCGCTACTTGTCCTGAACAATAAAGTGTTCCTTCTGAATGCTTTACTTCTACGGCTTGTACAGAATTTGTGTTTTTACCCCACGCCCAAGGGTCGAATGTTGTCTTTTGCATTTTATTGATTTTAAATAGTTTGTCATTATTGACATAGCAAAAGTAAAATGGACGTATGACAGCCTTATGTCAGGGGTAGAAAACGAATTAGTGAAATTTATCAAAATATTCTTGTAGGGTCATTTTATGTGGCTCAAATTTTTCATAAAGAACTTGCATTTTTGTTATCCTATCCAAACGAAAAAATCTAAATTCTTTTCGCGAACGACACCAAGCAATAAGAAGCCAATTTTCGTTTGTACTAATCAATGCAAACGGCTCAATAGTTCTATTTGTAGTTTTGTTTTTTTCGTTGGTGTAGTCAAATTTAACTAATTGGAAATTAGTTAGTGCTTGTTGTAATTCGGAAATATTGTTGCTGTTTCTTTCTCTGTTAAGGTTTTGTTCAAAACGGGTTCTGTCAGCAAGTAAATTCGCTTTGTCTTTTTCAGATTGTTGCAATACTGCCTTGATTTTATCAATAGCTTCCATGTAATCTTTGATGAAAGAAGTGTCCTTATTCTTCAGAACCAATTGTTCAGCAAGAATTAATGCATTTGCTTGACTTTCGGTAAACATAACTGGTGGAATTTTGTAGCCTTCCATCAAAGAATACCCCTTTCCGTCTTCCGTCAAAATGGGAACTCCTGCTTGTTCCAATGCTCTAATGTCCCTATAAATCGTCCGTACGCTCACGTCAAATTTCTCTGCAAGTTTTGTGGCTGTCAATAGTCGTTTCGTTTGCAATTGTGTTAAAATTGCAGTCAGTCGTGAAAGACGTTTTGTATCGTTATCATTCATTCGTTAAATGTCGGTCTGTTATCGTTGCGGTCGTCCTAAAATGGCTACTAACGTCAGGCTGTGAAAAAACTAACACCTCCAAATCTTTGAGATACGCTAAAAAAATGGTATTTTTAAGTCTAACAAATCTTCTTCACCAGATGCCCGTAGCTGCTAAAAAAGACCGTTTTCAATTTCATTTTTCTTCTCTCGAAGATACTATTGCTTGCGATAATCCCGTTCGATTTCTGGATGCGTTCGTCGATAAACTCGAAATGGAGAAACTACAATTCTGTCCACAAACTATTAAAACAGAAGGACGACCAGCCTTTGAACCTCAAATATTCTTGAAACTTTTCTTGTACGGATATCTGAATGGTATTAGAAGTAGTCGAAAACTCGAACGTGAATGCGTGCGAAATATAGAGTTGCAATGGCTATTGTGTGGGCAAAGACCTAACTATCATTCAATCGCTGATTTTCGAAAAGTAAATCCTGTTGCGCTACAAAATACCTTCAAGCTATTTGTACTTTTTTTGAAAGAAGCACAGCTTATTGGAGGTAAAACACTTGCCATTGACGGTACAAAAGTGAGAGCGTCCAACTCTAAAAAGAATAATTTCAACCTCAAAAAAATAGATCGTCACTTAACCTATATTGAAACTAAAACTGTTGAATACCTTCAACAATTATCAGAAAATGATAAAACTGACGATGAACTCGATGTTACTCACATTCAAGCTAAGATAGAACGCCTTCAAAATGCTAAAATCAAGTACGAAACATTAGAAACCATACTGAACGAAAGTATTGAAGCTCAGGTAAGCACAACCGATGCGGATGCTCGTGCTTTGCTGATACACGGACAAGTCGTTGAGGTAAGTTACAATGTTCAAACAGCCGTGGACAATCAACACAAGTTGATTGTAGCCACTCACACCATCAATCGCAATGATAGAAACGCTCTGAGTCGGATAGCACTTGAGGCCAAAGCAAACATACAGGCAGAAGAGTTAACCGTCATTGCAGACAAGGGTTATCATAATGGCAGAGAGATACAAACCACTCAATCTGTCAATATACAAACCATTGTTGCCGTAGCAGAGTTGGTAAACAGCAACGACCATGGAACACAACCAGACTATCTCGTTTCGAAGTTTATTTACGAACCAGAATCAGATACATATCTATGTCCCCAAGGACAAACCTTGAGAACTAAAGGCACTTGGCATCAAAAGAAAAGAGAATTAAATGTAAGCTACCAATTCAAGAAATATCGAACAACCGCTTGTACAAGTTGTCCGGTGAAAGATCTCTGTACGGGACGAAAAGATGGGAGAAGGGAGATAGAACGTTCGGAATACGCAGAAGCGGTAGAGCAAAATGCCAAGGATTATAAAAGCAATCAGGGCTTGTATCGAAAAAGACAAGAAATTAATGAACACATCTTCGGGACGATCAAGCGACAATGGGGCTACGACCATACCAATCTGAGAGGCTTGAGCAAGCTCAATGGAGAAATGGCATTAATCATGACAGTCTACAACATCAAACGTAGTCTGAACATCTTGGGTATGTCCGAGTTAATGGAAAAACTTCATAACTGGAGTCCTGATTATGGAAAGGCAACCTGTTTTGGCAAAAAACGGGGCATTTTAAGCCTATTTAAGCCCTTAAAAGAAAATGAAGGGAAACAAGCCGCTTAAAAAATAAGGTCTCTCAGAACGCATTAAAATGCTTTAGAGGCCTCAATGCTAAAAGGATTTTTAACTAATTTAAGTTTTTTCACAGACTGACGTTTCGAGTAATAGCCAATGGTGGTGAGTTTATATTCGTCCTTCTGGAACTGCAACACAATAGAATTACCATTGCTGCTTATTTCAATGTCAAGCCATAGAAACGGCTGGCTTTTTACTAGTCAAGTCGATATGGCTTTTTTTATACCAGTTCACATTTGTCTTAAAATTTATGGTGTCGCCGATGCTTTCGTATTCTTCAAAAAATATATTTTCCTCTGTCTGCGGCTTTTCATAATAATACCATTCCCACAAAACCTTGTCTGCTTTATCAATTTGAAAATGTCCTTTTGTGTCTTTAATGTTTTCTGCATTCCAAATTGTCAGTCGTTCTTTGTTCTCAAACGTCAATGTCAATTTATTTAATTCCTTGTCGAAGGATACTGCGTCGAGCTTATGAAAATTGTCCATCGGTCTGCCAAACCAATTACCCCAAATACAAAGCGAGCCGCCTTCAAAACTTCGGCTTGAAGAATTATGTCTATTGAAAAACTCATGTGTGTTCATAGCAGGTGGGATAAAAAATGAAGCTCTTGTTCTGTATTTTGAAGGTAGAAGACTGATTCTGTAAAATTGCAGGCAAAGGGTGGGTTTAAGAGCATAAAACTGACTCCCAGCACTGAACTTGATACGAAGCACAAAACTTCATTTAAGCACTGATCTCGCTTTTTTCCAAACACCTGTTATCGCCGCTTTTCTTTCTGTCAATGTGCTTTCAGTATTTTGTCGGCAATGGTCAAACAGTTTTCTAATGTTCCACTCATTTCCATATTTTCAGTTTCAAATTTGTGCAGTCTCTTTGCGATTTCTTGCCTGTCAGCGTTTGATTTTACAAGTCCAAAAATTTCAGGAACGTAACTTTTATATTCGTCTCTTGGTGCAAGGTCGTTAATGCCAATTGGGTCCCAGTCAAACCAAAGTATGTCGTCAATTTTTTTGTATACTAAAAAGTCCTTAGCTGTTGTTAAGTTGTCTTTGAATTTTTTGTTTCGACTAAACAACAAAAGTGCAGATTTAACTTCTTCTTCAAGTCTATTGTCCTCAAAATATTCTGTCGCTTTGAGAGCCAAACTTGCAATGTAATGTCCACTGTTGCTGTCAAACGGAGCAGATTGTCCCGAAGCATTGTAAGTTACTTTGGCTACAAGTTCTACAAGTCTTAAATAAATTTCAGGTTCGTAATTTTTGTTTTCAAGTCCGAACACTCTGATTTTAGTGAATTGTTCGTGTGCATCTTTCCAACGGTCTTTGTCGTCTATGATTTGATAAAGTTCACTAATTGAGTTCGGTATGTTTTTTATGTAATGGTCAAAACGAGACAATACAAGTCCTGCCCAACTTGGTCTGATGTCGTTGGGTAAGTTCTCAAAAATCTGTTGTCCGATTTTGATGTTAGTTTTTATGTCGTACTGCTCTGTTACCATAAAGTGGCATATAACGTTCGAGGTTTGCCGATGGGCTAGGATTTTTGCTGCATCTGCCCGGAAATTGAAACCGATTATATTGGTGTTGAATTTAATAACTAAAAGCCAAATAGAATTTGGTCAAGCCCTTTTGGGGTTGATAGGAGTATAGCTGCCGATTGTTATTACGTCCGTCAGCCTTTCGGCAAACCTTTTGTTGCCTGCTGGCATTTTTTGTAACGCCTCTCATTTTTTATTTTTACTCTTCAATTTGTTTATATCGTCCAAAACATAATGTTCGGGGTCTTCAACGTCGTGTCCAATGTCAATAAAGAAACGTTTGAGCAGGTCATAAGTTATATAGTCACCGTTAATGTGGTTAAACTTCGTTGTCTCCATATATTGGCAACTTAAACAAACATTAAGAACTGAAACAATTTTGTCCTGATTGTCATAAAAAACAAAGCCGTCACGATATATTGGTGCACACATCCAAGCTGGAACGTCATTTATTTCTGTTCTCAAAATGTCCTTTAATAATTCAACGTTTGAGTTTGTCGAACTAAAAGTATTTGTCTTTTTAGCAGAATAGTGAAATTGATTAGAGTTGTCTAGTAAATACTGTGTAGAGCCGCAAAGTTTGTCTAAAAATGATAATCTTTTTTCTTCTTCAATCGTTAAGTCATTTTGTTTTGACTTTCGAGATTTTAATTTGTCGTACTCTTCTACGAATATTTTTTCCTGTAATTCATATTCTGACCCACGTTGAAATGAATATGTTTCAACATAGTCAAAAGCTAAGTTGTTTATAAAGTCTGTCGAAGGTATGAATGTGTAACTTGGTGTCATTTTATGTGTGCCAGTAATGGTTGAGGTATTGCCGCAGTGGGGGATTTTTAGCACAAATGTTTAATAGAAGCACTTCAGCTGTTATATGGACAAACTGCTGTTAGCTGTTGATTTTTTGTTTTTGTGTAAGTTTTCTACCACAATTTCCACCATTCTTTTTTGTTTTCTGTCGTTTTATGATTTTTTAATATTCTTATACAGTTTGTCGAATTGTTCAGCAAGTTTTGTGAATTCGTCAGCCCAACCATTTGATAACGATATTTCTTGATAAGTTGAAGTAGGTGCAAATTCCATATTTAGTTTGTCCAAAGTTTTAAAGTCACAAAACTTAATTTTTTCAATGTCAGCATTTAAGTCAACCAAAAACTCTTTTCCCTTTTCAGAGCCTGCCCAAACTGTACCTGTTTCATCTGTTATCCAACTTTTAATAGCTTCTAAAATATGTTTTACTTTTTGGAAGTCATTATAAAATGGAATTTTGTCTACAAAAAGTTTAAAAGTTTCAGTATCTGAATTTTCATATAATTCTGTCAAAGTACTTTTCGTGTATTCATATGAAGTTAGTCTTCTAGAAATTAATTCTAGGTCTTGTAGTTTGTTTGAAATTAATGTCCAAGTTGTATACAGACTGTCTGCAAAAACAGCTTTTTCTTTTGGTCTGTTATTTCTACAAATTCCGTCAATGTCGCCACCATATGAATTGTAGATTTTCAGTTTGTCTATGTTTAAGCGGTCTGTCATAAAGTAGTAGCTAACGTTCGAGGCTTGCCGACGGGCGATTTCCCTCGTACAAATGCCCAATTTGTTACAAAAATTCATTAGAAGCACAATGCTCCAAGTTTGCACGTCACCACGCCTGATGCAAAACCCTTGTTGGTGGCTGTAATTCTTCTGTTTCCAATTTAGCCCTTCCTTATAATCTTTAAATGCTAGACTTTTAAAATTAGTTAGTTATGCGTCCTACTATTGTTCAGTGTTATTTAACTCTTTTATTTTTCTTAGACATAAAATTACTATAAAAACCCCTAATAGTGGAGTAGCTAAAACCGCCAGCCAAAAACCACCCAAGTTATAAAGTAGAGAAACAGGCTCCCATAATAGTAATGAGTCAACAGTCCCTGATTCCAAGCTTTTCAAGTCAAGATATGTCCAAATCGATGTGATTAAAAATGCAGGAACTCCAATCAAAAGCATTCTTTTGTAAAAGGATATTTTCTCTGCTATCGTAGAGTCTGTCGAAGGTGCATAAACTCTATCTTCTTCTCTTGTGTTTTTAAGTTCTTTAAAACAAGAATAAGATTTGTAGGCTAAAAAAGAAAGAAAAGCTATTCCAAAAATAACTCCGGACTCATCAGTTTTTTGGAGTGCAAAAATTACTGTAAGTACAACTACAACTAAAGCGTAAGCCCAACCTTGAAAAAGTAAATATTTTCGTTTATCCATTTTTTTGCTTATTACTGTTGTCTGAGTGATGTCTAATATTACGGCTACCAATGTTTTGCGGCTTTGCGTTCGGGCGGGTTTAGGAGCACAATGGTTCAATTTATTACTAAAATTCATTAGAAACATAACGCTCCAAATTTTCACGTCACCCCGTCTGACGAAAAACCTCGTGTAATATGCCGTTTTATTTATCATTCAGTATTTGTCTAACTTCGGGATTAATTGCTTTTGGGTCAAGTCTGTCAGTTATTGCTAAATATTTTCTTGCACTGTCCTTTTGCATAAAGTATGAATAACACGCGGTCAATTGTCCGTAACTGGTCGCAGAGCATAGCCATACTTTTGAATTTCCTGAATTTATTGCTAACGATTTGTCAAAATACTTGAGTGATTCTTGGAACTTTTGTTGTCTGCCGAGAATATTTCCAAAACCCCAATAAACGTCTGCATTTGTGCTGTCAAGCAACCACGCTTGATTAAATCTCATCATTGCAGTGTCAAGGTCGTTTTTGAAAAAGTATTCCCAACCTCTGTCAATATGGTATCGAGTTGCTTCTTTTCTATCTTTAAAATATTTATTACAGTCCGCAATGAAGTCGTTGTCAATTTTAATTTGCTCGTCACATTTTTTAAGTCCACTGAACATAGGTAATAAATTAGCCTTGTCTGGGCAGTCTTTTCTTGCTGAACAACTTACTAAAAGTGTCATTGAAAAGAATAGTATGTTTCGTAAATATCGTTTCATAATTGGTTTATAACGGTTTGGGGCTTTGCGATGGTGGGTCATTTGAAAAGCGTCAGCCCAACATTAGCACAAATGTTTATAGAAGTACAAATGCTCAATTACTTCCGTCTGCCCTACTTTTGTCAAACCGATGTAGGCAGTTCGTTCTTTTTCTTTGTTTGTCTGTTTATGTGTTTTGCATTGTATAACACATTGTCCTTGTTGTCGGCTCTATAAAAATGTACAAATTCCCGTCACACCAAAAGTTGAGTTTTTCGAAATATTGAGCCATTCCTTTTGTCGGTTCAACATTACTAAATGTTGATTTTATGTCACTAAAACTACCTAATTGGCATAAGAATTTCATTCTCTTTCCACTTTTGGGGCAGGTTGGTGTTTCGTCTGCTTGTAACCATTCAGGTTGTCCACAAATTCCGATGCTTTCGTATTCGTCAATTTCTTCCTTCTGTTCTAAACTTACTTTTAAACCTTCCCAAATAATCTTTGAATTTTTGTCAACTTCGTCAAACGCACTTGTCGATGAAGCTGTATCTGTCGGATCTAAAATTGTCGGACTGTTCGGGTTAGTATAATCAAGAAAAACATAATATTCGTCTGTATAAATAGGATGAATTAAATTTACCCTAAATGGTAACCAGCTAAATAACGGGTCTGAATTATCTATAAATCCTAAATAATGAATTCCACCTTTAAATTCATTGTCAGGAATTTTAAAGTCTTTTGGAATATCGCCACCAATCTGGTGTTTACCATTCTCATCTCTTATTATTTCGTATTGCATTTTTTGTTCTTAAATAGTTTGTCAAAAAGTCCCATAGGTTTTCGGTGTATCGTTTTAGAATGACTGCCAACGTTTTGGCACTTGGCGAAGAAGCGGATTTCGGAGCACTAAACTGTCTGCCAATACAGAACTTGATACGAAGCACAAAGACTGAAACCGCTTTTTGGCCAAACGCCTGTTATGCGTTCGATTTTCTGTCCTATCGTTACACTTGTCTATTTTCATTTACTAAAAGATCCAATTAATAATAGTAACAAGTCCAACCACAACAGAAATCAGAAGAATAATTGCAATAAGACCGCAACCCAATGGCATTAGCTTGTCTAAAAATGTCGATTTATATTCTGATTTTGGCTTTAACTTTTGTTTGTCTGCAATTGGTTCAATATACTGAATGAATATGTCGCTGTTTTCGTCCACCCAATCTTCTTTATATTCAAACGGAATAATATTTTTCTCTGGGTCTGACAACACACTTTCTATTTCTCGAGCTGATTTTAATAGTTCGAGTGCAAATAATTCAAGACCTTCTTTATTGGCTCTTACGAAACTTTCGTCCGAGCCACCTCCGTATTGTGAAATTCCGAAAATCCCTTGTTGTTTGAGTTCGACTTCGTCAAATTGGTCAATAATTTTTTGTAGTTCCTCTTTTGTCAGCATTTATTTTATCTTTTGTTTAGGTGTGGTTTCTTAAATTGACGCAAAACGGCTGTTACGGCTAGTATTTCTTTCTGTCATAGTTAATTATAACTTCAGTTTTTGGAGTCCATTCAAGTCCACCGATATTATACATTTTTGAGTCAATCAATATGAGCGAATGCCCATTGTAAACATAAGTATCGTCCCGAAATTTTATTTTTTTTCTTTCTTCATTGTCAACGTGTGGAATGTCATATTCTGCGATAAATACTTTATTTCCTTCAACTTTATATGTCATTTCATAGTCTTCTTCCATTTCGCAATTGTAACTTACTCCTTTTCCGTTTACTTGAAATTTTAAATACGATTCACAGTTGTCAAATGGTATGTAAATCCAACGGTTATTTGTTAAAAAGTCTGTTGAGATTGTCTTTACTGATATTGTATCTAATATGGATTTGAACAATTCTTGACCGACTTTCTTTTTAGCTTCTTGAGCTGTGTTTTTTGCTGTCAATACTAATTCGGTCTGATTTTTTTCAGAATTAGTAGTCTGCTGTTCATTTTGTCTTGTTTTTTGTCCACAAGAACTCAAAAATGTCAAAGCAATTATTGTCTGTATCGTTGTCTTCATAATATTAGCCATAACGTTTTGCGGCTTTACGTTCGGGCGGGTTTAGGAGCACAATGGTTCAATTTATTACTAATGTGTGATTGAAGAAGGACAAAGCTCCAACTGATACGTCATCCCGTCTGAGGCAAAACCTGTGTTAGCGGCTGCTCTTCTATCGTATCGTTTCAAGTTAGTTTGCATTTTCGTTTGGCTGTCGCTCATTTAGCAATTGTCTTGCAGCCTCAAGTGCTTCTGGAACATATCTATTTGCAGTTATGATTTCGGTCAAAGTCTCTGCTGAGTAACTTTTATATTTCCCTTTGAACTTTTCTACCTCTTCAGCAAATCGTACTTTCTCTATTCTCTCTTGTTCTTCTGGTGTCTGCTTTGTTACTAAATTGTCTAATATGAATTCGTTTATTCTTTTGAAGTTAATAATGTAAGCGAGAAGTCCTGCCCAAAATGCAGATGGTTGAAAACCTATTTTCAAACTATTAATACCAATAATTGATGTTGTTTGCAAAGCAGAAAAAGTCATAAGATTAAAAAGTCCTATGGCAATTGTCAGCCCTAAAGTGTATTTGTAAAACTGTCGGAGAAAAAAGTAGGTAAAGAAGTTTACGCCAATTGCAACGAATGCGATGTAATGTTTTATTGTCAACACATAGTCGTAGGTAGTGCTAGTAATCACCACTGTCCCACGCATTGCCGTGACAATTGCGTCTATGCAATAAATTGTCAGCAATAGGACTGGAAGTATTTGTAGTTGCTGTTTTAAAGTCGTTAAAAACTTATATCTTATCATTCGTTTATTGAACTATTATTTTGATTTTGTACTATTGTTTGAGTAGCCGCTAACTGTGCGAATATTGGATAAGTAGCTGATTTTTAGGTGTTTAGTTTTAATTTAGTGCTAATGTTCATCTGAGCTCCAAATTTTCATTTTAGCTCCGAATCCGCCATTTTGCCAAACTGCTGTTAACCGTTCAGTTTTTTATTTTTATTTTATTATCAATATGTCATATTGTTCTTACTATTTTGTCAATTAGCTCAGTTCTACTGCCCGAAATTTCAGTAAAATCAACAAAACCTTAACAGAAAAAAAATCCCTGTTGAAGATATACAATACCGAGTTTTGAAAGTTCTGTATCCATTCTATTGACAAGGAAATCTAAAATTTTCTCGTCCAGAAAAAATTCAAATTCTACTCTAAATTTAATAATCATTTTTTAACATTGTCGTCTTTTTGTTCCAACTATTATATGGTTTTCTATATCAACGAGGTAAAGTCCATATTCGTCTCCGTGGATTCCATCTTGCCATTTAGTCCAATAATTATATATCAATGAGTAAGAAAAACCATTTTGTACGAAAGTTCCATCTGTCTTACCGTTGTAATAGATAGAATTTGAAAACTCCATTTTATAGTCTGCAACATTTTCAAAACAATCTCGAAAAAATGCTCTACCAAGTTCTTCAACAAGTTGTTTTGAATCTTTGATTAAATCAGTCAATCTATTTTCTTTATTTATGAAACTGTAAAAGTCCTTGAAATGTGTCCAATCTACTTCTTTGTCAATATGCAGGGCAAAATCTATTTCTAATTCAATTTCAAAATTGTCAATAATAGTTTTTGTCTGCCAACAGTTAGCTCCATCATTAAATCTTAGTCGAATTTCTTTATTTTCTATGTTTAGTGTCTGCTCCATAAAATTGTGGCTAACGGCAGTCTGTGAAAAAACTTAAAATCTAAGCCTTTAGATTTTAATAGTTGAAAACTCCTCAGATAGGCGTTCGAGTATAGAAATGAATCAAATTAGTTTTTTCACAGCCTGACGGTTTTGGGCTTGCCGAAGATGGGGGGGGGGGCACTAAAGTTCAATAGAATTAATAATCTTGAACTTTGCACAAAAGCCCTATCGAAGAACTTCAGCCCCGCTTTTGGCAAACCCTTGTTACCTGCTGTTTTTTATTTTTATGTAAACGTCTTTGTCATTTTCGTCAAGCCACCTATAGCTGTCAAGTATTTCTACGTTTATGGCTTGTTGCATTACTTGTTCAAACTGTTTGGGTATCCAACAGAATAAACTTTGGTCGCATCTGTGGTCTGAATGATAATAATCTCGCTTTGCATAAAACCATGTATCAATAGGTGGGATGTCTCCCTCATCTACAAAGTTTCTGCTTTCTACAATTGGCGCTCCATCATGGGTTGTCACACATGTTTGAAAGCTTAAAATTCTACCCAATTTGTCAATTTTTGATAAATCAATATATCCGATGTCTGCTCGTACCTTTATCGCTTCTCCAAGAAGATGGTCATAGCAGTCAAATGAATAATCCCAATTGTTCCATGACGAATAATCTTCACCAAAGTCATAACCTAAACTTAACTTTGTTATATCATCTGATTGTCTTCCAAATTTATATAGCGGAAAGTCATTGCAAATTGGATTTGTCTGTCGAAAGACTAACCCATATTTACCATTTTCATAGTCAAAGTTTTTGCTTAGTAGGTCTGTCCACGTGATGACTTGAAGCAAGTTGTTCCTAAAGTTAGACAGTTCTTTCTCAGTCCAATTGTTTATAATTGAATTGCTTTCTGAAATGAAAGTTGATCTTATGTTTTTAAGAAAAGTCATTGTCTATTCGTCTATAGGAATGTCGCTGTAAATAGCAGGTAACGTTTCGCAGCTTGGCGAAGTGGCGGAATTAGAAGCACAAATGTTCAGTTTTGCACAAATGTTCAATCGAAGAACTGCTGTTGGATTCAGCACTAAACCCGCCATTTTACCAAACTGCTGTTATGTGCCGTATTTTTTCTTTAGTCTTGTTATGCGTCCAAATTCATCACCTTGAGGAATTAATTTTATTATTCTGTTTGCTGAAATTGAATTAGATAATACAATTTGATAGTCTTCTAGTGAATAAGTCATAAAATCAAGGTCATTTAGTTTTTCATTTAAAACACTTGGATTTTTTTCAAGTTCCTTTTCAACTAGTTGTAAATATAGTTCTGTCCTTTTTTCGTAATCAAAAATGTCTTTTCCAATATTTTCTTTTTCTGCAAGTTCTTCACCAAGTCTCCATATAAGTGTTTCTTTGAACTCTTTTCCAAGTTCTTTTAAATTCGTTATTTCTTTTTTGAAGTTGTCTCTATTGGTTGTTCCTATCCAATGTCCAAAATATGCAGGCAAATCACTTTGTTTAATTCTAAAAACAACACCATTGTATTTTTTTCTTTGTCGAACACCACATTGATTAAAAAAATAAATCCACCATTTATCCAATGATTTGTGTCCTGTCAAAGGAAAGCAGTAAAGTCCTTTCTTTGATTTTGTAATTCCGTTTTTTAGAATATTTTTTGTCTTATCTACTGGTGTCCAATGAACTGCTAGCATAGTTTTGTCGGTTTTTTTAATATGGGGCATAACGTTTTGCAGCTACCCGAAGGGCGGGCCTTTTACAACAAAACTGTCTTTGGAACACGAAACCCTGCCTTTTGGGTAGGTGCTGTTATGCGTTCGCCTTTTCATTCGAATTTAAATTTATAGGTCACTCTTTTTACATCTGTCCAACTATGAACACAACCACTGCAATGAAAAATAGTCCCCTTTTTATTAAGAACATTTTTGATTATTGTAAGTTCTTCCGCTGAATATATAGTCCCACTTTGTTTCAATTGAAATAGTCCGTCAACCGCATAAATTTGTTTTTCAAAACTTGTCGATTTTATCCATTTAAACAGTTCCTCTTTATTCTTTGTCGCCACAAGATTGTCAATTATCATTTTCTCTTTTGGGTCTTCACCAATGAATCCACAGGCTTGTCCATAAACAAGGTCGTCAATAAATAATTCGGTTTCGTTTAATTCACCGTCAAAGGATTTAAAGAATGATTGTCGAAGTAGAGTAAACAAACTGTCATTTTTATAATGGTCAAGTGTGTCATAGTAAGGAACCCATTTTTTTGTTACTTTCTTGTTTCTTTTCTCGCTTATGTCGTAATAAATAATTGTCTTGTCTGAAACTAAAACTCTAACTCTAAATGTGTAAATTGAACTTATAGCTGGATTTTTGCTGTCGGGAACAGATTTAGTGATGTAGAAGATACCTTCCTTAAAATCAGTTGTCAGGTCCCGAAAAACTGTCCAATGGCAAGAAATTTTTTGTTCGCTACTTGATAAAGTGTCTGCAAAGTTTTTTTAAAAAACAAAGTCCTTCTTTGATAGAACTTCTTTCACTTCATTCTGCACCTGTCCAAGTAATTTACTTGTCCAAAGTAGTCCGAATATTATGATGATTGCTCTATTTTTCATAAGGTGACGCATAACGGACGAGGCTTGTGGCTGTGGCGATTTTCCAGCAAATCCACCCAATCCTATTCCAAAAGTTAATCTAAAATTCTGTCGTTCAATCTATTTCAAAACCGCCATAGCGACAAGCCTATGTTGGTGGCAGGCAAATTTTTCGCTATGTTGTCAAAGTGTTTATTTGTCTTGTTAAGTTAGATAATGTTATAAGTCCGCCACTTGCAATAATTGCTCCTCCTACAAATGGAAAACCTGCACCAACCAAGTCTGCCACATTACTTGAAAATAAAAATGGTAAACAAAATAACATGCCAAATGTCCCAAGTACGATTGCTGTCAAAGCTCCAAATCTTATTAGTGATTTCATATTAAGTTCTCTTTGTTGTCTAAATGAATAGTTTGTAACAACTTGTCTTAAAGTTGAGGTTTGGCAATGTGCATAGTCTTCAATTGTCCAAGTTTTAATAGGTTTTGAATTTAGTCCGTTTTTGTAGTCCTTATAAAATGTCGTCCACAATTCAGGAAGTAATAATGCACCAAAAATAAATATTGCAAAACTTGGAATAGAGTAGTTTCCGTTTCCCAACATAAAAGCTTGCATTCTAATTTCGTCAACAGGTGTCATTTTAAAGTCAAGCAAAACGTGTTTCAAGTCGTGGCTTTCATAGTTGGGAACAAGTCTTAAATTGTTCTTTTCTAAACAGTTTGCGATGTCTTTTCCGAGTGTTCCGTCTGGAAGTTCTTGTAGTTTTCTTGCTTTCTGTTCATAAGCAGCAATGTCGTGAAACTGTTCAATTGTCCAAACCGACAAGTGAAATGATTTTTTAATAATTGTCCGAGCTATAGTTTGAAAAATGTTCATTGTCGTCAAATTTTGTCTGTTAGGATATCCTCTGCATTGCTTGCCATCAACGGACAAGGCTTTTGGCAGATGGAAAATTTGAAAACCTGCTATTGAGCCTTTGCAGTTAGCTGATTGATGTATAAATGTTCTATTACTTCCGTATGCCTCACTAGCCACAAATCAATGTTGTACGTAGGTTTGGTTGACTGTAAGTTTGAATATATAAATCAAGAAAGTATTTTTTGATTTTCATTGACAAATATAATGATACCAACTTCGTGATAAGTTGGTATCAAAAATTTGATACTGAATAGATTTCTATTTAGTTGATTTGTATTTACTGCTTTTAGAAGAAGTAAATTTTATTTTTTTCTTTGTTGTCTTGTTTTGCTTAATTACAGGAGGTGTAAATTTTACTTCTTCGTCCTTTTTAATTACTGGGGGAGTAAATTTCACATCTTCGTCCTTTTTAATTACTGGAGGTGTAAATTTCACATCTTCGTCCTTTTTAATTACTGGGGGAGTAAATTTTACATCTTCATCCTTTTTAATTACAGGGGGAGTAAATTTCACATCTTCATCCTTTTTAATTACAGGGGGGGTGAATTTTACATCTTCGTCCTTTTTAATTACAGGGGGAGTAAATTTCACATCTTCGTCCTTTTTAATTACAGGGGGGGTGAATTTTACATCTTCGTCCTTTTTAATTACAGGGGGAGTAAATTTCACATCTTCGTCCTTTTTAATTACAGGGGGAGTAAATTTTACTTCACCTTTTTTGTCAACTGTTTGAGCAGCACAAAGATTTGTAATTCCGAGTGTCAAAAGTCCAAATAATATTTTTTTCATAATAACTATTTTTTGTTTAAGGTGTTAAATGAATCATTTCCAAATGAAATCAAACTATATTTCTTTCAAGTCACAATATCCAAGCTTTGAAGCTGTTGAGACTTTGCAATAAACGTACGTACAACTCTTAAATATACGAAAGTTTTGCAGTACATTTTTACACTTTGGCGATAATTCCTCATACTATTCTTTTCGCACTTTTTGTATTATCGGAAAGTTAGTTTTCTAGAGGTTAAATAACATTTTGCTGTTTGCAAAATACTATCCATCTTTTACATTTAATCGATCAAAAGGTCAAGTTTTCAAGTGTTTATTTGTGTATAAGGCAGGTAACTAGCTCAGTATTGAATGATCGTTTTGTACTTAGCATTAACCTACTTTTATGGAGTTCTAATTCGCAGAATGCTATATCTTGTGGCTTCTTCATCGTTTTGAATATAGTTTTCTTTGATGGTAAGCGTGTTATTATCAATCCATTTGGCATCCTCTATTCCTTTGGTTTTGAGTGCAACTTCTGCACGTTTAATTATTTTTTGATCTTTGATTTCTAGTAATAAAAAACCATTATAATCATATTCGGCGATTAAGTCGGAAGATACACTTATAAGCCACTTTTGGTCTGGTGATATAATGGGAGGGCTCACTAAATCTATTTTTTCTCCCGTATTTTTATTGACCATAGTAAACATTCCTCCTTCATAAAAATTAACCTTAAAAAACCAATATGGTAGATTTTTAACAGAGCCTAAACACTCATAAACGACAAAACTATCAAACCCCTCATTATCATTTCCAGAGAGTACAAGCTTTTCCTTGCCTTCCATATCCAATGCATACCAGTTCAAACCCTCATGACGAAGCCCGGAACTATCCGGCATAATAAAAGATTTTGTAAAGTACTGATTATAGATTTTTTTAGTAGAGGGTTCAAAAGTAAATGTGAATCTTCCAGATTGAATTTGATGTTCGTTTGTATCAGGGGTTGCTAGAATTTTAGCAAGTGATTGAGAAGAACGATTGACTGAAGTGTCGGTATTGGTATTAATGGTATCATTCTTTCGGGGTCCACAATCCCAAAGGAGAATTAGTATAAATGACCCAGTTAAAAGATTGAATAAAAAAGGTTTTGAGCGCATAGGATAGATATAGAATAAGCTTTTGAGGTTATTATTAAATATGTTTCAAAGTACTCTACCCTACTAAAAAATGGGACAAATTAGGTAAAAAGAAAGGGAAGCAAGAGTTTTGTAGTTACCAAGCTCCAAAACATCCCACTTCCCATGAACCAACGGCTCGAAAGCGAAAT
>NZ_JASHIF010000028.1:0-75399 GCF_030056595.1 Flectobacillus roseus
AATAATACTGACAGATACAGCTATTGAGAATAGAATATTCAGCTTTTTAAGATGGATAAAAATGCAAATGTCTCATTATCAAAAAAATATATCTACTTAAAAAAAGCTGGGTAGAGTATGAGTTGTCCTTTGTCCTTGCCTAAAAAAATCGATTTTAAGAATTTAAAGTATTGACATAAAAAAACCGCTCTGTAAATTACAGAGCGGTCATCTATCAGTAGTGGATTTGTGAAAATTAAGAGTTGATTTTTCCTCTCAATGCACGTGGGATATCGATAGTTGCAACTGGGTTAGTTGGGTTGTTCAAGATAGAAACACCTTCAACTTTCAATTTGCTAACTTTGATAGTTTGTCCCAAGTCCAAACCTGTAATATCTGCTTCAACAAAATCAGGAATGTTTTCAGCTAAACCTTTCAAAGTAACTTTGCGAAGTTTCTGAACCATTTTACCCCCTTTTTGTACACCTGGAGCGTTACCAACGATTTTCACTGGAACGTCAATTTTGATAGCTTTGCCATCAACGATTTCCAAGAAGTCAACGTTCAAAATAGTTTCGTTAACTGGGTGGAATTGTGAATCTTGTAAGATTGCACGACGAATTTCGCCTTCAATGTTTAATTCAACTTCAGCAACTTCTGGAGTGTAAATTAATTCACGGAACAAAATCATTGGAACTGCAAAGTGAACTACATCTTGTCCACCGTACAATACACATGGAACTAATGCTGCATTGCGTAAATCTTTCGCTGATTTTGTACCTAAAGTTTCTCTTTTGAAACCTACAACTTCAATCTTTCTCATTTGAGTGATTTTTGTGTTACTAGCCTTTCGCGAACTGCTATCTTCTAGTAACTGTTTAAGTAATTATTGTTTTATGAAAAGTGAACTGATAGACTCGTGGTCACGGATTCTTCCAATAGCTTTAGCAAACAGTTGAGCTACTGATAGAACTTTAATTTTATCACAACCCGGTTTAACAGGAATGGTATTGGTTACCACTAGCTCTGTAAGCACTGAATTACTGATATTTTCGTAAGCATTGCCAGATAATACTGCGTGAGTAACGATAGCTCTTACTGATTTGGCACCTTTGTCCATAATCAACTGTGCAGCTTTACACATCGTTCCACCTGTATCAATCAAGTCATCGACTAATACTACGTCTGCACCTGTTACATCTCCGATCAACTGCATTGAAGCAACTTCGTTGGCACGTTTACGGTGTTTGTCACAAATAACCATTTCAGCGTTGAAGAACTTCGCAATGTTACGAGTACGAACTACACCACCTACGTCAGGAGAGGCAAACAAAATGTTATCTAAGCCTAATGATTTCAAATAAGGTACAAAGATAGCTGTTCCTTCCAAATGATCTACAGGAAAATCGAAAAATCCTTGAATTTGTCCAGCATGTAGGTCAACTGTCATCAAACGGTCAGCACCAGCGGCAGTCAAAAGGTTTGCAATTAATTTTGCACCAATACCTACTCTTGGCTTGTCTTTACGGTCTTGGCGAGAGTAACCGAAGTATGGAATTACCACTGTTACATAGTGCGCCGAAGCACGACGAGCCGCATCAATCATCAATAACAATTCCAACAAATTATCAGCTGGTGGAAATGTTGATTGAATCAAGAAAACATCACAACCTCTGATTGATTCATCAAAACTTGGTGAAATCTCACCATCTGAAAATCTTTGAATTGTAGTTGAACCTAATTCTTTACCGAAATACTGAGCGATTTCTTTTGCTAAATATTCAGAAGAAGTCCCTGCGAAAATTTTAACTTGATTTATGGAAGCCATTTTTTGTGGGGGTACAACGCCTTGCTTTTGCGAAGTACTGATTATTGTTGGATCTGTTTGCAATCGTTAATACCCAATTTTAAAATTTTCCGCAAAAGTACAAAATCTAGCGGATATATGCTAGCAATCAAGACCTGTATTTTTGAATTTGCCTCGCTTTTTTTTCTATACCCTTCGCTAAGTGGTTATATCTTACCGAAATGCCTTTCTTTTGACCGAAACAAAGATTTTCAAACTGAAATAGCGTCAATTAGACACATTTGCTATATTCTAATCAACGCTACCTTTACCTAACTTTTTTTTCTGGAAATAATTCAGCATTTCCTCAAAAAATACAATTCATTTTTCAAGGCGGATTGGGGATTTCTGATTTCGGAAATAAAGCCAAATCCCTTTATTTTTTACAAAATATAGAGGCTTACACTTCCGAAATCCAACATCAGATATCCGAAATGGATGGGTATTACATTCCTCCGTACACTACTAATTCTCTATCCGTAATATTTATCGAAGCTAAAACTGCTATTCAAAAGTTTTTGTGTTCGGTCTTTTTTCCATTGCTCTACATCGTTATTGATGACCGCCTGTACGACACTTCTTTCATCGATAGAACCTAATCCAGAGGCTGAATAAATTCCTTGCGAACTAGCTGCTTGAGTAACCGCTTTTTGGAGGACTGCCAAAGAACCCGATAGACCTCGATTCACTGCCAAATCTACGCGAAGGGCAATGCCTCCTTCTGAAAACAAAATACGATTCAAAGGAACTTGCTGACCAAATATTCCAATTCCTGTAGCATCAGAAAGTGCTTTATTCATATACTCCTCCTGCGCGATTTGAATCTGTGCTCGTATCATTTCTCTTTCAAAACCCGCCGCGATAAATACTCCTGTCAATTGCAAATCATTGGCGACCGTGGTAAAGGCTGCATCACCCGAAGCACCTCTGACACTTACGACTGGGGCTCCATAACCCGAAACATCTACTCCAAACTTGCCAAAAGAATTATAAAAAGCATCACTATTGTTTTGCTTCATCCTCTGTAATACTTTACTCAAAATAGAACCACTCGCCGAAGCACCTGTAAACTGAATAAAACCAAATGAGAAAATAGCTTTATCATAACTATTTACCGCATCAAAACAACCTTCATTTTTTCCAATAAAATGTAAAACGTCTGCATAAAAAGGCTTAGGCAGCAAATCTTCGAATTGATAACGTTGTGAATCAAATGTCGATTTACCGAAATAAGAAACGCCTCTAGGGTTTACCAAATTAGGCGAAGGATAGTTATCACGCATAGTACCCGTTGAGTCTGTTCCATAACTTGATGGATAAGAAATTACAATACTGTTGAAACTACCCTTATTATCCTTTCTTACAACAAAAGACGAAATACTTGATGCCGTACTGCCGCCACTTCCTGAACCTGAATAGCTACTTCCTCCTCCTGACGAATAACTACCATAATTTGGAGTGGAGTTATTTGGGTAAACTGGATCAGTATTCGGGTAAACAGGGTTATTGCTTGGATACACAGGATCGCTGTATGAGGGTGTATAACCTCCTCCTGACGAAACATTTAGAGTTTGACCAATAGAGATATTATTGTCATACAGATTGTTAAATTGCTTCAACTGGTCTACACTAATATTGAATTTTTTCGCAATACTATAAAGAGTGTCTTTGGGTTGTACGGTATAAGTTGCCATAGTTTTGTGTGCAATACATTAAAAGGTTCGGTTGATATTCGAAATTAAACAAATACTATGCAGAAAATAAAGTCTAGGTTCATAACTGAGTAAAAGGCACTTCTGGCATCGGTAATAGCATTGAATTATCATACCATTTCTGATTTGAGATTTTGGATTGCTGATTTCGGAAATATTTAATCAGAAATCCAATATCCTCAATCCGAAATTTTTATACTGGTTTATTTCCAAAAACTAAATGAACCGTCTAGCAATTTCAAGATTCTTTGCTTCTTCAAGGCATCTGGCTCATTTTGTGCCAATACTTCCACCACTCTACGCTCGTTGATTTTGGCTAATTGCATACTGGTAGAAAGCTTAGCCTCTTTCGCTACCTGATTAATAGCCGCCTGAATGGGAGCTAATGACCCAGTAAGACCACGATTAACAGCCAAATCGATGCGAATTGCAAACCCTCCTTCTGTTTTGAGAATTTCATTAAGCGCTATCAACACGCCATTTACATTGATTTTTACTGTAGGCGCCACCGCCTTCATGACGTATTCCTCCAAAGCTAATTCTACTTGTGCTCTAACCATACTTCGTCTATAACTACTGGCAATAAAGGCCCCTGTCAATGATAGGTTGTTAGCTACTTCCAGATATGCTGCATCGTTTTCTAGAATACCTTTAGTAGTCTCAATTCTAAAAATGGGCTTTGCTCCTGCTATAATATCCATGCCATACTGACCAAAACAATCATTAAAGGCGTATTCATCTCTTTGCTTAAAACGATACAAGACTTGAGATAAAATTGAGCCTGAGGCCTGAGCTCCCGTAAATTGCAAAAAACCAAATGAAAAAATGGCTTTGTCATAGCTGTTTACCGCATCAAAACAGCCTTCGTTTTTGGCAATATGATGTAATACCTCCAAATAAAATGGCTGTGGACACAAATCTTGAAAATAGCTAGTATTCGTCTCAAAGGCATTTTTTCCTGTATAACTTACGCCGTTGGAGTTTACCCTGTTGGGCGAAGGGTAATTATCTCTGAATATACCAGTTTTTTGGACTCCTGCCGGGGTCGGATACGAAATCGTAAAGGTATTATAACCGACTTTGGGGAGTTTCTCAACGATAAATACATTTCGCTTTTCGTAGATTGACTTAACTGTTGTAACGGGTTTGTTAGGTGTTATAGGCGATGGCAACGAAACAATTAGATTCTGACCGATATTGAGATTCGTAGAAACTAGGCTATTGAGTGAAATAATCTGCTCAACGGTCAAGCCATATTTTTTAGCAATGCTGTAGAGGGTTTCTTTGCTCTGAACGGTATGCGTCATAGGTTATCGTGGGTTCTAATAAATGATTTTGTAAGAAGGTACGAATGTACGGAATTCGCTTCAATTCATGGCGAAGCTGAATAAATAGTTAAGCGATAAAATCAAGGGAGACTTCTGGAACCTTTCGAGAAAGGTGACATTGAGAAAACCAATAAATAACTAAATAAGCGGATTAGCGTAAAGGCTCTTTGCTATGCTGGGCTAACTACCTTTGTTGGGGACGGCGTAATGGTTGGAAAGATTTTAAAATTGGCTTTTTTAGGTTAATAATCATAAGCTTAAAAATGGTTTTGTGTCAAAGTAGTTACTTTTGAAATGACTTAAAAGAAGAAAGAATATGTCCATCAATGATAGATTTATTGCTGTTGAATTATGAGAAAATGACAAATACCATTTTTCCCGATAATCACCTTTATACGTCAATTATAACTATACAAATAAAACAAAGAAAGGATACTAATCCAAAGATTAATATCCTTATTATTCAAAATATTGATAATTGTTAAGCAAAACTCATATCATCGGCACTAGGACCATAACTTCCAGGGATTGGAATGTTTAGTAATCTTAAAAATACACCTAATTGAGCTCTATGATGAATAATTTGAGAAAATGTCATTCGAATCACATCTACCTTAGGATCTGAGCTGTAAATAGTTTCTCCTGCACGTAAAGTCCATGATTTGTCAAAAGTACTTTCGTCGGCAGTTGCTAGGGCATCACGACAATCGATCAAGTTTTTTTCAAAAAACTCCACCAAGGCTTCAGTGGTATTTAGATTTGGTAAGGTGTAGGGATTTTTTTCAAAATCTAATTCATCTGTCTCCAATATCATGCGAACCCAAGTTGGTAATTCGGCCACATGAATAGACAAACTTCTTAAGGTCATACTTTTGGGGTGAGGTTGCCAGTCTAGTTGGTCGGCTGGGACGATGCTCAACATCTTACGAGTTGTTTTTGCTTCATTTTCAAACTCTTGCTGAAGTGCTGCTAATACGGTCATGGTTTTAAGGTTTATTTATTTTGTTTAAGTAATAGGAAAGATTAAATTAATAGTATATTCGAGTTGTATTTTGAGCATAATCTTTTGATTATGAATAACTTAAAGCAATCAATATACAATTAACTAATAACGTCTTACTACTCATGATTGAGAACACTACAAAATAACAAACCCAAAGTGACAGCCCTATGTCAGTAGGGCTGTCACTTTTTTTACCATTTCTATAATTTTTCCAAAATTTTCAAAACAATACCTTTCACCATACCTTTAAGTTCAAGTGGCTCTAGGATTTCTGCATATTCTCCAAAGTTCAAAAACCAATGTGCAAAACCTCTGATAGAAGCCGTCAGAAATGTCATTTCTACTTTATCGCCCCTATCTTTTTGGTCGACAAAACCATTGTAATATTTCTGATCACCAAAGTAACGTAGTACATTTTTTTGTACCAAAATCTTCACTAAAGTCAGATTTTCTCGTTGACTAAACTTGGGCAAATAGGTTTGTAAAGAAGGATGTTCGCTCGAAAAACTCGAATTCGTCTGCTTCAATTCCTTTACTCTATCAATCCTGAAATGTCTATAATCTTTTCTTAAATGACAATACGCTATCAAATACCAAGCAGTAGCCTGCAAGAATATCCCGACGGGTTCAATAATTCGCTGACTATCAACTTGACTATGATTGGCAAAATAAAGCATTTCTACACAACGCTTTTCGGCTATACTTTGGAGTAGAGTTTGGATATGGCTACTTTCGTCATGATGCTTCGGAAGATAGGGATTGTCCAATACCTCGATATGATTCGAAATCGTATCGAGATAATCTTTTTCGGTCATTTTCAAAACTGCTTTTACCTTAAAAAGTGCCGACTGATAGGTATTTCGAGTTTGTTCATCGGTAAGTTTTTCCACCAACTTTTCGGCCGTCAAAAACGCGGTAGCCTCTTCTTTGGTAAACATTACAGGTGGCAACCTATACCCTTCCATTAGGCTATATCCAATCCCAGCCTCGCCGATAATGGGCACACCTGCCTCCTCAAGCGTACGAATATCGCGGTAAACAGTACGGAGACTAATCTCAAACCTATCGGCAAGCTCTTGAGCTTTTACCACTTTTTTGGATTGAAGCTGAATCAAAATGGCGGTTACTCTATCAATACGATTCATGAAAATATAGTTGTTATAGGTTTGGAAGAAAATAATTTGAGTCGCAAATTTCGTATTTCTTAGGCTGATATAAAATTCCTTTTAGTATATTTAAGCTACACTTCGAACGAATTATGAAAACTAAAACGCTCTTCTGCTGCTACGCTATTATTTTCAGTTTATCGGCTCAATTTTCTAAGGCACAAAACAGAACCATCGAACTTTGGAAAAGTCGCTTGCAAACCGAGACCCGAGAAATCCCAAAAACTGATATTCTTTTGAATCTTTCGAAAGAATATGAGCTCGAAAATAACCTCAATGAATCATTGACATATGCCAATCAGGCCTTGAGTTTGGGCGAAAAAGCTAACTATAAAAAAGGGATGGCTTTTGCCTATCTGCAACTTTCATTGGTCAACGGCAAACTGGGAAACAAATCTACTGCCCGAAAACAACGTAACAAGGCCAATGATTTGTTGGAAGAAATCAATCAACATATTGGCAATGATATTGTACAACTACAAAAACAGCAACTTTTAGCCGAAGAAGAACTCAAAAAAGACCAAGAAGAATTGGCTTTACAAAAAGAAGAAGCTGAGAAAAAACGCTTGGAACTTGAGCAAAAAAATGCGGAAGTTGAACAGTCAAAAGGAGAAATAGCCCTTTCCTTACAAACTATTAATGAACTCAGTGGGGATATTTCGGAGAAAGAATCTATGCTTCTCAAAAAACAAAGACAACTCGACAAGCAAGCTGATAAAATTAAAATTTTACGACAAGAAAAAGCTATTCAAGACTTAGCTCTCGAAAAACAGAAAGTAGTCCAAAAACTGATGTTGGTGATTGTTGCAGGGATTTTGTTGGTAGTGTTTTTTCTATTGATTTTGTATTTTAACAAAAAACGAAGTAATCAAAAATTGGAAGAAAAAAACGAAATCATTGAGGTTGAAAAACAACGTTCTGATGAATTATTACTCAACATTTTGCCTTCCGAACTCGTTGATGAATTAAAGGAAAAAGGAACTGCCACCACGCAGTATTATGAGCTAGCAACGGTCATGTTTACCGACTTTAAAGGTTTTACTCAGATCAGTGAACAACTTTCACCGCAAGAGTTGATCGAAGAAATTGACTATTGCTTCAGAGGGTTTGATTTAATTCTTGAAAAATATCCATCTATCGAAAAAATCAAAACTATTGGTGATGCCTATCTCTGCGCTGGGGGTATTCCTATTCCTAATGCACAACATCCAGAAGAAGTGGTTCGGGCAGCTTTGGATATTTTGGGATTTATGAAGAAAAGAGAAATACAGCGAAGGGAACAAGGAAAGCCCTTTTTCGAGATTAGAATTGGGATACATTCTGGTCCTCTGGTAGCTGGCGTTGTTGGTGTCAAAAAATTTGCTTACGATATTTGGGGCGATACCGTCAACACAGCCTCTCGTATGGAAAGTAAAAGTGAAGTGGGCAAAATCAATATTTCTGGCAATACATATCAACTTGTTCAGCATCACTTTTCATGCCATCATCGAGGAAAAATTCAGGCAAAACACAAGGGTGAAATAGATATGTATTTCATTGAAAAATCGCACACATAGATAAGTGATGAGTTGTGAGTGGTGAATTGTGAATTATTTTTTATTGTCAATATTTTATCTACAGCAGTCTTTAAGCTCTATGAAATAGGCAAAAAGCTTAAATATATTTCTTATAAAAAGATAAAACATTTTGCCAAGTGTCCATAGCAGACTGCCAAAACCCCAACAACAGTAATTTTCATAACATACGATGAACCTTGCTTTAGCTCGAATACATATTTTAGAACGATTGACGACGGAGCTCTCCTCCGATTTTAGCTATCACCATGTCAATCATACGTTGGCGGTCGAAAAACGAGCGCGTGAAATTGCGTTATCAGAAGGGATTGTTGACGAAGAAAGTCTGATATTATTGTCTACGGCTTGCTTTTTCCACGATGCTGGTTTTTTGATTTCTTACGACCAGCATGAAGATTTTAGTTGCCAAATCGCAGAGGAGATACTTCCTCAATATGATTACACCTCTGCGCAAATCAACCTCGTAAAACATTTGATACAAGCTACCAAAATACCTCAATCTCCTGACGATTTGCTTTCCAACATCTTATGTGATGCAGACCTAGATTATTTGGGCGGATCCAATTATTACGCCATCGTTGAGACTTTGCATCAAGAGCTCACACATTTCAAACGACTTGATCCAAGTCAAGATTGGACGCAAATCCAGATAGATTTTCTGGAAAAACATTCTTATTTTACCCCAACAAATCAAAAAGAGCGAACAGAGGAAAAGAAAAAGAGAATTGAGGAGTTACGCTCACAAAAGAATACCTCAATAGGCTAACGTTGCGATTTTATCCATCATCTCAAAATCTACGGCAGCACACAAACAAATCTCAAATCGAATAAATAAACTATGCAACAAAATTATCCAATAAAAGACTATCAACATGATTTATTGGTGAATAGTCTATCTAGTGTTTTTGGCAAATTTGACACACAAATGTTGGGGCTTATCGAGCCGCAATTGGAGTGGATAGAATTAGCTGGAGGCGAAATCTTGTTTCGACAAGACGAGGTAGATGATTCCTTGTATTTTGTTATTAGCGGTCGACTTCGAGCCTATATTACCACCGCAGAAGGTGAAAACTTGACGGTTGGAGAAATTATAAGGGGTGAAACTGTGGGAGAAATGGCCTTGTTTACAGGCGAACCACGTGGCGCTAGTATTGTGGCCACAAGAGATAGCGTACTTGTAAAGCTCACAAAAGTACTTTTTGAAGAAATTCTGAAAGCTTATCCGCTGATTTCGATGAGTGTTTCCAAAATCATCATCAATCGTCTTCGCAATTCTCAGTCGCTCAAAAAAAGTATCAAAAAACCTGTTAATATTTGTTTTGTAGGAGTTTCCCCTACGCTCAATCATCGTGATTTCATTGATAAACTTTTTCCTTATCTCGAGCGAAAAGGCAGAACACTCTTACTCTCTTCTGAACTCATCAATCACACCCACGAAACCGAAAATTTGGCTCAAGCAGCCAAAAGTGATACAACACATTATCGAAAACTCAGTCAATGGCTCGACGAACAAGAGTCTAAATATGACTTAATGTTATACCTCTGTGATAATGCAAACACAGAATGGACCAAACGTTGCATTCGTAATGCAGATGAAATTTATCTGCTAGCTTCAGCAGAAGATTCCCCAGAGTTGACGGCCTTTGAGAAAGAAAGATTTATCAAAACTCAGGCAAAGCCAGCTGTTAAAAACTTGATTTTATTGCATGACGAAACAACCAGAATCCCTCACTTTACAGACCAATGGTTAAAACCTCGCAATGTACAAAGACATTTCCATATCCGACCGCATCTAATATCTGATTTACAGCGACTTGCAAGGGTTATTTCTGGTAATGCCATTGGGTTGGTGCTTGCAGGTGGAGGTGCCAAAGGATTTGCACATTTGGGTGTATATCAGGCACTGAAAGAATTCAATATTCCTATTGATTTTGTGGGAGGCACAAGTGTTGGCGCAATGATGTCTTCTCTGGTTGCCTTTGATATTTCCCCTGAGATGGCAAAACAAAATGCCAGAAAAGGCGCATTTTTCAACCCAACCAAAGACTATACCTTACTACCTTTTGTGTCTTTGATTAAAGGACATAGAATCGAAAAAATGATTTCGGATAGTATTGTGAGCAGTGTTGGCAAAGAAGTGAATATAGAGGATACATGGATACCCTGCTATTTTGTTTCCAGTAATTTTACAGAAGCCCGAGAGGTATTACACACCAAAGGGTCAATTACTAAATATTTACGGGCAAGTAGTTCGATTCCAGGCGTATTCCCGCCTGTGATCGACAACAACGACTTCTTGGTGGATGGTGGTACTTTCAATAATTTCCCTACGGATATCATGAACAAATTGGGAGTAGCCAAAATTATCGGGGTTGACTTTTTTATTGATAAACCCAATAAACTTTCAATCACCAAAATGCCTTCTGGCTGGGAGATTTTGAAAGATAGATTTCGAAGTAAAAAAGACCAAAAATACCGTATGCCCCTGCTCATGTCTATCATTTTGAATAGCACGGTGTTATACAGCGATGCCCGACAAAGCGAAACTAAAAAATATACAGACCTCTATATCAATCCAGATTTGCGCAAATACAGCATTCTCAATTGGCAGGCTTTTGATGAAATCTACGAAATCGGCTATCAGCATGCCAAAAAGATGTTTGAAAATATGTCAGAAGAAGAATTAAGATTTTATAGAGAATAGTTTTGTTTAAAGCAAAGCTAAGTAAGTAATCGAGCAGAATAAGATTTAAGTTTTGTGTTTTAGGCATAAGGCAACAGGCACAAGGCAAAGAGTGTTAAATCGTTCTTTTGTAAGGATAGATAAATTTTTGCCGAATGCCCAAAGCTGAAAGAACACCTCTTATAAGTTCAATTTTTTAGCAAAATAATTTTATTTTTAGTTAGATTTTGCAACGAAAAAGATCTCTATTTCGTTTAATTAATAGAGAGTCAGAACCACATATTCCATGATGAAAGTTAATACAAAACCTGCTTTTCAAGAGTGTTTTGTTATTTTATTCAATCTAACTTGCTTTCCATAAATAAGTGGAAAGCTTAAAACATCAAGGCTATGAAAAAGGTGATTGTTGCAACGAATTTTTCGGAAGAAGCCGAAAATGCTACTATATATGCGGCACAAGCTGCGGCTGCATTAAACTTGGAGTTGGTACTGTTCAACCTACACAATGTGTCTATACACGCACTGAACGCCCGAACTTCAAGTAATTCAATGAATCATGGATTAGCCTTGGCGAAGTTAGAGTTGGCCGAAGCTGCCCAAAAACTCGAATCTGAATACCACATCAAAGTAACCCCACATATTGCTTCTGGAGATATAACTGACGAACTAAATCGTTGTTTCGTCGCACACGAGGCTGACATGTTGGTTTTGGGAATGCCTGAAAAGTCTGTGGAGCAGGATTTATTAGGAAATACCACTACGCTCGTAATCAACAAAATAAAATATCCCATTATGGCGATTCCTAAAAGTGTAAAATTTGAAGGAATCAAAAAAATTCTATTTGCCTGTGACGTAACCAAAGGGGTTCATGGAATGATACTAGAAAGGGTAAAATCAGTTGCCAGAAGTTTTGGTGCCAAAGTGGAGGTATTCTATGTTTGTCGTAAACAACACGAACTAAGCGCTGTAGATGCCGAGCATTTGGACAGCATTTATGCAGGTTTGGATGGCATCGATTACTCCTACAACAATGTGACATCAGACAGTGTGGTCGAATCCATCAAGGATGAAATCAAAGATACACATTCTGATTTATTAGTCATGGTACCTTACAAATACGGTTTTCTGAGCTCTATGGTGCATAGAAGCAAAACCCGTATGATGGCATCCGAAAGTAATGTTCCTTTACTTTCGTTGAACCTTTAGATTATTGAGTGATTTGAGATTGAGTGAATGAGTGATTATTATCATTGATTACTATACAAAATTGAAATTACTAGTTCAAGACTTAGTCTTGGACTTACTATTGTAAACAGTTTTAAAACTGAATCAATAACTGATTCGAGACAAAGTCAAAACTATTGAATCGCTTTTATCCGTTTTGTCCAGTAGTAATAATCACTCATTCACTCAATCTCAAATCACTCAATAAGAGAACCTTAGAAAAGTTTTTCCTGCGGTGGCTTTGCTCCTGCTAAGCGAATATAAACCGTTGTTTGACCTCTGTGGTGTGTTTGATGCTCAAAACATTTAGCAAAGGCTGTACCTTTTGTCATCTCAAAACGATTGAACAATTTGATTGTTTCACCCATCTTGCCTGCTGGCACTTTTTTCAAGCTGTTAATCACAAAATCATATCCATCTAATACAATTTTGGAGACATTTGCCTTGGATTTATCTGTTGTTTTTTCCAGTTCTCCTGGTGCAAACGCACTTTTCTCGCCAGAAGCCGCTGCGGCAAAACCATAGTTACCGTCTGTCAGGTGCAGCATTTGTTCTGCAAATGAGCGCATTTCTGGTGTAGGTTTCAAGGCATAACCAGACTCAGGCATAGCGTCAAGATATTCCTTTGTATAGGTCTTGGCTCTTTCCCATTCTTTAATCATTTCATCCTTAGATGTTTGTGCGCTTGCAAGGCTTGAAAAAGCCAAAAACAAACAAATCATTGAGAGTAATTTTTGAAATTTCATGAATTGGGTTGTTTAGAAATAAATATTCTTCGAAAGATAAAACACTCTGTCCAGTCATTTTCATAAATCAATTCAAAAATTACCCATTCTTTGCAAATTTTAACCCAGACGTATATTGCATCGGATAATTAGGTAAATTGTTTCCTTTACCTTCATTAACCTTTTAATTGTACAATTTCGATGAATAACTATATCAAAATGGGTCTTAGGCTGCTAGTGATTGTATTATTTGTAGTTTCACAACATACAATGGCTCAATCTTCAAAAAAAGCTTTATTTAATTATACCATTGATTTTACTAAACCACAAAATCAAAACTTTACGGTTCAATTAAGTAGCGCTGGATTCCCGAAGGACACTTTAGATTTTACAATGCCACAATGGATGCCAGGATATTACCAAATCATGTCGTACGCCAAACAAATCAATAGCATCGAGGCCAAAGATGCCAAAGGAAAGGCCTTGACCCTCACCAAAAAAGCTGATAATGTTTGGCAACTAGTTTTACCTAAAAATACTCCCTTTACCATCAATTATACGGTAACTGCCAAACGTAATTTTGTGGCAGCAGCTGTGGTGGATACCACTCATGCCTACGTAGTTACGACTGCGGCTTTTTTGTATGTGCCCGAATTTCTTCAAAGTCCAGTACATGTTAAAATAAAAACGCCATGGAAGGATGTAGCCACAGGACTAACACCAGTTTCGGGGAAAAAACATGAATATACCGCACCCGATTTTGACATTTTATACGACTGTCCTATCCTTTCAGGAAATCTTGAAGAGTTACCTTCTTTTGTAGTTGGTGGCAAGAAACACCGATTTGTGGGCTATAAAATGGGTGAGTTCGACAAGGTGCGACTTATGAACCAACTTCAAAAAATTATAGAACAAGCAGCAACGCTTATTGGCGATATTCCTTATGATGAATACACTTTTATTGGAATTGGCCCAGGAAATGGCGGTATCGAACACTTAAATAATACAACCGTTAGTTTTACAGGTGAAAAACTAAGCAATAGAGATGTTGAGATAAGGATATTGAACTTTTTAACACACGAATATTTTCATCACTATAATGTAAAAAGAATTCGTCCTTTCGAGTTAGAACCTTTTGACTACAGTCAGATGAATCATACCAATCAACTTTGGATCAGCGAAGGTTTGACGGTATATTATGAGTATCTTTTGGTAAAAAGAGCAGGTCTTATCTCTGAAAAGGAAGTATTGAATAATCTGTCAAATAACATAACAAATATTCAAAACAACCCTGGAAGATTACATCAATCGCTGGCGCAAGCTAGTTATGATACTTGGAAAGATGGTCCGTTCGGAACTTCGGGGAAAGATGCTTCAAAATCTATTTCATATTATGAAAAAGGTCCATTGGTAGGCTGGATTGTTGATTTAGCCATTAGAAACGCGACTGATAACCAAAAATCCCTAGACAACGTCATGAGTTATTTGTATCATTATTATTACAAAAAACTCAAGAGAGGTTTTACGGATGCCGAATTCCGTCAGGCATGTGAAACCATCGCAGGACAGTCATTAAGTGCTGAATTCGACTATATCTATAGTACCAAAGAGTTGGATTATGCCACTTATTTGGGATACGCTGGTTTGGAAGTAAAAGTAGACGACACAACGCATAAGTGGACTGTTTCAAGAAAAGCCACTTATACGCATAAACAAGAGGCTATTTTAAAAAGTTGGTTAGGGGAAAAATAACAATTCCTAATAGGGTGCGACTAAAATCGCACCCTATTAGGAATTAAGAAAATACCTCTAGTGTATTCAGGTAACAGATACACCATTAACTGATAACTTCACAATACCTACAACATCACTGGCAATCCAGTTTTCACAGATTCATCACAAGCAAAGGCAATTCTTAAACTATTGACTGCATCTTCTACGTGGTCATCCAAATTAAGGTCTTCTTGGATTGCCTTCAAGAAATAGGCTTGTTCTCGATTACAAAGTTCTTGATGATCTGGCTCGTCCGTAAGATTAATCCATTCATCTGGTTTGGTAAAAGCATTATTGCCATCAATATCTGCATAGTGTACACGCAAAGATTCTGTTTTGGTATGGGCATCTACATTATCAGATTTACCAACACCCCCTGCCTCTTTAGCAACGATTGATACGCAGCCTTTAGGTCCGATTACATCTTTGACAAAAAAGGCCGTTTCGCTCATCATTGGTCCCCAACCAGCTTCGTACCAACCTACTGAACCATCTTCAAAGCGAATTTGTAATTGTCCATAATTATAATTTCCTTCTGGAATATCATCAGTCAATCTCGCCCCAATAGCATTGACTTGCAATGGTTTAGAACGAGTCATTTGACACATCACATCAATATAATGAACGCCACAATCTACAATTGGACTCAGGCTTTTCATCAAATTTCTGTGCACATCCCACATATAGCCATGACTTTGTTGGTTGAGATTCATGCGCATAACCAAAGGACGTCCAAGTCCCGAAGCCACTTCCACAAACTTTTCCCATGAAGGATGATGTCTCAATATATATCCAACAACAACTTTCTTATTTTTCTCTTTTGCTTTAGCAGCAACTCTTTCGGCACCAGCTACAGTGTCGGCTAGTGGCTTTTCAATGAATACATGACAATCAGCCTCTAATGCCTGAATAGCAAAGGCTTCATGGGTATCAGGATAAGTCGAAATACAAACTGCATCGGGCTTTGTAGCCTCCAAAGCTTCAGCATAGTCGTTAAAAAGCGAATATCCTCCTCCTAATTTCTCGTTGAGTACTTCCTTACTTTTTCCCGTAGAAACAATTCCGCAAATCTCGAAATTTTCTGAATTGTGATAGGCTGTGGCGTGCGAGGCACCCATATTTCCGCAACCTACAACCAATACTTTGATTTTTTGAACTGACATTTTTTTGGTAGTTAAATCAATTTAGATATGTGTCTGTAATCTGATTATAAAACAATCAACTACATTCAATATCCTTTCTTTTTATGAAAATTGGATATGATGTGATTTCTCACTGTTTAGCTCAAATCTATGAATTTATGCTGAATTTATTGTCCTGTCGAGTGAAGTTCCTGAGGAAAAGTGCCTAGTAACAAAGGCATAAAGAGAAAGACGAGTTTTATCATTTAACCCAAAACTCTCTCTATGCCTTATTTTTATGGTTTGTACTCAGTATTTGGGCAGAATTACTAGTTCAAGACTTCGTCTTGGACTCATTTTTTATACAGTTTAAAACTGAAACAAACACTAGTCCGAGACTAAGTCTCGAACTAGTGAAGCATACAAGCAACTAATAACATCTTGACACTTATGAAATTTTGAAGGAAGTCATAGAAATGGCACCTAAAACCGTTTTATCATTAAATACGCTCACTTGTTCTTGAGCTTGCTGTGTTCCAAGCGTATAAAGCAAAGGTAAATAATGATCTGGAGAAGGCGCGGATAATTGTACCGCCGAGCCCAAACTTTGATAGTTAATCAGTGATTTATGATCTTGATTCACGACCATTTTTTTCAGCATTGCATTCGCTTCCAAAGCCCAATCATACCCATATTCTGGCAAATTAATCTTGTCCCAAGCTAAACGACGGAGGTTATGAACGATATTGCCACTACCCACAATCAAAACGCCTTTATCGCGTAATTTGGCAATTTCTTTTGCCAAGTCATAGTGATATTGTGGTGCTTTGGTATAATCCAAACTTAACTGCAAAACTGGCACATCAGCCTTTGGATAAATATGCTTGATAACACTCCAAGCGCCATGATCTAGCCCCCATTGCTCGTCGAGACCAACCTCTGTCGAGTGGATAGCCTGCTTAGTTTCCAAAGCAATCGAAGGACTTCCTGGCGCAGGATATTGCACATCGAATAAAGCTTGTGGAAAGCCCCCAAAATCATGTATTGTTTTCGGTTTGGGCATCGCTGTAACAAAAGTACCTCTTGTTTCCCAGTGTGCCGAAATACATAAAATAGCACGTGGTTTAGGTAAATCTTGTCCTATTTTTTTCCAACCTCTCGAAAACTCATTATCCTCAATCGCATTCATTGGACTTCCATGTCCTAAGAAAAAAGCAGGCATTCTCTCCGTCTTTGGAGCGTTAGCCAATTCATTTAAAGCCTTGATATCCATATTTATAGTGGCTGGCAGTATTGCCATAGCCTTTAAAAACTCTTTGCGATTCATGTATATACATTAAATTTCTATAAAGTTAACAATAAATCCATTCTATTTATTTCATTACTAGTAAAATTTAATGTATATACACGAATTTTGTTGCGTGAGTTCGGTATTGAGTGATTCACACAAGTAGAGACGTAATATTTTACGTCTTTCTTTCCTACACAAGGATAATTGAGCTTACAAAAGGGTTTTTGAAGGTGAAATTTACAAGAACTTCACTTTGAAGAAGCCGTATTGATATTGGATTTTGATCATAGCGCCATAATCAATATCGACTGCGAAGACTTTTTGGGCGGGAATTTCTAAAATTAGGTGTAAAATCGTTCGTATCACACCTCCATGGCAAACAATGACTTTATCATTTGTAGATTGCTGCAAAGTTTCTTCCCAAACAGATTTAACTCTTTCTATCATATGGGAAAAACTCTCACCATTTGGAGTCGTAACATTGACAAAGTCTTGCATCCACGGCTGACTTTCGTCTTCAGGAATATCGTTCCAAAGCTTCATTTCCCAATCACCAAAATTCATCTCCATCCACCTTTTATCTGTTTGGAATACTTTTTCTGGAAACAAAAATTCCATCAAATGAGTACAACGACTTAGTGGGCTTGAATGTAAATCAAAATCCACTTGGGTCGATGGAAGTTTCTTTTGTATAACTTTTGCTTCCTCCTCAAGGGTCTTAGTCGAGGGAACATCACTTTGCCCATAACACAGTCCCGTGGGAACATCCACAGAAGTATGTCGAATCAGGTATATATCCATGACGAAATCTTATTTTACTGTCCAAATTCCAACTAAATACAAATAGGCAATTACCTCTGTTAATTGTTGAATGCTACCTAAACAATCACCTGTGTAACCACCAAGCCATTTGGTAAAAAACCTAGCGAGATAGGCTCGCATTAGGAATATAGGAACCAGTATACCAATAATTTTCCAATCCTGCGTTACGTAAACCACGATACACATAGGTAACAGGGCAAAAATAGAAGCTACAAAAAAGGCATCTATTCCAATTTTTTTGCCAATAGGTTTTGCTTTACTTAGGGCGTCTTCTCGAACATATTCATGGGTAAAAATCATCGACAATGCCGCATATCTGCTGAGTGGATGCACTAACATAAGTGCATATATTTGATAGTCTTTTCCAATATAAAAAAGACTACTTACTTTTAAAACCATCACTAATCCAAGTCCCAACAAGCCAAAAGTTCCCAAGCGGGAGTCTTTCATAATATCCAATATTTTCTGTTTGGTCCAGCCTCCTCCAAACCCGTCGCAAACATCCGCCAATCCGTCTTCATGAAAGCCTCCAGTAGTTAAAATACTCGCAACCAAACTCAAAAGAATAGCAATTGGGAAAGGCAATACCAACGAAAAAAGGTAAAAAACAAGGCTCGAAATAGCGCCTACAATCCAACCTATCACTGGGAAATAAACAGTTGCTTGGTTAAGCATATCCTCGTCATGTTTCATCCATTTGGGCACAGGAATACGGGTATAAAACATGAGGGCATTGAGAAAAATATGGAACTGTCGAGTTAGCATGATATTAAGATAATTTAATTTTCTGATTTAGGCGCAAGGCAACAGGCACGAGGCACAGAGTGTTAAAATGTTTTTCTGTAACAATAGATATGTTTTTGCCGAATGTCCAAAGCTTAAAGCCTAAAGCTCAAAAATTAAATTTTATTTTGCATTAATTTACTGTAGGCATTAGGAAAAAATGTTATCATAATTTCATTAGAAACACTTGTATACTTTTAGAATACTGCCTACAGACTAATGCCTACAGCAGGAAAAATCATTTTCATTAGAAACATTTTTATACTTTCAGCATAAAGCCTAAAGCTGACCGCCAAAAGCCCAAAGCTAAACATTGGATACTCCTGCTGACTCAAAACTCGCCATTTCGTTCATAAAGTTTACCGCAGATTGGATAATAGGATATGCCAAGGCACAGCCTGAACCCTCCCCTAAGCGCAAATCTAGTTTGAGTAAAGCATTGGCTCCTAGGAAATCCAACATAGCCTTGTGACCACTCTCGTCTGATTGATGACAAAAAACGGCATAGTGCGAAATATTGGGTTCTATTTGATGCGCGATCAAATAGGCAGAAGTGGCAATAAAACCATCAACCAACACAATCATGCCTAGTTCGGTTGCTTGTAGCATAGCTCCTACCATTTGTGCAATTTCAAAACCACCAAATGCTGTCAATACTTTTAGTGGAGTATCTAGTTTACGATGTAAATCTTGAGCTTTTTGTAAGACTTGTAATTTAGTTTTTAAAGCTTGGTCATCCAAACCTGTTCCCCTGCCGACGCATTCTGATAATGGTAATTTGCAAATTTTACTCATGATCAGACTTGCTGACGAGGTATTACCAATCCCCATTTCCCCAAAACCAATGATATTACATCCATTTTCGAAAATCTTTTGAATAAGTGCCGCTCCCCTATCAATGGACTTTTGTCCTTCCTTGATACTCATGGCTGGCTCTTTCAAATAATTGTTCGTGCCAAAAGTATTTGGAATTTTATTGTGAATGATAGGAAGATTTTTCTCAAAAGTACCGTTAACACCTGCATCTACCACCTCTAAGGTAATGTTATGTTGACGACAAAAGACATTTATTGCTGCCCCACCTTGCACAAAATTCATAACCATCTGATAGGTCACTTCGGGAGGATATTTACTGATGCCTTCTTGTGCAGCACCGTGGTCACCTGCAAATACGACTAAATGAGGTTTTTGTAAGGAAGGATTTAAAGTTTGTTGAATCAGCGAAATTCGCAAAGCAAGTTTTTCTAATTGCCCCAATGCGCCTACTGGTTTGGTTTTGAAATCTATTTTATGCTGAATAGCCTCTAAAATAGATGAATCTGGCACGGGGATATGGAACGTTTTCATAAAGGAATCAAATCTGTAAAGTAATATGTTGTTCGATGCATATTGAGGGCTGCATCCTTGTATTCGTAGGTCTTGTCGACGGTCTCTCCTATCTCAAATTTTATTTCTTGGCTAAAATAAGGTGCTTTAAAAACGAATGTATGAAACTCACCATTTTCTCCGCAGGGGTCGATATTGGGTGGAAGGTCGTTGACAAAGTCTTTGTCGAGGATTCTGCCGCAAAAACTTTTATCTAATAAGTTTCCATTCACACTAACCACAATGGTTTGGAATCCTAGAGACCAAAACTCTTCTAGCAATTCCATCGAATCTCTTTTCCAAATAGGGAAAACACCTGTAATACCTTGTTGAGCCAAATGTTCTTCTCTATGCTTACGAAGATCTTCTAAAAATATATCCCCAAAAATGGAGTGCGTAATCCCCTGTTCCAGTAATGGATTCAATGTCTCAGCCATTCGTTGCTGATATTCCTCCATGGAAACTGTTTCTGGTAAACGAAGCGTTACAAGAGGTTTGTCGATATTTTGGGCTTGCTGTTGGAGCAATTCTTCACGTACTCCGTGCATAGAAATACGTTTGAAGGAGTCATTAACCGAGGTAAGAAGCGTCTCGACACTCAAGTTAGGGTCTTTAAGCGCATGATAAAGACTCAATGCTGAATCTTTACCACCCGACCAGTTCATGAGGGCTTTGTGTGTCATGAAATATAATAGTTTAGGAACAAAGTCAGTTACACCTACTTAATCTGCACAGGAATCCCGCTTACCATCAAGGTTGCTTTTGTTGATTTTTGGGCAAGATATTGGTTGACCCATCCCTGTAAATCTACAAATTTTCGACCTATATCAGTTTCTGCGTGGACGCCCATACCCAGTTCGTTGGTAATAAAAATAATAGTAGCATTAAGCTTTGCCAATTCATCAATTTCTTGTTTCGCTTTGCTTAAACAAACTTCAATATCATTTTTTTCATCAATAAAAAAATTCGTCAACCAAAGTGTTACGCAATCAATCATATACACTTTTTCGGCTTCGATTACTTTACTGATATTTTTTTCTTCTTCTATCAAAGTCCAACGCTCGTCGCGGTCACCACGATGACGTTCGATTCGTTTTTCAAAATCTCCATCCCAATGCCTTGCTGTAGCAAGATACGTTGGGGATTGTGAAAAACTGAGAGCAAGATTTTGTCCGTAGTTACTTTTTCCACTTCTGGCACCGCCAGTAATCATCCAAATCATGATATTATATTTATAGCTGTTGGCTTGGGGCTTTCAGCATTCGGAATTTCATTTATTTAGGTAGAAACATTTTTACACTCAAAACTCAGCACCAATATTTACACCAATACTGATTCGTAAATATTCACAGCTTTGTGTTTTAAATGTGCTGGAATTTCAAAAATTTCTGGATGAAATAATGCCGCCAATACCTCTATCCCATTGACCAATGTGGAAGCACTTGGTTGAGTAAACATATCAAAATCTGCCAAATACACTTGTTTATTCTGAACCGCTTGGAGTTCTTCCCAACCCTGTTGTTTTTCAAGCATGAACAACTCTTCTCTAGCGCGTTCGGTTTCGAATCCACAAGGGGCAATCACCAAAACTTCTGGATTATAACGTTTTATTTTATCAAAATCGGTCACAATGCTGTAGCCCGCAGGATTACTCAGCATATCTATTCCTCCCGCAAAAGCAATCTGATAAGGTATCCAGTGCCCACAATTATATACGGGCTGAATCCATTCCAATAGACTCACTCGTCTAACGGGTGCTTTGTGTTTACGTAGGGTATCAATTACCACGTCTATTCTAGCGTTGAGTTTGGATAAATACTCATACGCCGCTTCTTCTTTTCCCAAAGCTGTTGCAATCTGAATGGCACAATCAAATACATCCTTGAGATTTTTGGGTGTAAGTGCCACCAATTCTGGAACCTTCGGCAATTGAGCTACTGCACTTGCCGTACAAACGGTATCTATTTGACAAACTTCACAAACATCCTGCGTAAAAACCACATCTGGAGCGGCTTTTTCGAGTCGCTCTTGCTCTACGTAATACAGGCTTTTTCCTTGGGCTTTGTAAGAAGAGAAGATTTTATCAATCTCATCGCTCGTGTAGTTATTATCCTCTAATACGCAACGCACCACAATCGCTTTTTCCTTTCGGGATTCCGTACTACATTCAAATGTCACACCATAAAGGTCTCCCTGAAGATTCATATCATAAATCATCTGGGTAGCAGCTGGTAAAAAAGAACAGGCTTTCATATTGGCTATGGGGTTTGTGGGTAATGGGCTTTGTGATCTGGGCAGACAGCTTTCGGAAAAGGTTTCTATGCTTGCCAAATAAACATTTTAAACTTTTACCTCAAGACCTATTGAATTCCATCTAATGCAGATAAACACCTGTTTATCAAAAACTTAAAATTCATTATTTAAAAAAAGGTGAGAACTACTATAGTTGATCCGAGTATATATTGAACAATAGGTTATAGGTATGATTGAGAAATTAAAGAGTGTTACTTTGAAAAATTAACCAGATTTTTCAGAACTAAATACTAAGCTTGTTCAAAGGCAATATTCGGTAATTTTGTTTTTGCAAATTCAATAGCGCCAAACATCACGGCACCATAACCCAATGTTCCTGCTAAGAAATTAAGCATATATGGGTATCCTTGGATACAACATTGGATTAAGCCATTCAAATCTCTTGAAAGTGGTCCGCCTGTGCGAATATCCATACCTCCACCAAACCAAACACCAAAGTCAACCAGCAACCAAAATCCTACCGATGCAGCTACACCACTCAATAAGAAATTTTGAAGATTTACTTTTTTCATCAAAACTTTTCCTAATAATACAATTCCTGCAAAAATGGCGTAATTGTACATCCAGCCACTATACATGATACCGTATTTTCCACCATAAATCATCCCATTGATGATTAAGTCAGAAAATAAAAGTGTCAATAAAGGAAATGCGAAGGCTTTCCAGCGTTGAGAAAAATAAGTACCTCCAAATAAGCCCATAGCGCCAATTGGCGTAAAATTACTCAAAGGATTGAGACATGAGGCGTTGATGAGGCGTGCTGTTCCTACCAAAATTACAATTGATAGTAGCAGACTTACACGTGGATTTAGTTGTGTTTTTGTCATGTTTGTAATCGTTTTTACTGTTAGCAAGGTAGAAAAACAGTGCTTTCTACCTTGCCTCGCTTTTTAGTGAATACTAAATACCGCTCCAGCCATGAAGTTACGACGACGGCTATTGTAGCCTGGCACGTCCGAAAACTCCTTGTCTGTAAGGTTTTTCAAATCAAAGAATAATTTGATAGTCGAATTGATTTGATACTCTGTATAAAAATCTAATGTTGTGTAATTTCCGAGAACAACTTTTGCATCGTCGTAAGGACCACTACTTGCTTTGCTTACCGAACGAAGTGCTAATTGAGCTGACCAATTTCTCAAGATTTGATAAGCTACATTTACGTTAACTGTATGTTTTGGACGACGGAAAAGATTGGCATAGGTGGTGTCTTTACCAGCTACTTGTGTAGTTACTTCGCCATCTACAAAGGTATAATTGGCTTTTACTTGTGCTTTGCCAATAGCCCATTGAGCATCTACTTCAAACCCATGGTCTTTCTGTTGACTCAAGTTTACATAACGTCCCCAAGGGTCTTGGTTGATACTGATGTAAGCAATCACATCTTTGATATTGCGCTTGAAGTACACCCCACGAATATATGACTGGTGGTTTTTGCTAAACAATTGAGCGCCGATTTCACCTGTTTTACCTACTTCTGGCTTCAAAGCTTCGTTGCCATAAGGAGAGAATAATTGGTATAAGGATGGCGCTTTGTAGCTTGACGAATAGGTAGCTAATACTTTTAATCTTGCCCCAACCCAATAGAACGGATTAACGTTATACGTAAAGTTGTTACCATAAATAGAGTGATTGTTGTAGCGTCCACCAAGTTCTAAACCAAATCCATTGAAGTCTTGCAAATTCAAAGAAGTGTAGCCACTAAACAAACTGGTATTGGCAGTAGACGCTTTTATCGCTGGACTCTCATAAGGACCATAGCTACTAATAGACAAATAGGTTTGATCGGTATTTTGCCAACGGTTTTCGACACCTAATACCCATTTGATTTTATCAGAAAATGTATGAGCATAGTAAGCCTCCGCAAATCTTGCTACGCCACGGTAATAACCATAAGAATATTTGGCAAAAGCACCAGCCTCCACATGAGCCGAATCGTCGATATACACTCTCTGACCGTTAGTTTGCTGAAAATTAACGGTTAGTTTGCCATTTTTCAATTGATAATCGCCACCAACAGACCAAAGCAAGTTTTTGTTTTCAAAAGTATAGTCTTTTTCATCTTTGAAAGCCCCTGCATCCAAGTCTGTTTTGTAATAATTGCTCATCAAATCAGCTCTCAAGGTTAAGTTTTCACTTACCTGTTGACCCAATTTTACCTGAAAATTATTCTGCTTAAAACCGTCATTATCATAAGGAGTTTTGGCTGTTTCTGGCTGTTTAGCCGCAGAGATACCATTTGATTTTGTACCATTCCACGACAAACCATACGTCGTTTTTTTGTACTGACCACCTGCATTTACACTTGCGCGGTAGGTATCATAGCTACCGCCAGCCAAACTTCCGCTCAGACCTAATTTTTTACCACTATTTTTGGTAGTAATGATGTTAATGACACCTGCAACTGCATCAGAGCCATATAAACTTGACTGACCACCTTTTAAAATTTCGATACGCTCGATTTGGTCGATCGCAATCAAGTTGATGTCAAACGACGTAGACGCACCAGAAGGGTCATACACAGGCAAACCATCAACCAAAATCAAGGTGTAGCCAGCGCCTGCACCACGCAAATACAAATCTTGGTTTGTACCAAGTGTATTTTGAGAACCAATAACCGTAAGCCCAACTTGCTGGTTTAGCAACTCGCCTACAGTTTTACCTTTGCTACGTTGAATCGTAGCCGCATCAATCACTGACACCACTTTACCCGATTGAGATTGCTTTTGTGGGTACTTGTTGGTACTCACGACAACTTCATCAAGAACTTGAGATTTTTCAGCATTTTGAGCAATACCTTCTACACTTGCGCACAAGGCAAGCAATACAACTGATGGAAATAACTTTGAAGAATAAAACATTTAGAATTTGAACTTCCATTTTCTTATTCACCCACTTCAAAACATTCATTCCAATACTGCAAAAGGCAGCACAGAGAACTGTTTAAAAATGTTGATAATGGTCAATAAAAAAAGCGAAAATACTTTGCGAACGCTCGATTTTTGCTCATCCTCCGTAAGCGCGTATCAAGAATAATCTATGGCAGGTCTCCTGACTTCACTCGTCAAACTCGAACCTTCCCGAAATAAATTCAGTGGTTATGAGGATTGAGTTGACACGATTGAGTGTTACAGTTGCGGGGACAGTTCAGGTATCACACCTGATTCCCTATTAAGCTTTGAGGTTTTTGCTGGGAAAAACTAAAGCACCATAAACTGTTGGCAAAGTTATGGAAAAAATTAGGACAAAAAAAATAGCGTATCAACTAAATCGATACGCTATTCCAAACTACACCAAATATTATTATGATAACCACAATTGTGGCTCTCGAAAGTCTTGTTTCATTTAAAAGCACTTTGATTTTACAAATTTGAGTATTTATTATTAATAATAAAATGAGTAAAATTACTTAATTGTTAGCAAAATTTATAGATTTAAAATAAGTGCTTTCTTAAATTACTCAAAAAAACCGATAAAGTCACAAACTTTTATTTTTCGGGCTCTCATGTAAATGCGTATAATCATTTCAAACAAATCTGTTAACTTCAAAGCCAATCTCAATTTTTACATTAATTCTATAATCAAACATTTTTTTACTCCCTGAAATTTTAAAAAAATGACCCATTTTCTAAAAAACTCAAAAATCTTAACACTTTTATTCGGCAGTTTGACTCTTGGCACACAAGCCCAAACCGTTGATAAAGTAAATGACCCCGTAGAATGGATTAATCCCTTGATGGGTACAGCCTCAAAACCTAGTCTCTCTACAGGAAACACGTATCCAGCAATCGCTTTGCCTTGGGGGATGAATTTCTGGATGCCACAAACTGGCAAAATGGGCGATGGTTGGGCTTACACTTATGATGCCGACAAAATTCGTGGTTTCAAACAAACTCACCAGCCAAGTCCGTGGATCAATGACTATGGTCAGTTTGCTATTATGCCAATCACAGGTAAAATTCGTTTTCAAGAAGACCAACGTGCAAGTTGGTTTTCGCACAAAGCCGAAATTGCCAAGCCGTATTACTACAGTGTGTATTTGGCCGATCATGATGTGACCACCGAAATAACACCTACCGAGCGCGCTGCGGTCTTGCGTTTTACTTTTCCCAAAACTGACAGCGCCTTCGTAGTAATTGATGCTTTGGATAAAGGTTCTTTTGTGAAAATTATTCCTGAAAAAAATCAGATTATTGGATACTCGACCAAAAATAGTGGCGGAGTTCCAGAAAACTTCAAGAACTATTTTATCATCCAATTTGATAAGCCTATTACCTACAAATCTGTTTGGAAAGCAAAGGAATTGCTTGCGAACGAATTGTCTGTTACAGATAACCACGTAGGTGCTGTTGTTGGCTTCAAAATTTCAAAGCGTGGAGAGCAAGTAACTGCTAAAATTGCTTCTTCTTTTATCAGTTTTGAACAAGCTGAGATAAACCTAAAAGAAGTAGGAAGCCAATCTTTCGAAGAGATTAAAAATCTAGGAAAAGGCATTTGGAATACCACTCTTTCAAGAATTTCAGTAGAAGGAGGCAGTGTAGACCAAACTCGTACTTTTTACTCGTGTTTGTATCGTACGATGCTTTTTCCAAGAAAATTCTATGAGTTAGATGCTAAAGGGAAAGTTGTACACTATAGTCCGTATAATGGTCAAGTATTGCCTGGCTATATGTTTACAGATAATGGATTTTGGGATACCTTCCGCGCCGTGTTTCCATTCTTTAACCTAATGCACCGTAATTTGAACTCACAGATTATGGAAGGGTTGGTAAATGCCTATAAAGAAAGTGGATTCCTTCCAGAATGGGCAAGTCCCGGGCACCGTGATTGTATGATTGGTTCAAACTCAGCATCGTTGATCGCTGATGCTTATATCAAAGGCGTGAGAGGCTTTGATGTTGAAACACTCTATCAAGCGATGTTGAAAAACAGTGAGAATGAAGGGCCATTGACATCGGTAGGCCGTAAAGGTGTAAAATACTACAACGATTTAGGATATGTGCCTTATGATGTAAAAATCAACGAAAATGCTGCTCGTACTCTTGAATATGCTTATGATGATTTCTGTATTTATCAGTTAGGAAAAGCATTAAATAAGCCTGCTTCGGAATTAGAACGATTTGCAAAACGTTCACAAAATTATAAGAACCTTTATGACCCAAGTCATAAATTGATGCGTGGTAAAAATGCTGATGGGACATTCCAATCACCTTTCAACCCGTTCAAATGGGGCGATGCCTTTACAGAAGGGAACTCTTGGCATTACACATGGAGTGTATTCCATGACATAAAAGGATTATCAAATTTGATGGGTGGTAAAAAGGAGTTTGCCAATATGTTAGATTCTGTTTTTGTAGTTCCACCAGTTTTTGATGACTCGTATTATGGTTTTGTGATTCATGAAATTCGTGAAATGCAAATTATGAATATGGGTAATTATGCACATGGTAATCAGCCTATTCAGCACATGCCTTATTTGTACAATTACGCAGGACAGCCTTGGAAATCGCAATATTGGGTACGTGAGGTAATGAACAAACTCTATCAGCCAACACCAGATGGTTACTGTGGTGACGAAGACAACGGTCAGACTTCAGCTTGGTATGTTTTCTCAGCAATGGGCTTCTACCCTGTTTGTCCGGGTACAGACCAATATGTTTTGGGTGCTCCATTGTTCAAAAAAGTAACCTTATCACTTGAAAATGGCAAACAGGTTGTCATCAAAGCGCCAAATAACAGTGCTGATAACAAGTATATCGGAAATCTAAAATGGAATGGTAAAGACTATTCTAAAAACTGGTTGAGCCACAATGATTTACAAAAAGGAGCAACTTTAGATTTCTTGATGCAGTCAAGCCCAGCGACAAACAGAGGTGTATCGGAGACTGACATTCCTTATTCGTTTGTGAAGTAATATGGTTTGATTAGTTGTGGTAATTTTTGAGAACCTCCACAACTTTTGCCTATTTATACAAGCAAAATATACATTTTAAAAGCGCTTTCTGATGAATATCAGGGAGCGCTTTTTCAGTTTATAATTAGTCGTATTTTAACGAGTTAAAAATTTTCAGAGTATTCCTAGAGTAGTTCTTAAGTAATCGTGTAGAATAAGATGTTTAGGCAATAGGTACAAGGCAAAGAGTGTTAAAATGTTTTTTAGTAACGATGAATAGGTTTTTGCTGAATGCCCACCGCTGAAAGCCAAAGGCTCAAAAATTAAATTTTATTTTGCCCACCAACTTACTTAAGCACTGAAAAAAGTGTGATAATTTCTCGTTTAATAATTTAAAGTGACAAATCTTGCCTTGTTTTCGTTTAAAGGTAAAATTTGTACTTTATTAATAAATTCACTTAAATCTTAGGACTTTCTCGCCTATGAAATCACAACAACTATTCCTTTCTATAGGATTTGCTATTATTATTACCTCCATTTATCAAGTAATTTCAGTCTGGAACACGCCGATTACTTTCAATATTCCAGTTCTGTTTTTCAATGTTTTTTTACTGGCGCATTTCGCTTTGGCTTTCAAACATGTTTTGGCATCACAGAAACTTCCTTATTTCTATTTAGGAGGGTTATTGGTAGCTTTGAGTATCAATGGATTTATGCTAAAAATGGAAGAAGCATCCTTGATTTCACAAGTTTTGCTTACAGTTACCACCATTTCATTGAATTACATGAAATCCAGTATTGACGAGCAAAATTGGGAAGAAGATAACTATGTATTACTCGATAAGAGAGAATTAGTGGAATTGTAAATACTCGTTTAAAACGAGCAACTCTTTTTAACAAAAATCCTTGATAATTGTTCGTGTCGTAATATTTACGCCGAACAATTATCAGGGATTTTTCTATTAAATCGTAAAAATATTCAGTCAAAATCTATTGGTTTTTGATCACAACTGATTAATTTAGGAGTAGTACACCTTTCAATTTTTCAAAAGCAATTATATGAAAAAGTTCTTAATCCCTCTCCTGATATTAGCAACGGTAAGTTTGATTCTTTTTTGTCATTTCTTCATTGATATTTACCCAACACTCGACCGATTCCAGCTATTTTATGGAAGTATGCTTATGGTGGTAGGGCTTTACCATTTGTATAATTTACAAACCATTTTCAAGTCAATAGAATCTTTTAGGGATTTCATTTGGGATTATTTTCCCCTTAGTTTATCTATTAGTATTTTTCAAATCGTCTGTAGTTATTCCGTATCAATCTGGTCATTATTGGGCTTATTTTCTTTGAGTGCTGCCTACCGACTTTGGAATGTAAGCAAAAAATTACCCTCGAAATAGTATATTCCACTCAATTTATTTCACCTAAACTATCACTCATTATGAATCTTCCAAAATGGTTACTTGTAGCTGGCATACCGATCATTGTCAACGTATGTTTTGCACAATACAAAACACTCTATTTTCCTTTTGACCAAGGCTCTATTTTATCACTTTCATTGATATTCATCAACCTTGTACTTTTTTATTTTTTGAGTAAATATCTTAGAACTCCTGAAGGGAAAGACTCGCCTTTGAGCGTTGAGTATATTTACGCTGGTTTAGTCATGAATATTGGTATTTGGATAGCTGATGTTTCGACAGTTTTTGTGACTATTTGCTTGATTATCATTGTGATGCGTCTTTATTTTCTCCAGACTCGAAATGCTTAAATAGCCACAATATTAGTCATCCCAATTTTTAGGATTGGGATGATGCCCCAAGTTTTATCAAAAAAGCGGTCGGAAAATATTTTCCGACAGCTTTTGTTCAACTACCCTTATGTTGCGTTTTATAAATTTATTTGTTCCGTATATTCATTCCCAAATCTATCTGTAGCTTTCACCACAATGATTTTGGCTTGCGCAGAAGGTTGTACAAAAAATAGGTGGTCAGTCAAAGTTGGATCTACAAACTTATGTTTCTTTGGTAAATCTGGTCCTGCAAAAAGCTCCACAGCTAATGGATCCAATGAAACTTTTTGCTCCATTGCTCCTTTTGCAATGCCATCTTCCCACCATTCAACTTTCCATTTTTTATCCCAATTCCAAACATTGGCAATAATACTTTCTGGAAAATCCTTATTTGCTCCTTTAGGATACACTTTCAATTGATATGTGGCAGGTTTTCCCGTCCCTTTATAATACCAAGAGATATTTCCTCCATCAACCTGATACACACCATATCCACTTGGAGAACCATCTGTGCAAATGGGGCCTGTCCACCAAGCACCACAAACCGTTCCGTGAACATGTTCGATGATGTTGCCTTCCTCCCATTTTTCATTCACGTGGGTATGTCCCGACATAATATGCGCTTGGAAAGGTTCAAGCATTTTATACAATTGACGTCTGTTGGCAACGGTACCCCCAAGTTCCTCCTCTTTGAGTTTATTACGACGAGCATGACCTGTGTTGGTCGGGATATGTAAACTTACCACGACGGTTGAGCCTTTGGGCACAGAAGCCAAATCTTGCTCTAACCAATGCATTTGGTTTTCAGTGAGATAACCAACGTATTTCTTAGCTGTTCCCATAAAGAACACATCGTCTAAAACTACATAGTGAACCTTGCCACGGTTGAAAGAATAGTAAGTTGGGCCGAAAGTATTTTTAAAGGTTTTTGAAGAAAAATCGTCAGTTCTGGCATCCAAATCCATGTCATGGTTGCCAATGACACTAAAAAATGGAATCTGAGCTTTTCCAAAAGCTGAAATATAATCATCCAACAATTCGAAATGATCCCACACTAAATCGCCACAACCAATACCATGAAAAAGAGTATCCTTCGGAGCAGCTTTTACTAATTCAGCCAAATCTTCGCCCGACTTTTGTAGTTCTTCAGCATCCTTTTTAGAAATAATCTGAGGATCAGCCCAGACTACAAATTGGTGTTTGGTATCATCAACAGATAGTGGCTTCAGGGTAAAGTTTGCTTGAACATTGCTTTTTGAGGTATCTATTTTTTGATAAAAACGCGCAACCCCTTTTTCATTGGGAAACTCGTACCCCGACGGAACACTGATGTAAACAAACTCCGCTTGTGAATGCGCCTTAATTTGGTATTTACCACTATTATCGGTTCTGACAACGGTATAACCATCCGTAACTGATACTTGAGAGATACCTTTGCCATTGGCAGAAACGGTCCCTTTGATTGTTACAAATTCAGTAGAGGTAGACAGCTCATTCGCCATGACCGACGGCGTACTGAGCACTGCCCCTCCTATTCCAATATTTTTAAGAAAATTTCTTCTGTTAAACATATATTTTGGTTGTTTTTTTAGCTAAACATTAAAGCTGAATTGTGAATTAGTGGTGTAAGAAGCTTGAGTTTTATCATTAAAATAAAAATTGATATAGCGGCAACCGCAAGGGTTGCCGCTACACCCCAAAAATTATAAATAAGAACTTTATTGAACAAAATAAAACCTTCATTCAACACTAATTCCAAGTGCAAAATTTATACATAAAATACTGATTATTAAATCTTTACATTCAAAATTCATCACTCACAATTCACCACTCATATTTACCTCATCACTTCGTCCACCAAGTTTTGGTATTAATATCGTCTGCTCCCATTTGCGCTACAGCTTTGTCGTAATTTGCACGGTTAAGCGACTGGGTTGATAAGGGATATTTTAATCTCATCGGCATTTTGCCATTATTTTCAACACCTTTACCAACTGGCAAAACGGGATATCCTGTACGCTTATATTCAAACCATTGTTGCATATCATTGAAAAATAGAGCAATGTATTTTTGCGTCATGATTTGTTGCAGAGTTCCGTTATAAGCCACGCCCGAACGGGTCAAAAAATCTGTCGGTTGAGTTGCCCCCCAATATTTCATCGAAGCAGCAATCCCTTTTTCATAATGGTCCTTGGGACTGTCGGTGGTATAACCTTTCAACGCAGCCTCAGCTAACAAAAACTCTACTTCCGCATGCTGCAAGATAGTACCTAAAATTAAAGAAGTTTTAAGGTTTTTGTTAAGTTTTGAAGAACTTATCGCGTTCATCGCTGGACCTTCGGCTATGGTATAGCCACTTGGAATACCTGTATATTTACCACTGGTTTTCGTAGCCCAAAGATCCAATCTTGGGTCGGACCAAGTGCTTAGGGTTTTGATAAAAAACTCTGAAACCGCATTTGCTCCATTAAAATCATAATCACGAGTACTGGTAAAAGGATTCAACAAGGGCGTAACTTGTGTGAATTTCAGCGCTGCACTTTCATCAGCACTTTGCATTAATGGATATTTGTCTGGACTAGACAACATGGTCTTTATCTGTGCCTGAAAAGCAGGGGATTTTGCTTCACCACGCATCAATAGGCGCAAACGGAGGGAATTAGTAAATTTTTTCCAGCGCAAAGTTCCTACCGTACTTTTATCTGCCCCAAACAAGGCATCTTGCCCTAAAGTAAGTGTTTTTGTCACATCGTACAAGGTATTTGCGGTATCCAATTTGGCAATCAAATCTTTATAAACGTCCTCTTGCTTATCAAAAGTAGGATTTACCACATAATTGGGATAACCTTTTAGTGCCTGTGAATATGGGATATCACCATAAATATCAGTTAAGTTGGCAAATAACCAAGCCTTTAAGGTCAGTCCAATGGCTAAATAATTGGGCTGAGACATGGCTTTGGCCTTTTGAATCATATCTTCGATATTAGTCAATGACAAATAGTAATTGCTCCACATATAATCTGACTCACTCGGAAAAAGCACATAACGGTGAAAGACCGTATTGCCTTCAGTCAATGAAACTGTTACTTGCATCAACTCATTGTTGAGACGATGACTTCTATTTAAACCCGTATTGACCCCTTCCAAAATAGCAGTATTCATAAAACTTCCTGCTGTTGCCGACGATACACCCTCTGGGTCGTGATTAAGTTCCTCCATGCCTTCTGTACAAGACGTCAGAGCTAGGACAAGGAATGCATATAAAAAGATAAGTTTTTTCATATTCAGATAATTAGAAAGAAATAGTAAGGTTTGCTCCCATAGTACGAGTAGATGGGAATTGTCCAACTTCTAAGCCTGGCGTAATGGTGGCATTGTCGAGCGTAGATGTTTCGGGGTCAAAAGCTGGGAAAGTTGACCATACGAATAAATCACGACCGTAAATTCCGATACTGGCAGTTCTCAGGAAAGTCTTACGAAGTATTTTTGCTGGAATCGTGTAAGCCAAACGAGCTTCACGAAGTTTTACAAATGAAGCATCAAATGTATTAGCTTCTACATTGTCACGACCATACCATTTGTTATAATACGTTACGATATTAGTCGCCTTGGTGGTATTTGGCACATATTGACCGTCAGCATTGAAGGTTACTCCTTCGCCAATAATACCGTCGTATCTACCTGCTAATGTAGCTGTGTTCTTGCCTTGTTCGCCTAAAATAGAGTTAGTCAATGAGAAGATTCTACCCCCTTGACGAATATCTAGCAAGACAGAGAGACTCCAGTTTTTATATTTAAAATTATTTGAAATACTTCCTCTCCAGTCAGGATTTGTGTTGCCTAGGTTCACAAACTGGTCAGTAAGCACAGGGTATCCATCTTTGTCAAATACAATTTGTCCTTCTGGCGAACGCTTGAAGCCAAGCCCGTAAATTGTTCCTAAAGGTTGACCTTCTCTAGCCTCCACTGTTACACGGCTACCAACGTATTTTGCCAAAATAACACTTCCAGTTTCATTGTTTAACTCCAATACTTTATTACGGTTCATTGACCAGTTTACCGTCACATCCCATGAGAATCCAGCATAATTTTTCACTGGATTACCATTCAAGGTTAACTCAACACCTTTGTTTACGACTTTACCCATATTGATGAGTGAAGAGCTATATCCAGAAGCATATTCCACTGGTGCATACAAAATTTGGTCAATTGTAGTTTGCTCATAAACGGTGGCGTCCAAACTCAAGCGATTTTTGAAGAAACGCCATTCTGTTCCTGCCTCAAAAGAGTTGTTTCTTTGGGGCTTTAAATTCGGATTGGCAATTACATTAGGACTTTCTAGTTCGCCGGGAAATGTACCAGAGTTATAGATTTTTTCTAAATTATACGTGCCAAGTCTGGCATCATATCCTACGCTGGCATACGCTCCACGGATTTTACCGTAGCTTATCCAATTCGGCATATTAGTCATTTGAGATAAAACCAAACTCAACGTTGCTGATGGATAAAAGAAAGAATTATTTTGTTTTGGTAAAGTGCTACTCCAGTCGTTACGACCAGTTACATCCAAAAAGGCAAAATCTTTGTAGCCAAGGTTTACAAAACCATACAAACTGTTGATTCGCTTCTCGGCACGGTCACTTTGTGTGAGTGGTAATTGCTCAGAATTTGCCAAATTATATACCCCAGGAATCACCAAGCGGTCAGCTAATTGATTGGTAAATTTTTGACTTTGTTTCAAAACATTCCCTCCAAAACTGGTTGTTACTTGCCACGTTTTTTCGAGTGGCAATTTGTATTTCAACAAAAAATCAGAGTTAGATTCTAGGTTAAATACATTTTGCTGACGGTACATACCTGCCTGAAATTTTTGGGTATTTTTCGGACGTTGTTGCGAACGAAATTCATAACCCATATCCAAACCAGTACGCACCGTCAAATCCAAGCCTTTCAAAATATTGTAGGTAGCCGACATGGTACCCGTTACATTGTGACGACTCGATTTGTTCAGCATTTCATATACAATCAAATAAGGATTATCAATCAAAGAGCTAAAAGGGTGATTTTGTTCCAGACCTTCTTTGCCAGGTAACCAGTAAGGCTGATACCAATCCAAATTAACATTCGGGTTTTGGAAGGCAATGAAATACATAATCGACTGGTTGTTGTAGCCCGTCGACGGAAGGTTATCGCTAAATTTATTGTAATAGTTCACCTTAGCAGAAGTACTCAGCTTAGCCGAAATCTGTGAATTATTTGAAAAACCTAAACTAATGCGCTCATAACCTGTATTTGGCAAAATCCAGTTATTCTTCATTTGCGAGAGGCTCAAACGAGTATTGCTTTTGTCTTTCACATTGGTAATCGAGATATTGTTTGACAGGGTTACTCCTTGCTCAAAAAAGTTTTTGCGATTGTCAGTGTAAGGTTTCCAAGGAGTTCTTTCAGTAAAAGCACCATTGGCATCACGAGGCGAGTCATACTGATAAAATAATTGACCATCAAATTTAGGCCCCCAAGCCGAACTTGTACTTTGCGTTCCTGCACCATCTGACGTTGTGCCATACGAGTAATAATTCTGACCAGCCGTTCCCTGACCGTACTGATATTGGTAGTCTGGCCAACGATTTACTTGGTCAACACTTACATAAGAGTTAAACGAAACCCCAAGACCTTTTTTGTCCTTACTTGCGCTTTTGGTCGTGATAATAATGGCTCCATTTCCTGCACGAGAGCCGTACAAGGCAGATGCAGCAGGACCTTTCAATACGTTGATAGACTCAATATTGTTAGGGTCTATATCTGTCAGAGCACTACCAAAATCGATGGGAGAATCACCACCCAAATACGCGCCATGTCCTACACCTTGAAAAGAAGTATTGATCGGTTCGCCATCGACCACAATTAAGGCACCTGGAGAGTTGAAATCCAGAATACTTTCCCCACGCAATGTCACGCGACTACTGCCCATTGGTCCATCGGTTTTGGTTAGGTTCAAACCCGCAACTTTACCCGATAGTGCGTTCATAAAGTTGTTAGAAGGGGCATCCGTCACAGCTGAGCCGTCAAGTTTTTGGGTTGAATATCCTAGGGCTTTTTCTTCCCTTTTAATACCTAAGGCTGTTACTACTACCTCATTGAGATATTTATTATCTTCTGATAATTGAACATTGAGGTGATTTCTTCCTTTGATTGGTACCTCTTGAGAAGAAAATCCCACAAAGGAAAATAATAATACAGCGTCTTTATCTGAAATACTAATTTTAAAGTTACCGTTGGCATCAGAAGTGGCGCCTTTACTTGTGCCCTTTACCGATACGTTTACCCCTGGCAAGGCATCGCCTGTTTGAGCATCGGTGATTTTTCCACTTACCGAAGTGTGGTCTTGCGACTTTGGGCTTGCTTTTAGAACAATTTGATTATTTCCAGAAAAGCTAAAATCAATATTTCTGTTAGAAAAAATACCGTTCAGCACTTGTTTCAGGTTTTGATTTTGGGCAGAAAAAGTGACTTTATCTTTCTCGGAAATCAAACTTCCTGCATAGACAAAACGTACGCCAGTTTGTTTTTCGATTTGAGATAAAACGTTTTCTAAACTCTGGTTTTGAGCCTGAACCGAAACTTTGTTGTTCAATACTTCTTGTGCTTGGGATACTTGTACATGACATACACCAAAGCCTAAGGCCAACGAGAGTGTTGGCACTGAGATGATTCGCCTAATTATTAGCGAGAATCGTTTTTTTTGCATAAGTTTGCTTGAGATAATAACCTATAAGGGCACCTTGTAAAAGGGGCTACAACATGGGGATTGTTTGCAAGGTTAATGAAGCTCGACCCTTCATTGACCTTTTTTTATTTGTAAAATTGTCTAAAACTATATTTTGGACTCGTATTTATTGGCAAATTCCTTTTATAATAACCTCCTTTCCTTTGATTTGATATTGTATTCCTAAGGACGACTGCATCAATTGTAAAACTTCTTCTAAGCTAGCATTTTCGAAAGAGGCAATCCAAGTGCAATCCATTAATTGAGGATTTTTAACTTGAAATGACACCTCATACATTCGCTCTAACTTTCTAAAAACCAAATCCATACGCTCACGCTTGAAGTAAACCTTTCGTTCTCTCCAACTGATTGACTCTCTGGCATCAATGATGCTTGATTGACTTAAATTCGCTTTTTCACTTTGATAAGTACAAACTTGATTAGGAAGAATGAGACAATTGCGTTGTGGATTATTGGCCATTTCTACCGCTACTTTCCCTGTCAATACGGTCACGTTGGCTTGGTTGTCTTGTGTGTAATCATGCACATCGAAAGTGGTGCCTTTCACCGTGGTATTCAAGTGTTTTGAGCTAACTATAAAAGGCTGTTGAGGGTTGTGAGTTACTTCAAAATAGGCTTCCCCTTCTAAATATACGTGACGAGTTTGTCCTTGTAGTTTTGTGGGAAAACGTAAACTTGAGGCTCCATTCAAAAATAACTTCGAACCATCCTCCAAAGTAACTGTGGCATGCTCTCCTGCTTTTGTTTTGATAGTCTGATAACTTAACTCATACTCGGGTAATGGTTGGTTGTATTTGCCAATCCACTTCCACGCCAACATAGAAATTAACAAAACACTAGCGGCGATTCCAGCACGAAGTGCCCACGAAGTTACCAAACGAATGATTGGGGTATCTTTTTTAGAGGATATATTTACCCACATTTTTTGCTGAGCGTTCGATAAAGCCTCCTCAGAGTCGGAAGGTTGAAAAGACTTATCCTCATAGAGCGATTGCGCCCATTGGTCAAAAAGGGCTTTTCCCTCGGGGCTTTCCTTGCCACTTAGGTATTCTTGTAAAATTCGCTCCTGCTCTTTAGAAATCATTCATGTAAAGGGAAATGGGGATGTTTTCCTTCCCTTTCATGTATGTATTCGTGTGAGATAAATTTTAGTACTATGCCGAAATACGATTTTTTAAAAAAAAGTAGATAAAAAAAGTCCAAGGGTAGCAAATTCTCTTAATCGAAAACGAACTACTTGTAGCGCTTTGGATAATTGATTTTTGACGGTTTGAGGGGAAATTTGAAGCTTTTGGGCAATTTGATCAATGGTAAGTTGTTCAAATCGGCTCAATTGAAAGACTTCTTTACATTTTTCTGGTAAAATATTCACCGCTTGATGAAGATGATTATCTAAATCGTTGGTCAAAATAGTTTGCTGAGTCGAGAAATCAGCATCAGTAGAAGTTTGGCGAATTATCTTGACATAATCTTCTCGAACATATTGTTTTCGAATTTTATCCAATAGTTTATTTCGAACCATCGCAAACAAATAAGACTCCGAAAAGACGTTAGCATCTATTTGTTCTTTTTGCGTCAATAATTGTGCAAAAACATCTTGAATCAAATCTTGAGCATCTTCTGCGCTCGGAGTAGTACGACGTGCAAAGACATAGAGCTTTCGCCAATACTTTTGATAAAGTACCTCAAAAGCGCCTGTATCGCCTGCTTGCCATGCTTGAATTATAGCAATATCATTTTGAAATTTAGCCTTTGTCATAACGCAAAACCAATTTTGCTACAAAGGTAAACCTTGGGGTTTCCTAAGCCTTTAAGCTTAAGTTATACTTTCATTATGGTAATGTTACGAAAATTTGTTAAATAGCTCCGCGTACTCAATTTTTTACAATAATTAAACCTTCGCAATCATTCAAAATCTAAATGGAACAAAACTCTAGGCACAACATACTATGACTTTTTCAAGCAAACAACTTCAAGCAGGTTTGGAGGAATATAAGGGTGAATGGAGCACTCAACAGATTACCCATTTACTCAAGAGGGTAATGTTTGGCGCAAAACCTTCTGATGTCAACTATTTCAAAACCAAAACCTTAAGTCAGTCAGTTGAGGAACTGCTAAAGCCTCAAATATACCCAGAGCCTCCGCTCAACTATTATAATACCAGTGATTACACAGATCCAACAGGTATTGCACTGGGAGCTACTTGGGCATTTGCCGCTTATGGTGATGGTACACTCAATGGAAAAAGGAGAAATAGCTATAAAGCATGGTGGCTCCAACAAATGTTTTATCAAGGACGAAGTATCCACGAGAAAATGATTCTGTTTTGGCATAACCATTTTTCTACCGAAGCAGATACCGTGAGTGATGCTCGCTATTTGTATAAACATCATTCACTTTTACGAAAGTTTGCTTTGGGGAACTTCAAAACTTTCGTTCGAGAAATGTCCATCGACCCTGCCATGTTGGTGTATTTGAATGGTAATAAAAATACTAAAACAGCCCCAGACGAAAACTATGGACGAGAGCTACAAGAGCTCTTTACGATGGGAAAAGGCTCTGGCTCCAAATACACTGAAGACGACGTAAAAGCCGCCGCAAAAGTCCTGACTGGTTATGTTGTGGATGCACTGAAAATAGATTACAGCTTTACCCCGAGTAGGCACGATACCAGTGATAAAACTTTTTCCGCCTTTTACAACAACACGGTTATCAAAGGAAAATCAGGTACCGATGGCATATTAGAACTGGACGAACTGGTCAATATGCTTTTTCAAAAAGAAGAACTGAGTAAGTTTATTTGTCGGAAAATATATCAGTTCTTTGTGCATTATGATTTGAATGAAACCGTTGAAAAAAACGTCATCACGCCACTCGCCGAAATATTTAGAAAAAACAATTTTGAGATTACTCCCGTTCTTTCTACCCTCTTTAAAAGTCAGTTTTTTTATGATGCACAGCTCTACGGAGCAGTCATCAAGTCTCCCCTAGATTTAGTCATTGGAAACCTTCGTGAATTTGATGTAATATTCCCAAATTCGAAAACGGAGTTTGTGGATGTGTACACATTTTTTGTAGAAGTCGTTCGACAAGGTACGATTATGCAACAAAGTATTGGAGACCCTCCCAACGTAGCTGGTTGGGCCGCTTATTATCAGCAACCCATATTTTACGAAGCATGGATTACGGCAGATACTTATCCCAAAAGAGTGCAATATACCGACACCATAGTTGCTAATGGAATAACTCGTAATGGAAGAAGAATACAGATTGATGTCATTGCTTTTGCCAAGAATTTACCCAAACCCAACGACCCTAATTTGTTGATTTCCGACTCTATAGCCTTATTATACAAAGTGCCCGTTTCAGCCGAAAGAATAGAACAACTCAAAAGAGACATCCTACTTTCTGGGCAGTCGAGCGACTATTATTGGACCGAAATCTGGGATACCATGCTGGTGAGACCACAAGATACCATGACCCTCGTAAAGAGTAAATTACAATCTCTTTACCAGTATTTATTGTCATTGCCAGAGTACCAACTAACCTAGTTATGAGTGATGAATTGTGAATGATGAATTAGTACTGTGCGAAGGATTCTATAACTGTTTATTTCGGATGTTGGATGTTGGATTTCGGAAGTGTAATATTTTATATTTTGTAAAAATTAAAGGTATTTTCATTAGTCCCAAAATCAGAAATCCCAAATCTGAAATTATGAAAAAATCATTCGTATCGTACTGATTATGAGTGGCAAGTACAAATATTTGGCTACCAATATTACACTCTAGCAATATATCAAAATTAATTTTGCACATTATTTCTTCTATCTAAAATCTATTTCTATGAAACGCAGAGAATTTGTCCAGCAGTCAATATCAGGATTCTTAATGCCTGCCTTACTCAGTGGTTTTTCGGTAAAGGCCTTAGGAAATGTTGCGAAAAATCAGAGTGGAGACGAAAATACCCTTGTGGTGATCCAACTCAATGGTGGAAATGATGGCTTAAATACAGTAATCCCAATTGATAAATATGGGCTTTATAAAAATGCCCGCTCCAATATTGCGATTCCAGAAGAAGCGTTATTGAAGGTATCCCAAAACGGAAATATTGGACTGCACCCTTCTATGGCAGGGGGCTTGCATAACCTTTTTATGGAAGGCAAAGCCAATCTAATACAAAGCGTAGGATACCCAAATCCCAACTTTTCTCATTTTAGGGCGACAGACATTTGGAATTCGGCCTCGGATGCCAATCAGTACGTGTATAACGGCTGGCTTGGAAGATATCTGGCTCTACAGCATCCTACATTTCCAAACAATTATCCCAATTCACAATTTCCTGACCCTTTGGCCATACAAATTGGCTCAACGGTAAGTACCGCCCTGCAAGGCCCTATCTCTTCTATGGGAATGGCTATTACAAACCCCAGCAGTTTCTATAATTTGGTTCAAAATAAGGTGGAAGATGCACCAGATACGCTGGCAGGCAAAGAATTGAAGTTTTTGAGAGAAGTCGCCAACCAAACGAATTTGTACGCAAGTTCAATACGAGGAGCCGCAGGTAAGGCCAAAAATTTAGTAACCTATCCCAATACCAATTTGGCAGGACAATTAAAAATCGTGGCAAACCTCATTGGCGGAGGACTCAAAACAAAAGTTTATTTTGTAAATCTAGGAGGTTTTGATACTCACAGTAATCAGGTAAATACGACCGATACCACCACGGGAACACATGCTAACCTTTGGAAACAAATCTCGGATGCCATCAAGGCATTTACCGATGATTTGAAAGCTATGGGCGTATCCAAAAGAGTCGTAGGAATGACCTATTCTGAATTTGGGAGAAGAATCAAATCAAATGCCAGCGGCGGAACAGATCACGGTGCAGCCGCGCCGATGTTTATGTTTGGAGATATGGTCAATCCTATTGTATTGGGTACTACGCCAGATATTGCTGCTTCGGTTCAAACAGGAGATAATGTACTCATGCAATATGATTTCCGATCGGTATATAGTTCGATTCTTGAGCAGTTTTTGTGTATGAATACCAGTTGGAAAGACGATGTGTTATTTAAAGATACCTTTCAATCTTTACCACTCATTCGACCGCAAGCCTGCGGACTTTCGCCTGTCGTGGATCTAGAATCAACTGGTGAATATATCTATAATTACCCTAATCCTTTCCAACAAAGTACGATTTTGGTCTATACCTCAAGAGGAGGACATAACCTGATTCAAATTTTCGATAATGTAGGAAGACTAATGGACACCCCAGTAGACGGGCTATATCCTGAAGGCACTTACGATATGCCTGTAGATACCTCAAAATGGAAAAATGGTGTCTATTATGCTCGTTTTCAGAATGACTCGTACCAGCAGATTAGGAAATTAATGAAGCATGGGTAAGTAGAAGTTCTGAATTGTGAGTGCTGAATTATGAATTATTAGTGTACTAAGGATTCTAAAATTGTTTATTTCAGATATCGGATGTGGGATTTCGGAAGCGTAATCTTTTACATTTCTTAAAAAATTAAAGGTATCTAATCTTATTTACGAAATCTGCAATCCCAAATCTGAAATAGTTTAGAATCCTTGTTGTTTCAAGTTTAATAACTTGGAACAGCAAGGATTGAGCGATTGAATGATTATGTGAAAATTTGTATTCTAGCAGTAGAGACGAAATGATTGCGTCTTAAGCCAAATCATATCTAACATAGTAGCATCAAAAAGCGGTCGAAAAATATTTTCCGACCGCTTTTTTGATAAAACTTGGATAACAATCCCAATCCTAAAAATTCGGGATGACTCATGTTTTATAAGACCTATACAAATACGATTAAATGAATATGAACATCTTAGCTTTCGGTTGAAATATAACCAATAAAGCTTAAAAACTCATTGAAGGAATCGCCAAGAACGAAGCATTTATCAGTTGCCATTTCTAAATCATAGTACAAAACTTTACCATAATTGGGTGATTTCTCATTTGCCACTAAAACGATAAATGTCGAGCCGTAACTCATTACAACTTGTGTTCCCTCTCCCTTGAAGAATTCCAAATCAAAAAACATTTCATACCAATCTTCCATTTCTCTAGCCGTACAAAAATGAGAAATCAAAATATGTGAATATACATAATCTTTGAGTTGCTCTGATTGATAACCGATATAAGTACCTAGATCATCTGTTAATTTAAAGAAGTCGTTAAGTTCATAGTTTACAAAAAAGTGTTTATACTCTTCAGGAAACTTTAAATTGTACTTTAACTCCAACTCCTCAAGTTGTCCCACTCTTTCAATAACAGGCTTCGGCAATTTAATTAATGGCTCCATATGTGATATTTGATGATGTAATAACTTCTATAAATTTGGTGATAATGCCTGCCAGCTTTTCATTAGATACTGTATTGATTCATAAATATTCTTTGCTGTTTCAAACAATAAACTTGAAACAGCAAAGATATTTCCCAGTGCTTCTTTTTGGTTTACTACACAAAACGTGTGACATTATCAACCTAGGTTAACGACGCCACACGTTTAGGTTAATACAACTTCCTAAAATATAGAATCAGAATCAAATTCTACATCGGAAACATTCCCCTTACACAAAATATATATCGTATAGGATTCCCTTTAGGGTCTTTAGGGTTAGGGATATTTGGAATTTTAGGTATTCCGAAAGTTCTCATTCCATCACCTCCGTAAGTGGTACCTATCAAAGCAAAAACAGCGGAATATTCGTTAATACTTAAGAGTCTTCCATCGCAAAGTACCCAGTCCTGCGGAACAAAACTTCCAGCAAAGGTTAAAATTTGGCCCAAAAATGGTTCTGCGGCGTACTCGTCATCATTGATGCCGCAGTAATAATGAATAGCTGAGTAATCATCATCATAAACTTTAATGGGGTCTAATTTGGGCACACCATCTTTCCCATTACATTTTTTCCAACTTGAAGGATAGTGACCTCTTCCAGCATATAAGCAAATTTTATTGATCGTGCTCATTTTAATAAAAGTTTTTTAACTAAGTGTGATAACATTGATTATAACTACTTTACATTACCTAATCATGCGTTGGGAATTCTCCATTTACGCAGATAATGTGCATGCATGAGCCAACCTTTGGAAAAACAGGCAGATTAAATTCACGTATCTCATATTGGAGGTTTGCACCAAATTGGTTTCCAATAACAGCATACAAAGCTGGGTTTTGGTCAATCTTTAGCGCTCGACCATCGCAAGGCAGCCATCCTTCAGGTGCCGTTGTACCATTGTAAAGCATAATAATGCCTATACAGTTTATTTCACGCATAATAAAAATAGTGTGGTGGGATAAATTGAATATTGCCCTCATTTACGCATTCAGGCTTTGCGAAAAATCCGATAGGTTTTAAATTTTTACAATGTTAATCGTAGAATTTAATAGATACAAATAAAATATATGCAATTTTACAAAATTTATTTTTCGGTTAAATTTCCATAATTTATAATATCAAACAAAGGGTGATTACCTACGTATCTGAACATACGTAAAACGCTATGTTTGATTTCTGAATTGGAGGGAAGGAAGCATTAGGTATAGATATCTCTTTCCCTATTTAAGTTTTAACCACTTGGAACAGGGAGAGAAACTTTAACTCATAAATTCCCTAAAGGTGGAAAAGATCTGTCTTTTAAATCATACTTATTCCTACAACCACAAATCCTACTTGTCATTCTACTAATCTTTTGTATTTTTGTTAGAAACCCATTTTTTCACATTCAACAAACCTTATGAAGAAAACGCTTTACCTCCTGAGTTTTTGCTTGGGGACATCGCTTTTTGTCCAAGCGCAACAAAAACCTGCTCCGAAAGAAAATGCACCGCTTGCCACTACGGTAGAAGACAAGCCCAACAATGGTAGTCGCACGCTCAACCCTGATTCGTATGTGGTAACTACCAACGAAGTAACTATCAAAGGGCAAAAAGTGCCATACAAGGCTTTGGCAGGTACAATTCCTGTGTGGAATGATGATGCCAAAATACAAGCCTCTCTATTCTATACGTACTACGAAAGAACCGACGTGAAAGACAAGGCAACTCGTCCTCTGATTATCTCTTTCAACGGTGGCCCTGGCTCTGCTTCGGTTTGGATGCACATTGCGTACACAGGACCTCGTATTTTGAAGATTGACGACGAAGGTTATCCTGTTCAACCTTATGGCATCAAAGACAACCCTTATTCTATTCTCGACGTTGCTGACATCGTTTTTGTAGACCCTGTCAATACAGGTTTTTCAAGAATCATTGATAAAGACGCTCCAAAATCAAACTTCTTTGGAATTAATGCTGACATCAAGTATTTGGCAGAATGGATTGGCACTTTTGTTAGTCGCAACAACCGTTGGGCATCTCCCAAGTTTTTAATTGGTGAAAGCTACGGTACAACTCGTGTCTCAGGTCTGGCAAACGCCCTTCAAGAATCTCAATGGATGTATTTGAATGGTGTTATTTTGGTGTCGCCAACTGACTTAGGTATCCCTCGTGAGGGGCCAGTTGAAACTAGTTTAAAACTCCCCTATTTTGCCGCTACAGCTTGGCATCACAAGGTTTTAGAACCAAGTCTTCAAAATAAAAAGCTGGAAGATATGCTTCCAGAAGTAGAAAAATTCACGGTGGAGGAATTATTGCCTGCTATTACACAAGGCGGTTTTATTGCACCAGAAAAGCGTCAGGCAATTGCGAAAAAGTTTGCGAAATACTCAGGGTTAAAAGAAACGGTGATACTACAAAACAACTTAGACATTTCATTAGATTTATTCTGGAAGGAACTTCTTCGTGATAAAGGCTATACCGTTGGTCGTTTGGACTCACGTTATTTGGGTGTAGACGCACGTGAAGGTGGTGAAAAAGTAGATTACAATGCCGAACTCAATTCGTGGTTGCACTCTTTTACGCCTCCAATCAATATGTATTTGAGAGAGGAATTGAAGTACAAAACCGATTTGAAATACAATATGTTTGGACCCGTTCATCCTTGGGACAGAAGCAATGACCATACTGGCTATGATTTGCGTAAAGCAATGGCAACAAACCCTTATTTGAAGGTATTGGTACAATCAGGCTATTATGATGGTGCTTGTGATTATTTTAACGCGAAATACTCAATGTGGCAAATGGATCCAAGTGGCAAATTCAAAGATCGTTTGTTCTGGGAAGGTTACAAATCGGGTCACATGATGTATTTGCGTAAGGAAGACCTTGAAAAATCAAATGAAGATTTAAGAATTTTTATCAAAAAATCTCTTCCAAAACCTGGCGAACCAGCCAAATATTAATGAGTGAATTGTGATTAAGTGAATGAGTGATTATTTTTTAATGTAGAGACGTAATATTTTACGTCTAGCGAAGATTATTCACGAGTTATAGCATAAACTAATTTAGTGATTATGTTAAAATTTGTATGCTAGCAGTAGAGAGGCAATGATTGCGTCTTAAGCCGAGTAAAATCTAACATAGTAGCATCAAAAAAAAGGGGTCGGAAAATAATTTCCGACCCCTTTTTTGATATTTCAAATAGAGGGTTTGTTTTGACTATTTCTCAGATTTATAAACCTAATCACTCAATCACCACCCTCTCATTCACTCAATTATTTAATCTCAACGACTAATTCTTCTTTCGCTTTGCGATATTTTTTCAAGTTCACATTCCAGTCATTAGCAGCATCACGGTAACCTAAAGGAAGCAATACAACACTTTTCAAGCCTTGTTCTGCCAAGCCCAAGATTTTGTCAACTTCTGGAGGAGTAAATCCTTCGATTGGAGTAGCATCTACGCCAACCTCAGCAGCAGCAGCAATCGCCAAACCAAATGAGATGTAAGCTTGTTTTGCTGCGTGAGTTGCATGCCATTCCTGACCAAGTGGTTCGTACATTCCCCACAATGTAGATTTATAAGCATCCATGGTGTTCAATGGCAAACCACGTACTTCCATCATTTCGTTAAATACCGCTGTGATTTTTTCCAAAGAATAACCATCCCAAGCAGCAAATACCAACAAATGTGAACATTCTGTGATTACACTTTGATTCCAAGCTACTGGTCTAATTTGTTCAAGGATTTCTTTGTTCGAAATCACAAATACTTTATATGGTTGCAAACCTGATGATGATGGTGCTAATCTTGCAGCTTCTAGGATATAATCCAACTTCTCTTGAGGTACAACCTCTCCGTTCATTTTTTTGGCAGCATAACGCCATTCCAAAGATTCTAATAATGTCATAACGAATAATATTTTCTAAATTTATGTTACAAAACTAGCAATACTTGGTGACAAAAAGTAACTTTGTGTCATAAAGTAATAGTGACATTTAGGTAACCATATGACAAATGACGGAAATTAGCCCGATACACAAATCCACAGCGTGTGGTAAATCGATTCAAGCCATTCACGATGTAATGGATATCATTGGAGGCAAATGGAAAATTTCCATCATTGCCTGCTTGTGTTATGGCAAAATGCGATATTCTGATTTATTGAGAGAAGTAAACGGTATTTCAGGGAAGGTTTTGAGTCGAGAATTGAAGGATTTGGAGGAGAATCTTCTTATTACGAGAACAGTCGTAAACACGCAGCCCATCAGTGTAGAATATGAATTAACGGAATACGGACGTTCGTTGAAAGTTATAACAAGTGTAATAGCCGAATGGGGTTTTGAACACCGAAAAAGGATTTTAGAACAAGAATTAGTATAAAATCAATGGGCTTCCTTCTAGCTAAACAGCATTGAGGAAGCCCTTGAATAAATAATAAATTGTCTATTTCAAAAGTTTTTTCAACTTACATTTTTTCAGTTGTTGTATCTGTTCACTCACGATTTGAGCTGTTAATTTTGAACCTTCATAATTAGGATGGGTATGATCTTTTGGAAAAAACTTCTCCACGTTTTCTTTTCCTAATTCTTCATATTTGGCTGCCACCACTTCGTTTAAATCGATGAAATAGGCTTTGTTTTCCTCTGCAATTTGTTTTGCCCAAAGTCCGTAAGACTGACCCGCTCTTTCTACTTTCCCATTCTTCCAAACGTTTCTTGGTACAAGCGAACAAACAATTGGCGTGGCACCTTTTTCTTGTGTTTCTTGCACGTACTTACGCATATACCAGCCATACGAATGTACGATTTCGTGCTTTTTGGTCAAAAGGTTATCTATCTCCTCCGATTCGTTACCAATACCTTTGATAGAGCCTCTCGCACGACTTGTATCATTGATAGCACCGCCATCGTTGTGTCCAAACTGCATGATTACATAATCGCCTTTATTCAATTTTGCCATAATTTTATCCCAACGTCCTTCGGTCAAAAATGTACGGCTACTACGACCACCAATGGCATGATTTTCAACTTTCACTTTTACCGTATCGAATTGTTGATTCATGAAACTTCCCCAACCCCACAAACCATCAGAACCTGCCCCAGAGCCATTTCTAACGGTTGAATCACCAATGATGTAAATAGTGGGTCTTGTTTTTAACATCGTAAATGAACATGCTAAAACAAAGGCACAAAGTACCAAAAACTTGTTTTTCATCTGTGTGAAATTTTGAATGACAGAATAGATTTCGAGATAATGTTGATTTTTGAAGAAACCAGTCCCTCTATAAAAAAGGAAGTTCCTCATGCTACCACAAGGAACTTAACCTAAATCTCCCCTAATCAACTGTTTACTTACAAATTACTTGTGTTGTAATCTTCGAAGTAACAAGTGTTTCAATAACGAAGAGTTATCTTGTCCACTTATATACTCATTATTTTATTTTTTCATTCTCACGATTTCGCTACCAGCCAATAGGAAACATCCTAAACCATAGTCTTCGAAATCAGGAATTTTATCAATAGCCAATGGTTGACCATCTTTTGGTTCTTTCCCTGTGCCTTGTACCCAACCCAAAAATCCTGAAGGTTGTACACTTTCTGTTGCCAAAGCATTCCAAGCTTTCACCAAAGCTGGTTTATATTGTTTAGCATTCAAATGTCCATGGTTGATTCCCCATGCCATTCCATAGGCAAACAATGATGTTCCTGTAGCTTCTTTACCTCCATAATTGGTTGGGTCATGCAAACTCACATTCCAGAATCCATCTTCTCTCTGAAGTGGCAACAAAGCCTTCATCATGGTTTTGTACATCTGTAAATATTCGTCGCGATGTGGTGCGTTTTTAGGCATAATTTCCAATACTCTCACCAAAGCTGCCACAATCCAACCATTGCCACGAGACCAATAACAATCCTGTCCGTTTGGCTCTTTATAGGGTGGCACAAAGTCTTTGTCTCTCCACCAAAGTCCATCTTCTGGATTAAATAAGCCCTTTCCTCCTTCTATCGTTTTTGAGTGGTTGTACATTTGGTACATTTTCTCGAAATAAGCATTGTCTTTGTACAAAACACCCAATTTAGCAAATACAGGCATACCCATTTGAAGTGCATCAATCCATGTCCAATAAGTACAATTAGGATTTTTTACCAAGCTATCCATATTGGCTTTAATATCACGGATACGCTCTGGCTTTTTATCTATCATATACAAATCAATATAGGTCTGTCCGCAACATTGGTCATCGGCATTGTGTGTCAATAAGCCCGAACGTAATCCCCATTTATGACTTTCGCCCCAAGCTACTGCATAATCCACATAGCGCTTTTGAGGGTCTACTTTATACAAATCCATCAATCCTTCGTAATACACCGCACGGGTCCAGATATTACTTGGACGGGTTTTGTTGGTTACAATAGGCTTGCCAGTATCTGGCCATTTTTGCATAAAATAGTCATTTGCTTTACGCATTGAGGCAATCACTTCGGTTTTGCTCGGTAGTTTCTGAGCCATTGCCGACATACCGCCTAACAACAAGCATAGCATTAATGGTACTTTTTTCATTCGTTCAGAATTTAATTGACAATTGAGTCCTGTTATTAGAAAATTAGAACTGTATATAACAATTTCGGATTTGGGATTTCAGATTTCGGAAATTTGAAATACTGATTTGTAATCCTGAAAAGAATTTGTTTACTTCTTTTTAATCAACAATTGTACAGAGCTATCGTTTATTTCAAACTGGTTTGACTTTAGCAAATTCAACATTTCTGCTCCTGCATAAATCACTGGTCCGTAACCGTGAGCCGCAAACGGGCTGATTGGACGATGATAGTAAAATGCTGGGTCAAATCCCATTCCTGTACCAACGCAAGTACCTTCTACTTGTCCTTGCTCGTTTACTTTGGTACTTACGGCATTCCAAGCCAACATCGTAGCAGGCGTATAGGCCAATTTGTCTATCCAGCCTTTATTGATGGCTTTGGCGAAACAATATGCGTAAATCGCAGTAGCCGAAGTTTCCAAGTACGAATCGTTTCTATCTAATAATTGATGCCAAAATCCAGAACCTGACTGATATCTTGTTAAGCCTTTTACATGTGCTTTCAACAAATTCAAGACCTCTTCACGACCTGGATAATTTTCTGGTAGAGCTTCTAAAACTTCTATTTTGGTCAAAATAGCCCAACCGTTGGCACGCGCCCAGTGGAATTGAGGATGCTCGGTCATGCCTTCTACCCAACCATGCATATAAACACCCTTTTCAGGATTGAACATTCTTTTTGAAAACTGACGAACTTGTTTAATGGCTTCGTCGTAGTATTTTTTATCGCCAGTCAATTTGCCCATTTGAGCAATCGCAGGGATACCCATAAACATATCATCCAACCATAAAGTACTTGCTTGAGGGCGATTACGAGCCAAAGTTCCATCACTCAAACGAAACTCCTTATTCATAATATAATTGATATGGCTATCGATTAAAGGACGATAATTATTTTGGGTGCCAGCTACGGAAGATTTAATCATTGCAGCGCACATAGCTCCACAGTCATCCAATGCATGTGGGTTTAACAATCCCTTCAATGGTCCTTTTGTACCCCAATCCTCGCTTGCACCTGATGACTTTTTAAAGAATGGAACAGCATCGTTGATAAATTTCAAACGTTTCTCTGTATATTCTTTATAACGCGCATCACCTGTGTATTGCGAAGCCAGCATCATAGCCTGATAAGTCACACCCCATTCGTAACTCACCAAACGAAAATCACCTTTTTGTAAAGCCGTATTTTCATCAATTTTTGACAAATCACTCACTACCTCATTTGTCTTGGTATTGATAAAATTTGTAGGAGTCACTTTTTCTAAATACGCATGAACTCTTTGCAAAGTTTTTTCAACCTCCTCCGCTTTCACAATTCCATAAGGAACAGGATAGTCAGGCTGAATCAAGTGCAAAGGCGTATTGGAGTCATTAGATTTTGTAACGTTTTTTTGGGCAAAACCTTCTGCACCTGAAAGCAGTAAAAAACCTAACAATGCGACTTTATCAAATGAGTACTTTTTCATAATCGGCTTTGGGATTTTTGGATAATGTGTTTTACTCTCAGAAGTAAAAATAGAAGAAAATCTACTTGCAAAATCGTCTTCGATTTGTACAACTTCCTCAAAGATAAATGTCATTTATGGGTTAGCCGTCCTGTAGCATCCTTGTTGAAATCAAAAACTAGCTTGAATTGAGAATAGAATATGGTAAGATATATTAAAAAAATACAAAAATCGTACAATGAAATTAGTCTACTTTGACACTACTAAAACTGGATTTTGCATAAAAAAAATAGGACAAAGGTTGGATTTTGGCGACATGGCAACGTTCCCGACATCGTTTGCATAAATTAATATCCTTGAAAAATTGAATATGAATTATTCAAATCTTAACCTTTGTTTAGAATTAAAATATAAGTTGATGAGATAGGTTTTAGCCTGTCTAAAAAAAGTATAAGTTTTAAGGTTAAGTTTTTTTCTAGAATGCCTAGAAAAACCTTTTCAACCTTATTTATCCATAATATAATGATTGCGAAAAAACAAAGAATCTGGGATGTAATTAGAGTCGACGATATTTCGGCAACACCGAAATATCTACAGATTGTACATTCGACACTCAAGGGCATTGAGGCAGGGCAAATTACGGTCAATGATCGCTTGCCATCCATCAATGAAGTGAGTTTCGAGTTGGATGTTTCTCGCGATACTGTCGAGAAGTCATATCGACAACTCAAAAGTATGGGTATTCTTGAATCTGTTCCTAGTAAGGGTTACTACATCAAAAACGTAGATTTTGAAAAGCCTATGAAAGTATTGTTGCTTTTCAATAAACTTTCTGCGCACAAAAAAATCATTTTTGATGCTTTTGTGAAAGAATTAGGGCAACAAGTAGCAATTGATTTTTATGTGTATAACAACGACTTTGCTCTTTTCAAAAAACTCATTACAGCTAAAAAAGACGAAGATTACTCTCACTTTGTCATTATCCCGTATCTATTAGACTACAACGATAAAGTGCAGGAAGTTGTCAATATGATACCAAAAGAAAAGTTGATTATTTTAGACAAAATGGTCGCTGGAGTCAACGGTGAATTTGGGGCTGTATATGAAAATTTTGAGAAAGATATTTATATGGCACTTTGCCAAATGCTCGAAAAATTAAGAAACTATACAAGCCTGAAATTAATTTTTCCGAAGCAAAGTTGCTATCCTCAAGAAATCCAAAAAGGATTTTTAAACTTCTGTCAGGATTTTGCTTTTGAGGCTACTATTATTGATAATATCAAAACCGAAACCGTAACAGAGGGATCAGTCTATATAAATTTGATGGAGGATGATTTAGTTATACTTATCAAAAAAATCATGAATGATAACCTCGTCATAGGCAAGCAAGTAGGAATAATCTCCTACAATGAAACGCCTCTAAAAGAGATTATCCTCGACGGTATTACTACTATTTCGACAAATTTTAGAGAAATGGGAAAAACTGCCGCTAGATTGGTACTTGAAAAATCAAAAGACCATGTAGCCAATTTATTCGAAGTAAATCTGCGCAATTCATTGTAAATAACGATTGGGGAAATAAAAAAAGCCTGAGGTTTCTCAGGCTTTTTTTTTATGAGCTATCGAAAGAGTTTGGCTATTTCGCAAACATCTCTTGTACGCGCTTATTCAAAAACTTCTCGAACAAAAATATTCCTATTGAGGCCACCGTAATACCACACAATACATCAATAACATAATGGTGGCTTGTATATACGGCTGCACCCCAAATACCTAAACAGAATATCACAAAGAAGATATTAAACCAACCTAATCTTGCTTTTAACCCAAAATACAAGGTTATTAAAGGAAATGCAGAGTGTAAAGAAGGCATTGCAGCAAATACGTTTGAGTTTCGTACATACATTCCTTTAAACAGATTCACATCAAGAATCTGATCAAAATATTTTAGACCAGCTTCGCTGCCTTGAGTGTGTAAATCTAAGGCAAATCCGTGCTCTGCCACATACCAAGGCGGAGCCGCAGGATAGGCATAATAGACAATCCAACCAAGAAAATTCACAAAAACAAAACAGTACGCAAATGAATAAAATAGAGGTCTTTTTTTGAGGTAAAAATACAAAGACAACGCAATCGGGATAGGTACCCAGTTGATATAAAAAATACCTGCTAAAACATCAAAAAGTGGAATATGTACCTTCGCAAAATATTCACTAAGGGTAAGTAATTGTCCTTGGTAGTTTACGCCAAAAAGTGTCTTATCCAACTCATAAGGTTGTTGAATATGTACCGTGTTGAACTCATAATTTGGGAATACTCGAAAGGAATCATAAATAGCCCAATACACCACATAAATGGCAAATGATAAGATGATTTCACGGCTAAATTTATTACCAAAATAAGTGGATACAAATAGCACATACAACATAATGTGCTCTGGTAATAATCCAATAAAATTGATATACCAAAAAAAGAATAAAGGTGTGAAAATAACTAACCCTATGATATTCTTAACTGAGAAGCGTTCAAATCCTGTATCCTCAATGTTTAGCACGCTACTACGGTTTGATTTTTTCATAAACATTTTCTCCTGAATAAAAATCTCTTCCAAATACTTCTACATACAATACTTTCGGACGTAAATTACTCCCTTCGATTTGTACATACACATGGTCGAGTTTTGCTAATTGGTTATTAATCAATAATGAAGCATAAGGCTTTTTGTTTTTGTCAAAGCCTAATCGAAGCTTTCGTTTTTTATAAGAAACTACCCACGCCTGAAGCGCATCAGTCTGTCCTTCAATGGTTTCTGTGTCGACACCATATGCTAATACTCGTTGTATCCATGAGAGTTCTTTTCTTCGCCCATCTTCTTGATAGCGTAGCCAATACACATCTATAGGATTATCTTCATCAAATCCTCCCTTGGTGTTTAGCTTTGCATCGTAAACGATGGTATTAATGTTTGAACTCCGTTGAATATAAAACAGCCTTACTTTTGAATCAGGTACTTTAGGGTAATGAGCGGGTGAAAAACTCAGTAATAGTAAGCTACCAAGCAACCATAAGAGCCTACTTTGTTTCATTTTTATTTAACTCTTTTTGTGTATACTCTATTCGTTGAATGGCAGTAAAGTTGGATAATATTGCAACGATGGCCAATGGAATGGTAAAGACCGATATAGATTCAAACCAAGGGATTCGTTCGCTTGGACCATCTATTCTAAAATCAGCCCCAAAAATGGGAGACAATAATCCGCACAACAACGCTGAACCACCAATAATTACAATTCTTTCGGGTCTTTGCATCCAACCAATTTCACATTTAATATTCAATCCTTCTGCTCTAGCTCTAGTGTAACTCACCATTGAAGAGCCGATAAGTGCTAAAAAGGCAAAAAATGAACTAAATAAATAATGATGTGCTACCAAGTAATAGCATATTCCCAAAAACATAAACATCTCGCTGTAACGATCCAACACGGAGTCATAAAATGCCCCGAACTTTGAGGAGGTATTACTCACACGTGCCAAACGACCATCAATCATGTCGAATACTCCAGCAAAAAGAATCATAGCTCCACCCCACCCTACTATACTTAAGTCGCCACGATGAGATGCCTCTGCGCCATAAATAAAGATTCCTGCCGCTCCAATATTCAACACCAAGCCAGTGGTGGTAATCATATTGGGCGTAATTTTTAAGGCAATCAATAAATTTATAAAAGGGTTTATCAATTTGTATATCAATTGTTGCCCTGCTGATTTAAGTGCATACATAGTTCTAAGTGATTTATTAATACTTGTTTAGCCTAAAAATCCATTTTAAATCGTCCTCTAATTCCATATTCAGACACCTGAGGGTTGTCCAAGTAGCTCAACCTTTTGACAAAGTCTACTCTGAAAAACTTTAGGATATTGCCTATACCAATACTTGCCTCCATGTAAGGTCCATTGTTGAGCGAATGTGTGAGCACTTGCCCTTCTTCATTGGTTGGAAATTTATACAAATCTGGGTTGAGGTTCGGATTATTTTTATCACTCAAACTACCATAGAGTGCCTTGAAAGTAATAATCTCACGAAATTTCAATTTTTTGATTAATGGTATTTTGTTGAAGAAAAATCCATTGAAATAATGATCGACAAACAAACCAGCGTATTGGTCACTTACAAACTCCAAGAAATTCATCAAGTTATAGGACTCTAATTGGTATGAATACGATTGGTTTGCACGGTGAATCATCAACAAAGGATATGGCACTTTTCCAAAAATTCTACCACCTTCAGCTGTTACATCGGTATAGCCAATCGGTGAAATAAAGAAACGTTTATTGGCACGCAAGGTGATATTATGAAAATTATAACCACTATTCAAAATATTGGCAATACCCAAAGTATATCTTGCCTGAAAAATTGGATACTTGTTAATAATTGGAATACGGTAATTTTTACCTTGATAAAACTGCTCATTGGGCGCAAATCTTAAATTAAAAGATAGCTCCGTAGAAGTCACTGTTCTGTCGGTAATCACAATGCCATCAAGTTTTCCTACTTTTTGGAATGTTAAACTCCCTGCTGCTTCTTGGCTCAAGTTTTTCAAACCAATTTCATAACTAATGCCTGAACGAGATTCTTTTCGGTAGTCAACACGAAGGACTTTATTATAGGTCATTTTATCGTTTACTCCTCTTTTGAAAGACAACAAAAAATTATCCTCTTGAATAAACTGTAACTCTTGTCCAGGAATACGCACTTCATCTTGATAAGACACACGTAGATAATTATTAGGAAATTCATAAATCGAGTTTTTCCCTAAATTATAGGTTAACGCCCCAAAACCTTTCCAGCGTTCATCCTTGAATCCGTAAGCCATGTAAGTTTCAAAATACAATCTTGGATTCAGCTTTGCCATGGTTCGCCCTCCAAGACGTAAACGAAACCCTTCAACTGGGTTGAAACTATAAAAAGTGTTAACAGGTCCTATTTCAAAAGTACCAAAATCAGAATATCCGAATAAAAACAATCCAGCAATTTTCATGGCTCTTTTAAAGGCAGGGACTTTCTGAATACTATCTGCCATTTGGTAGATATTGGTTTCGACCCTACTGAGCTGTTGATGACGTGCTTGATTCCAAAAACCCTCATCTCTTACATAGGCATTTTCGGTCAGAACATTTTTCTGGATTGGCTTAAAATATTCGTTATCAATTGGATTATTCAACTTGTAATTTCGAAAAGAAACTGCACGCTTTCCTATCACGCCCCGAGAATTTTCTGTCTTGAAAAGATTAAACTCAATCATGATTTCATCCTTTGCTAGCATCAAAAATTTCTCAGCTGTGGGTTGATATTCCTGCTCAATCTCCATTCCCATCACAAAGTTGAGATTGATGTTTTTAGGTACTCCCATCTTGATACGACGTACAGCATAAGACGAATCCATAGCTACATACATAGTACCGACAAAGGCAAAGTCAGCCTGATTTCTTGGTGAAAAACCTAAATTGATACATTTTACGCCATCATGTTGAAGCGTATCCAAAATGACAAATCGGTAAAAGGTTGGAGAAAGTGGCGAAATTGGGCTAATAAACTGTTGCGAAAGCAAGCTGATGTTGTTATCGTAGATATTGACATCCTCATACATTCGGTTTAGATAAGCACCCATGCCGTTGTTATCAAGGAATTGCTCCAAACCTACTTTCTTTTCCCCTTTAATATAGGACTTCTCTTCTTTCGGACTTTTTCTGAAGTAAACATCTGAAACTGTTTCTTTCAAATACAATGGTAACGACACTTTACCTGTAAGCTTTGCAGTGTCGAGGTTATCAAAGATAAATTGAAAGTTTTTAAAGATTTTCTTATTCTTATAAGCATCATCGATATTACTCAAATCCAACTGAAGTTTTTCATATTTCTCATACTGATAATAGTCTAAACCTTCCTTTCTGTTATCGTCCTTGTGATCAATCACCTTTCTGATAAGCGCCACTGCAGGATTATCTTTATTGCGATATTTATCTTTTTTCCCTTTTACCACAACCTCCGATAAATTCTGTGTCGTCGACGTCAGGCGAATAGAAATAGTTTGGGTAATATCCTTTTTGAAAGATTTTACCTCATTCTTATAACCTACTGACGAAAACTGCACTTTACCCGAACCGTATTCTTTTACTGTAATCGTAAAATTTCCATTTACATCAGATTGTACACCTTGGGACGTACCCAAAATAGTTACGTTGACAAACGGAATACCTTCATTCGTTTTATTTTCAGAGATTTTACCTTTGATAATAGTCTGCGACTGTGCCACAAAAGCGCATGAGCACAGCAGAAAGAAGAATATGTTATTGAGAAATTTTATTTCTTGAGGGAGACTATAAAGATACCTTTTCATACGTTTTATTCTTAAATACAAACCACTGATTTAGACCGTAGCTGTACACCACAAATACAATCACTCCAACTATTACTCGAACGGTAAGATAATGCCAAGAGCCAAATTGCGTCATCAAGGCCACACCGCCCACATTCATGGCGGAGTTTCCTACTGCAACTATCGCATATTTTATACCTTGCCATGTTAAAGATTGCGTACCTTTTGCCTGAAAAACCCATGTTCGGCTTACCCAAAAACCAATGATAGCACCAAGGATATTACCCACCAAGGTAGCCCATTCGTCATTAACCTGAAATCCTGAAACAAGTGAATAAGAGGCACTAAAGTCAACGGTCGTCGCAATACCCGAGGCTGACATAAACTTGAGAAATATCCTGAGATATTTATGCATAAAAATTAAAAAGAAGAAGTACTACTTGTAAGGTTAAATTGGCCCAAATACCTGCTGCTACATCGTCTAGCATAACTCCCCAACCATTTTCATATTTCTCAAAAGAGCGAATATTAAAAGGTTTGAAAATATCATAAATTCTAAATAGTACTAACCCTAATACCAAATTGGTCCACGAGAATGGAATTAGGCATAAACTAAGCCATTGTCCGACCACCTCGTCAATCACAATTTTGGATGAATCTTCGCCCCAAATCAGTTCTGTAACCTCAGATGCCTTGCGACCAATAAAAAGAAAAATAATAGTAAGTCCTACTAAGACAGCTTGATAGCCTAAGGCATTTGTGGGAAAAAGCGCATTTAACCCAATAACGCCCAAACAAGCAAGTATGGCTCCAAACGTACCAGAACCTTTGGGTATATAACCAATCCCAAGCGCTGACGCTATGATAATATGTAATCGTTGATGATTCATTGGAAAGAGTGCCATTTGCCTTAGTACAAAGGAAGAAAGGAAATCTACAGCACCTAATTTGTGTTTGGATGAAAGTAAGTCTATTTGGTTTAATAGACTTACTTTCAACTTTTTAGAAAATTACAATTCTACGTCTTCTTCTACATTTTCGTAGTAATCCATTCCTAGATTTGTAATCAATTCTTCGCCCATTAAATAGCGAAGTGTATTTTCTAATTTTTCCAATTGCTTAAACAAATCGTGGATTGGTTCTAAGCCTGGCAACGTTTGTGGAGCTTTCCAGTAGAATGACAACCACTCTTGAATACCTGACAAGTTTGCACGTTTTGCAACATCAAGGAATAAGGCCAAATCCAATACAATTGGTGCAGCTAAAATAGAGTCACGGCACAAGAAATTGATTTTGATTTGCATCTGGTAACCCATCCAACCAAAGATATCGATATTGTCCCAGCCCTCTTTGTTGTCACCTAGTGGTGGATAATATTCGATACGAACTTTGTGATGAATATCACCCCATAATTCAGGATTTTGCTCAGCGTCTAAGATACCATCCAACACATTGCCTTTCGATACTTCTTTGGTTTTGAAGTTTTCTGGCGCATCCAACACCAAGCCATCTCTGTTACCTAAGATATTGGTACTGAACCAACCACGTACACCTAATGCACGAGCACGCAAGCCTGGCGCTACAATGGTTTTCATCAAAGTTTGACCCGTTTTGAAGTCTTTCCCTGCAATAGGTGTGTGCGTTAGGGCAGCTAATTCTTCAAGAGCAGGAATATCCAAACACAAGTTTGGTGCACCCATGGCAAACGGCACTCCAGACTTGATGGCAGCATACGCATACATCATTGAAGGAGCAATATCTGGGTCATTACTTGCCAAACCAGCTTCAAAATTAGCCAATGATGAGTGTACCTCTTTTGCTTCATGGTAGATTTCTGTAGAACCGCACCATACCATTACCAAACGCTCACAATCATTAGCGATTTTGAAGTTTTCTATGTCTGCCATCAACTCTTCAATCAGTTCTAATTTGCTTGTTTGAGGCTTAACGTTATCTCCTTCTAAGTTTTTTACGTAACGCTTATCAAAAACCGCTTTCATAGGAACGATTTTTTCCAAATCCTCACGAATCAACTCCACCATTCCACGATCCAAAACACCTGCTTTAAGCGCTGCATCAAACATATTGTCTCCATATACGTCCCATCCTCCGAAAACGATGCTATCTAACGAAGCCAAGGGTACAAAATCTTTAATTTTTGGATTACGCTTTTCTGTTCTTTTACCCAAGCGAATGTTTGCGGTTTGAGTAAGAGAACCTGTCGGATGTGCTAATCCTTTTCTAGAAGCAATAACGCCTGCTACAAACGTTGTAGCAACCGCTCCCATTCCTGGCATCAAAATACCAAGCTTTCCTGTAGCAGCCGAAACCGTAGGGTTCATATTCATAATCTATTTGTAATATATGGTGAATTGTTCTTATAAATGCAACTTAGTAAATTCTAAGAGATTATCCTTAAAGCTAGGACAATCTTAACCTACATTTTACTTTAAGTACTATCTCAAATGTCGACTAAAAAAAGTTATTTAGAGACGAAAACGCAAAACTTATCGACCGAATTCGTATTTCGGTCTAATTTTTATTCAAAAAAATCAGGCTATTGTATAAAAGCCTAATTGCATTTAGTGGAAGGATATATGTTGGAAATAGAAAAAAGAAGAAGAATCTTTTAATAAAACAGTATTCAGAAAAAAAAGTTTCAACTGAAATAAGAATTTCTCAAAATTTATTTTTTGGTAAGTCTAAACAGACGATGATTTGATACCAATACCACTGATAAAGGTGTCTATCAAGAAATCTATATGACGAATATAGTCTTTCTCAATTTCAAACACTTCCATATTCGACAACTCAAATCCGCGTAAAGAAGCCACAATCACTCTGCAGAGAACCTCAATATGTTCTTCTGTTTCGGGACGAAATTCTTCGTTTTCGATACCAAAAATTAGAAACCCTTTTACTAAGGTCAACTCCTCATGAAGGTGTTTTCTTTTTAGATTAAAAATAGTAATGGCATGATCCATAATCTCCTCCTTGAGTACCTGACTAAGATTACACATCTTCTCAAGTTTTTGGAGACGGGTCAACCAATAAACTTTCAATTTTTGTCTTGCAGTAACTTCTTTCGAGGCAGCTATTTCGATAGATTCAAACAGTTCTCGAATTTCATTTTCAATTACTGCTTCAAAAATTTCAATCTTACTTGGGAAATAATAGTATAACGTACTTTTCCCTTTACCTACAAATTTGGCAATATCTTCCATTGTGGTCTTTTTGAGACCATAACGTTGAAACAAAACTTTTGCGGCATCGATCACCTCTTTGATGATGATTTCGTCTTTTTGAAGTGTGTCAGTCATACGATTCGACCAAATATGTATTTCGGTCCAAAATTATACAAGGAAATTCAATCTGACAATACATTTTAGATTTATTTGTCAAATCAATCGACCAAGATTAACTATTTGTCTAGATATTGTTGATAAAACTCTTTGATTGGCGCTATTGCAGCCTGCACAAATGAGATAATATAAGGATTAGCTGTTTGTGAAAAAATCTCTTTCGGTGTTCCCAACATAAGCAAATCGCCTTTATGCATCACTCCTATTCGGTCAGCAACCAACAGGGCTTCAATCATATCGTGTGTCACAAAAAGACAAGCTATTTCTTCATGTTTGATTAAAGAAACCAGATTTTGTCGTAAATGTTGCTTGTTGATAGAGTCCAAATTAGAGAAAGGCTCGTCGAGTAACAAGGCTTGAGGTTCCTCGGCGATGGCTCTGGCAATGGCGGTTCGCTGTTTTTCGCCACCTGATACATCCTTCGGCTTTTTGTCTTTGATATGTGTAATTCCACATAAATCTAACAGCTCAGCTACTCGTTCTACTCGATATTCACGAGTATATTTGGTGAGAGATAGGTCGATATTTTCCCAAATTTTGTGTTCGGGTTTAAGTTTGTAGTCTTGCGGAACAAGTTTTATATCAGGTAATTCACGAATGAGTCGATTAAAAAATAGGTCAACTTCTTGGTCATCCAGCCACATTTTTCCTTCATCAGGACGAATATTTCCCGCAATAATATTCAGTAAAGTAGTCTTTCCTGAACCACTTTCACCTACTATTGCCAAAATTTCTGCGGGAGCTACTTCAAGTGAAATATTGTTTACGACTACTCGTTCATCATATACTTTTGTCAAATTAGTGATTTTCAAAATACCCATGCCTTTGTAGAGGGAAACTCTTACGAATGTCGAATTCTTTCCCAAGAAATAAATTTATACTGTTGAAATAAAATGATAGCTATAATAGAAAAGGCTGTAGCAATCACTAAAGTTCCCACTAAGGTCTTAGCAATGTAATAATGTATCAGTCCAATCATTGGCATAACAAAAATAAGATTAAAAAACCTTAACCAATTGTTCCCTTTAGCATTTGAGTTGGAGGCTTCTACCGAAAATGGTAGTCTGAAACTTTCTTTAAAAACACTAATGGCGATATAAAGTAATGTGACTGAGATATTGAGATACACATCCTTTAAACAAGCGATACCTTCCTTTAATAACATGATCGTAGTAATCAAAATATAAAGCGGCACAATAAAACGAATAATAACTGAGCGATAAGCCCCAACGAGTAATTCCCCTGGATTTTCTATTGGCATAATTTGATAAATCCAAGAAGCTTTCCAGTTGTCCGACAAAAAGATTTGCTGCACAATCATACTAAGCGTAAATGTGGTGTAATAAAGAATCATTAATCGGTTTACATCTACTGTCAAAGTATCATTGTAATAACGAATGGTAAAAAGAATCAACAAGCCCAATGAAGGATAAGCTCTTAGCTTGAACCTTCTATCTCGCGTAACAATCGTCCAGACAAGCTCAAAAGCGGATTTTTCGAGAATAGAGTGTTTGAACAATTTGTGAATCTTATTGAAGAAATCTCTAATCAGGAACCTAGCTGAAGACTTGCGGGTATCTACAGAAGCATAATATTGGATCGAAGTAAGCCTATTCGCAAAAAATGGCGCCAAGTATTTGTTAATCAGCACCATTGCGATGATGGGAAACAATATTCCCAGAAAAATAAAATTCAAGTGATGCCAATCTTTCACGTGATAAACATAGCTATCCAAGATATGGGCATACCATGCAGGAGGTGCAAAATAGTGCCAAAACTTTACTCTAGAAGGCTGAAAAATATCTTCTACTGAAATTTTAGATTGTCCAGATATAAACTGATAACCGATCGATAAACTAAGTGTAAAGAAAATCTGCACATAAATGATAATATCTTTAAACCTTTCAGGATTAACTAGTTTTGATAGAAAAATATAAAGTCCACTGGAAATAAAGACGGAAATCAAACATAAAAAACTCACGCTTATCAAAAAGAACACTCCTACCATTAATCCCATTTTTAGGGCAAGAACAACTGCTAGCCCAAAAGCATTAGCAAACGTAAGTAGACCCAGAAAAATCAATAAATGTAGTAATCGAGAAATCCAGATTGTTTTGGGGTCTACTGGTCGTGAGAGTAAGGTCGTATTGTCTTGATTATCAAAAAGTACCTCTGCAAAGTCGGCAAGCATATTGAAGCATATCATGAACATCATATAAGTAAAACACATCAACAGCATATTAAATACCGTCTGTTTTACGGAGAATATCACGATAGCATACAGGAAACTAAAAACGGCTTGTATAATAGAAGTTTTCAAAAACGTGCGATGATTGGACTCCTCCTCTATTTCTGACTCGAAAGGAGATGTTTCATCCTCTACCGATTTTGGCGCTGCTTGTGAAGCTTTAGGGTTTTTGATCCAAAAGCCTCTAGTTTCAATTAATAGTTTTACCTCGAGGATAGCACGAAGTGAGGTGTAATCGACACCGATATTTATAAAAAACCAACGAAATTTATCTAAAAAATATAATATAAATTTAACCATAGTCCAGTTTGTGTAAAAGAAGGATTGCAGAACATCCTGAGCAATTTCGATGTGTTAGCAAATGAGGGATCGCCCCAATCATTTACTTTATATCATCCAACACCGAAACAAACAACTCTGCATTGTCTTTTATGTGTGAAGTGTTTCCTGTTAAATTACTAAAAATCGATTCTAAAGAGCCTATTGCATTTTGTTGCAATTCCTCAAATGTACCATCCGCGATGATTTCTCCTTGATTGATGACAATAATTCTGTCCGAAATTTTTTCCACTACATCCATTAAATGTGATGAATAAAAGATCGTCTTTCCTTGAAGTTTTAATTTACCTAAAATCTCTTTGACAAGCAAAACAGCGTTGGGGTCTAATCCAGACAAAGGTTCATCCAAAATAATCAAGTCAGGGTTATGCATCATGCCTGCGATCAATTGGATTTTTTGTTTTGAGCCTTTCGAAAATACACTCATACGTCGATCAGCCATATTTCCTAACTCAAATACTTCAAGCATTTTAGGTGAAATATTTGCAATTTTATGATCAGGCATTTTGTGGAGGCGACCCACAAATCTCAAATATTCAAGCGGGGTGAGTTGCTCGTATAGTTGGGCATTTTCTGGAACATAACCAACTTTATGTTTCACTTCCAATGAGTGCGTTCGGATATCATATCCAAGCACTCGCACCTTGCCCGAAAATCCAGTTATCATCCCAATCAATGTCTTTAGCGTAGTACTTTTCCCTGCTCCGTTTGGTCCGATATATCCAACAATTTGACCATGATTTACTGTTAAGTTAAGTCCTTTTAGAACTTGCTTTTCACCGTAATTCATACTCAAATTTTCAATCTCTATCACAGGGCAATCAATATTCATTATTATCAGGGGTTAGAAATTCTTTAGTCAATTAAAATTGTGGTTCGTGAAAATTTCGTTAAAGTTAAGCTACTTTTTTGTAAAGTATATTTTTTCATGAAAAAATACCGCAAAACATAGAACAGATTAGAACAGTAATAAAAAAATTTCTATCTTTGTTCAGAAGGATGATTTATATCAATTATCCTGTTTTATATAAAAAAAGCAATCTTTAATATATTCCTCTATGCTTTTACTAGGAATCGACATTGGTACTTCTTCCATTAAAGCTTCGGTTGTGGATGGCGCAACAGGTCAATTAGTAGCGTCTGCTCAATACCCTGATACCGAAAACACTATCTCCTCACCCTACCCAGATTGGGCAGAGCAAGATCCTGAAATGTGGTGGGATTGCGCGGTAAATGCCATTAAGCGCTGTAACAATTCGGGCAAATACAACCCTAAAGATATTCAAGCCATCGGTATTGCCTACCAAATGCATGGATTGGTCATGGTAGATAGAGACCATCGTGTCCTTCGCCCATCTATTATTTGGTGTGATAGCCGTGCCGTGGAAATTGGAAACAAAGCATTTCAAGAAATTGGTGAGGAAAAATGTTTGTCACATTTACTCAATTCTCCTGGGAATTTTACGGCTTCAAAACTAGCTTGGGTAAAAGCCAATGAGCCACGCGTGTATGGTTCTGTGTATAAGATTATGCTTCCGGGCGATTTTATTGCGATGAAACTCACCAATTCAATTACTACCTCCAATTCAGCGCTTTCTGAGGGCATTTTCTGGGATTTTAAAGAAAATACTGTTTCTGAGGATATTCTAAAATATTATGGTTTTCCTAAAACTGTTTTACCTGAATTAAAACCTGTATTTTCGAATCATGGGGAGGTGAGTAGTTCTATGGCAGACCTGACAGGACTGCAAGCTGGAACTCCTGTATGTTACAAAGCAGGTGACCAACCCAACAATGCTTTATCCTTAAATGTTTTGGAACCCGGTGAAGTTGCTGCAACTGCTGGTACTTCAGGGGTGATTTATTCTGTTTCTGACCAAATCAGTTATGACCCACTGTCACGTGTCAACACGTTTGCACACGTCAATCACCAATTAGATGGTCTCAATCGCTTGGGAACTTTGTTATGTGTAAATGGTACAGGAATCCTGAATCGTTGGATGCGTGATCAAGTGGCTTCACAATGGTCCTACAGCCAAATGAATGATGCTGCATCTGCCATCAAGGCTGGGGCTAATGGTTTGTATATTTTACCTTTTGGCAATGGTGCTGAGCGAGTATTATCAAACAAAACTATTCATTCGACCATAACTGGGCTAAACTTTAATGTGCATACCACTGCCCATATGATTCGTGCGGCGCAAGAGGGTATTGCATTCTCCTTGAAATATGGGGTTGACATTATGGCAGAAACAGGTACAGCTCCTACTGTTATTCGTGCAGGAAAGGCCAATATGTTCTTAAGTGACGTATTTACAAAAGCGTTAGTCAATACCATTGGCGTGGCAGTTGAGTTGTATGATACAGACGGTGCAAAAGGTGCAGCTTTGGGCGCTGGTATTGGAAAAGGATTCTTTGCTCAGCCAAAAGAAGCCTTCGAAAATATGAAATCAATAGGAACTGTAGAGCCTGAAAAAGAATTACAAGAACAATATCAATCTGTATATTCTAGCTGGAAAAGCATTTTGGACAAACAGCTTAAGTAAGTTAGTACTCAAAATAAAGTGTAAGATTGTACATTGAGCTTTCAGATATCGGCTTTCGGCGATGGGCTATGGGAAAAATGCATGTCCGTGGTCGTTAAAAACATTTTAACACTCTTTGCCTTGTGACTGTTGCCTTGTCACTAAAAGACTAAATCTTATTCTGCACGATTACTTAATAATACTGAAGCGTGAATGTAAATTTTTAATGATCTGATCTTTGCATTCACAAATACTTTAGCAGATAAATAAGCTACTTGGTTATAAGCTTTTCTTCATTTTCCACAGGCGTGCGAGGCAACTCACACGCCTATGGAAAATGAAGAAAAATTATACCGAAGGATATTCCCAAGGTTTGCGATATTCTCTTCTTAATAATTTGTTAGCTTCTGGGTCATTGAGAATAATTTCTTTCTCACCATCCCAAATAATACTGCGACCTACTTTAGCAGAAAGCATACCCAACAAACTCATATTGGTTGAACGGTGTCCTACTTCAATATCACAAAGAGGTGGTTTATGGGTTTTGATAGACACCAAGAAATTTTGCCATAATTCACGGATATTCTGGTCATCGGGTTTGTTAAGGACTGGATCCTCGTGCAAAATTGGTTTATTTTTGTTAGCAGGATAAAAAGTCAAGCCATCTTGCCATCCCATGTGAAAAGTACCTTCTGTGCCGTAAAAATAACAACCGACGTTGGTGCGCTCGGCTTCGTTGGCTGCAAATAACCTATGCTCCCATGAAACATGAAAGTTTTCAAACTCATAATTTACCAATTGCATATCTGGCGCATCCGTATTGTCTTTGCGAATATGTCGTGCCATAGTTGAGTAAATTTTTCGAGGATATTTTTCTTCCATACACCAAAGAATCTGATCCATCCAATGTATTCCCCAATCGCCAAGTTGTCCATTTGAAAAGTTGAGAAATTGTCTAAATCCTTTCGGATGAATAACCTTGTTGTAGGGAATCAACGGCGCTGGACCGCAATACATATCCCAGTCTAATCCTTGAGGGACTTCCGAATTAGGAACTACCGTACCCGCGCCTCCGCCGTAGTGCACAAATGCCCGAATCATACCAATTTGTCCAACTTTTCCTGAACGAATAAAATTCATGCCTGAAATATTATGCGGAGAAACTCGCCTGTGTGTTCCCACCTGCACAATTCGGTCATATTTACGAGCAGCATTTACCATAGCTCGACCTTCCATAATGGTATGCCCGATGGGTTTTTCTACATATACATTTGCCCCAATCTCCATCGCAGCAATCGCAATCAGAGGATGCCAATGGTCGGGCGTTGCCACAATTACGATTTCAGGTTTTTCTCGATGAAGCAATTCTCTAAAATCACGGTAACGCTTCGGACTGTCGCTGCACAAGGAAGAAACCTCTTTTAGCGCATTGTTTAATTGATTTTCATCGACATCACACAAGGCTACCACCTGTGACTCACCTGCTCTGATGGCCTCTCGAAGAATATTCATTCCCCACCAACCTGTACCAATAAGAGCCGTTTTGTATTTGTTAACCTTGGAAGATAATGCAGGCAATAATGGTAAACTCGAGTAGTATAGACTAGCCGAGGAAGAATATTTGATAAAATCTCGTCTTTTCATAGTTTTTGAAGGGTTAAAAACTCAATATACTGATTATCAAGGAATCTATTATGAGTTTTTACAGGTGAATAAAAAGTCATCTGAGATAGTAACATAATTTTTTGACACTCACACGGAAAAATCTTCACTAATTGAAAGTAATTTTACCCAAAACGACGCTTTCTTCCTTAAATTGATGTATATTTGACGTATAGGCTTACTACTTAATCACCGCCAATATGATATTACGAAAAGCCCTTACTTTTAGTGATAATCAAGAAAATATCCTCCAAATAGAGCAAAAACTGAGAAGTATGGAAATAAGTACTTCGGAGACTTTTGCTTTAGCTGATGATATCTTCTCTAAAACACTCATTAAATCCAAGCCTGATTTTATCTTCATAGATGCTTCTTATTTTGAAACATCAGAATTTAATATTTTCTCACAAACAGATCATTTAAGCCATACATTTGGAAACTCTTCTATCATAATTTTGTGTAGAATTATCGACCCCACAATTCAACGAAATTTTCTACAGGCAGGAGCTCAAGATTGCATATTATGGAATGACTTTTTACAAAACGATATAGAGAAAAACTTATTTTTTGCCAAAGAAAGACAAGTTTTGAGAAGTCGCTTCAAGAAAATTGCTAACGATTATAAGCAACTTTTTGATGCGAATCCACTCCCTATGTGGGTATACAATGTGGAAAATGGACAATTTATCAAAGTAAATCAAGCAGCCTGTCAAAAGTATGGATATACGCTAAAGGAGTTTTACCAACTTTCAATTCAAGATTTGGTTGGCAATTCCCCAACAGACAGTCCTCTCATTTCTGATCAGTTTGTTACACATCATACCAAATCTGGACAGCTTATATATGTAGAGCTTACCTCACATCCAACCATATACAAAGGAACTGATGCGGTATTAGTATTAGCTCATGATGTGACTGCAAGGGTAAAGGCGGAACAAGAAAAAAACGTTGCTTCAAAACAACTTTTCTTAATTTTTGAACACTCCTCTGATGCAATTCTGCTAACCGATAGCGAGGGTAAAATTCTAGAGGTCAATAGCGCCTCCGAAGAGCTTTTTAATGCATCAAAGACATTTCTCCAAAACAAGTCGCTCGCAGAAATTGTAAAACCCGAATTCAACATGCCTTTTGACAGTTTGTGGGAAAAATTTCATGCGATCGGCAAACATGAGGGTAAAATTTCACTAAAATCAAGCCATAACGATACCAAAATAGCCTCTTGGCGTGCCTTAGCCAATATTAGGGAAGGCATCCATTTACATATTTTTAATGACGTCACGGAATCTGAACTCAAGGTTAGAGAAAATGAGTTAAACAGTAGAATTCTCTCTTCTATCAAAGATTCCTTTACGCTCAAAGCCACCTTAAACGCTATCAGTAACAATATTAGATTATTTACAGGTTGGGAAAACGTAGAATTTTGGCTACCCGATTCTCAAAATCAATTATTGTTTCTTGCCAGCTCGTCGGCAAACCCTAATAATGCGCAGTTTGTCAATTTTGCTGAAGCTTCTCGTCATAGAACAAGAGGTTTCACTGAGAAAAGTATTTCCAATAATTCATGGATTAGCAAGTCGGCCTATTGGTTCAACGACCTGTATCATCATGAAAGTTTTAGTCGCCAAGAGCTTTTAGACCCCAATCTTCATTATACAGCCGTTTCGATTCCTATCTTCGAATCTCCCAATAGTGATCAGATCGTAGGAATCATTATATTGATTACCGACCAAGAAGTTTCTTATGATTCTTACCTGACAGGTATTTTATCCAAGGTTGCAGGCGGCTTAGGGAATCTCATTGAGAAAGTGAAAGCGAGAGAAGAACTTTCAAATTTATTCGATTACTCGGCAGATTTAATTTGTATAGCAGATAAAAATGGTTTTTTAGTAAAAACCAATCCTGCCTTTTCTAATGTACTCGGATTTTCGGTAGAAGAATTGAAGTCGAAAAGATTCACAGATTTAATTCATCCTGATGATTTAGAAACTTCGGCTCAGCAAATTGCCAAACTCTACCAAGGTGAAATCATTCAAGCACACGCCAATCGATATCAGACCAAAGCTGGCACTTATCGTCATTTTGCTTGGGTGGCCGTTCCAGACCCGAATGGTAAACAAGTATTTGTAATTGGACGAGATGTAACAGAGTTGAAGGCACAAACAGATTTGATTCTGAAAAATGCGGAGCAAACCCGAAATATGCTCGAAAGTATCACGGATGGGTTTATTTCGGTAGATAAATCATGGAACGTAAACTATTGGAATGCTTCTGCTGAGCGAATTTTAGGTATTGAGAAAGAGGCTGTTTTGAATCAAAATTGCCTAAGCCTTCTTCAAGAATTATCTCCAGAATTAGCGACAATGTTTGAAGAGGCTAGCAAAAAACATACCTCCTTATTTCTAGAAACATACCTTTCCCAACAAAATATTTGGATAGAATCTACAGCCTATCCTTCAAATGAAGGATTATCCGTGTATATTCGTGACATAACTCTTGCAAAAGAACACAGTCTCGCAATTGCCACTATGCAAAAGAATTTAGAAGCCATTATTAACGCTACAACCGAATTGATTTGGTCGGTTGATAAAGAGTATAACTTGACCATTGCCAATAAAGCTTATGTTGATATGTTATCAGATTTGGTTGGTAACCCTATCAATTTAGATACTTCTACAGCACGCGAATCACTTAGTGAAGCCGTCAAAGCAAAATGGCGTGCATACTATCAGCGTTGTATGCAAGGAGAACCTCACTCAGTGATTGAGGACTTGGCTACCTACCATCCTGCTGGAAAACGCTTGAGAGCCATCGTTAATTTCAATCCAATTTATGACCATCAAGGTAATGTTACTGGGGTCGCTTGTTTTGCAAAAGATATTTCTGAATTAACTCAGAAAATGGAAACAATCGACCAGCAATCTAATCAGTTGAAGGAGATTGCTTGGTTTCAATCCCATGCAGTAAGACAGCCATTGGCCAAAATACTTGGGATAGTCGACTTTTTGGAAGTAACAGAGGCAGAGTTAGACCAAGAAACAGCACAACTTCTTACAGACCTAAAAGGTTCGGCTCAGGAGTTAGATGATGTGGTAAAAACTATTGTCAAGAAAGCACAGCGAAATGATTAAATAGATAAATGCTGTTGATAAAATATTTCTCCAAAACACGTCATTTCATTTAAACTGCTTAAATAGGATGACGTGTTTTGGAGAAGAAAATTATAGAACGTGCCACATCACCGATATTAATGAATCGCAATAGCGTCCCACATCATATCGATGCATTCCTCTATTTCTTTGGGGCTCAAGGTATGTAATTGTACAGATAACTCCCCGACTGCTCCGCATAGCATAATTAGGATAAGGGTAGTTGAGCTCTTTTTCAGATAGCCTTCTGCCTGACCTGTTTCTATCAATTCGTAAAGTGGCTTTAAAGCCTTATCCTCTTCAGCTATAATTGTATCATTCTCTCCCTCATTATACGGGGAACGAGCATACTGTTCAAAAAAGATTTGTACCTCTGGATTCGTGGCAACGCGACTCATATAATTGCTCAAAGCTGCCTTAAATCTTTCTTCAAAGGGAACATCCTGCGGCAGATTTTCAAAAGAAAGTTCAGTTTCTTTCTTGACCAAATAAACGTAGAGATTGTCTATAAGATCTTTTTTGTCCTTGAAGTAAATATAAATTGTACCAGTGGCGACCCCAACCTCCTTGGCAAGAAGGCTCATCTTTAATCCAGAAAGACCAATTTTGGAAATCATTGATAATGCTTTTTCCAAAATCAATTTTTCTTTTACATCATCTTTAGTTCTCATAATAGTAATTAAATAAGGTATTGTTTGCAGTGGTTTAAATAATTTTAAATCTATTCTTTCAAAAATGGCTATTAAGAGAGGTAATCGACGAGTATGTACTAAATATAATTAGAATAATTCCAAATTTTATCAAAAATCCCCAAGTTTAAAACTTTTATCATGATTATGTTATTAATATTGTGATAACTAATTAAGCTACAAAAGGATATGAAAGATTTGATGAGACAGAGAACTTCTTTGAAGGAGGAAATCGAAATTGCTCTAAACGCACAATGTAAAATGGAAGCAGAAGCTTCGCAAAAGTATTTGGCGATGGCTTCATGGCTCGACCGCAATGGATTCGAAAAATCTGCCGAGTATCTTTATTCACAAGCAGAAGAGGAACGTGAACACTTTTTAAAGCTTTTTAAATATATTAATGAAGTTGGTGGTACTGCAATAACTCCAACGATTGGAGAAGTTATTCAAGAATATCCTTCCTTCAAAAGTGTATTTGAAGCGGCTCTTCAAAGTGAAATTTCTGTGACAAATGCCATCAATAAAATCGTGGCAAAATGTCGTGAAGAAAATGATTATGCTACCGAACAATTCATGATGTGGTACGTGGTAGAACAAAGAGAAGAAGAGAAAAACGCACGTCGTGCTTTGGAACTCTTTGATTTAATTGATGTTGAAAGCGCTACTGGAAAATTTGCTTTGGATAAAGAGATTGGCAAAATTGGCGCAGAAGAATAAGAATTCGAGTATAATTAAACAAGGGTGCGACTAAAGTCGCACCCTGTTAAGAAAAAAATAAAGATTTTATTTTAGCTTCTCAAACTTATATCCTTTATTCTGCAATTCGGTAATCAGCATTTCTAGTTTATCATAAAATTTATCGGTTCGCTTCTCCCCTACGCCCACATGTGTGAGCAATAAAGCACCATTCAGTCCTGTACTAGACTTGGTTTCAAAATTGAGAATTCTTATATAGATTTCGTCCGAACTTAGATAGTTTTTAGCGTCGGGAGTTGTATAATCTGCCTGTGAAGAAGTTCCACTTGTATTATTGACGAGCTTCAAACCCATTTCTGCAGTCCAATCACTGATGCTTTGATTATACCATTCGTAAGCTGGCATAAAATAATTTATTTGAGAGGATGAAACACCCAACTTTTCAATTTCAGATATATTATTTTGTAAATCGTTCATAAAGCTTGTTTTATCCACCAATAAGGAATCACGTTTTTCCCAAGAAGCATATAACAAATGTTTATCTGAATGGGGGCCTATATAATGCTTTTGTTGAACCAACTGCTTAATGGTTGTTTGAAAAGATGGATTTCTCAAATAATCACCTGTCAAAAAGAAATTAGCTTTGATACCTTTTTTCTGCAAAACCTTTAAGACAGTCGAAGCACCTTCGTTAAATTCATGTGCCGTAAAACACAGATATATCTCCTTTTTAGTAGTATCCAGACGTACAATTCCGCCTAGTGATTGAATGTTGTTTGTTACTTGTAATTTACGTCCTTCTTTTTCATAAAAAGATAGTAAGAAAGATAAACTTGCTGTTCCATCCATGGTAGGCTCATCGGTAGAATAATCGCCAAAATCGTCATGATACACTGCCAATTTTGATTGAAAATCAGCATATTCATCTTGATGATATAAGGTTATTCCTATCAATTTACTCCAAATAGAACCATAAACTGGGCCATCGACTAAGCCTCCATCAATTTTGTAATTGTACAAATGCGTAAATGCAGAATGTGGATCTGTTGGGGAGAGTTTGGAAGTCGGAAACCCACAAATCATACTTGTTCCCCACGGATTACACCCCATCAGCCAGTCACACAGCGCCATTTCCATAGACTGATACTTAGTCGAACCCGTCAGTTGTCGGAACAAAATAGATTGTGTCAGTATCCCAGCGACATAGTTGTTGGAACACCACACAAATGGCACCCCGTTGAGAAATGGTGTATTTTTTCCTCGCTGAAAAACCTTTTCCAAACCTGACTCCATGTAATTGATAAAAGCCTTATCCTTGGCTTCTTTTGCCATAAAATAATGTCCTAAATTAACAAAAGGATACCACTGGTAATGTCGGGCGGTGTCGGCACCCATCCAAGGTGTGGTGGGTTCTTGATGACCAAAATGTGAAGCTTCTTGCCAGATTTCGGACTTCTGGGTTATTTTGGCTAATTGTGTAGCTGCTAATTCCATATCGTCGACCCAGTTGTCTTCCTCATAAAAATACGGCGCACCTCCTGGCGCTGTTTGCGATACGCCAGGTTTTTCTTTGCCAAAAGTGTAAGCGTCTAAGGCTCTTGCTTTCAATGATTCGGCAAATTGAGGATAATATTTTGCCAAAATTTCACTTCCTAAAGCAAACGTTGAAGCAAATTTTCCAACCGTTGAAGCTACCCCAGTTGTACGATTTTTATGTTTGTAACCTTGAATTTTTCCAGTAATAAAATACACAGGGCGAGCTAGTCCCTGATTGGTGGCGTATTGTACTTTATCGAGAGTGGGCAATCTCAAACCTTTGTGATCACGGTCGTCGGCTAATTGGTTGTAGTACTCGTGTGGTGCAGGGTTCATTTTCACTAGCCAATCCAAACCCCATTTGGCTTCATCCAAAATATCGGGAATACCATTTTTCCCCACATTTCCCCAAGCGTCATGAAGGTCTTGATACACCTCAGGATTTTGCTGGTAGGCAAATAGCATTTGAAAAGTAGCATTTGCGGAGGTTGTTACATATTGTAAATAATCGGATGCATCATGCCAGCCTCCAGATACATCGAGGTGTGTCGAATCTTTCTTAGGGTCGGGATGATACACAACAAATCCGTCAGCTCGGTGGCATGAATCTTTTAAAAAAGGATTATACCCACTTCGTTGCTGGCGCATATATTTCAAAATAAAATCAGCCGAGCCTCTAAAAACCTCTGCATCTATCCGAAAAACTGGAGATTGAGCTTGAGAGGTTTTGATAAAATAAGTCCCTGATTTTTTGAATTTTGAAAAATCTAATCTAGCAGTTGATTGAAAAGGGCCATATGCTCCTGTTGAAACCAATGTCTTTGATTGAAAAACGACCTTCTGCGTTTTAACCTCTATCAGCTCAAAAGTACTCGGTACCTGTGGGTCTTTACTAACCCAAACCGCCACTTTAGGATAATTAGGCAAATATCCCAACTGATTGATTCGTATCCATTGGTTCGCTTGTCCAAGGATTGTCAAAGAAAGAAAATTAAATAGGAAAATGAAGTGTAATCGTTGTAGCATCTTTTTTCCTCTAATTTATTCAAATCCTAGAACAGGCTACACAGGTTTGTGGGGAAGATGATGGAATAATTAAAAAATAAAGATTTTACCATTGAAGTCATCTTGACTTTTGGTAGAATTGCTTAAAAATAAAAAAGGTTGCTGATATTTGTTTTGCGAACCATACCAAGCAACCTTTTATGTACTACGTACTCAGCAAAGATATAATAG
>NZ_JASHIF010000029.1:0-66353 GCF_030056595.1 Flectobacillus roseus
AAATAATACTGACAGATACAGCTATTGAGAATAGAATATTCAGCTTTTTAAGATGGATAAAAATGCAAATGTCTCATTATCAAAAAAATATATCTACTTAAAAAAAGCTGGGTAGAGTAAGGAAAAACAACAAAAGCTGTAAGTGTGAAATTTTTCTCATAATTAATCAGGGATTTTGAAGGGGTATGTACAGTAAGTTTTCCGTAAATTACTCTTTAATAATTAATACTTTATCTTGCTTTAGTATTAAAATAATCAAAATTTCAAATCCCCTTATTAACTATGAATAAACGTACCTTTATTAAATCTTCTTCCCTGATGTTGGGAAGCGCTTTTTTACCCAAAATGATACTAGCTAACGATACTCCTCGCACCAACTGGGCAGGTAACTTACGATACAGTGCCAAACAATACTTCGAACCCCAGACGATTGCGGAAGCACAAGAGCTTGTCAAAAAAGCACCCATCATTCGTGGTTTGGGTAGCAGACACTCTTTCAATAGCATTGCTGATACTCCTGCGACTCAGATTTCGTTGAAATTAATGCAGAAAGTTTTATCGATAGATAAAGCAAACAAAGAAGTAACTATTGAAGGTGGCGCCACCTATGGACAAATTTGCAAAGAAATCCACGAAGCTGGTTTTGCACTGGCAAACTTAGCATCACTTCCACATATTTCGGTGGCAGGAGCATGTTCAACAGGAACACATGGTTCTGGTGTGAAAAATGGGAATTTGGCTACTAGTGTAAGAGCATTAGACATTATCACTGCTAACGGCGACATCGTGAGTTTTTCAAAAAACGAAAATAATGATGCATTAAAAGGAGCTGTAGTTGCTCTTGGTGGTTTAGGTATTGTTTCAAAAATGACTTTGGCATTACAAGACACCTTTGAGATGAAGCAATTGGTCTATCAAAATATGCCCATGTCAGCTTTGGAAAAAAACTTTGAAAGCATCGTTTCCAATGGTTACAGTGTAAGTTTGTTTACAGATTGGCGTAACAAAAATGTCAATCAAGTTTGGTTGAAAAAACGTAGTGAGGATGTTTCGACGCCAGATGCGGAGTACTTTGGTGCAAAATTGGCAACACGCAATCTGCATCCATTAGAGGACCTTTCGGCGGAAAACTGTACAGGACAAATGGGCGTATCTGGCCCATGGTATGAGCGAATGCCCCATTTCAGAATGGGCTTTACTCCAAGTAGTGGAAAAGAATTGCAATCCGAATATTTTGTTCCTTTCGAGCATGGTTACAAAGCCATGATGGCTATCGAAAAACTACATGAAAAAGTGAGTCCACATTTATTTATTTCAGAAATAAGAACGATGACAGGCGACGACCTTTGGATGAGCGCGAATTATCATCAACCATCAGTTGCTTTTCACTTTACATGGAAACAAGATTGGAATGCCGTTAAACAACTTTTACCACTAATCGAAGCGCAACTAGCACCATTCAATGCTCGTCCGCACTGGGGTAAATTATTTACTATGAACCCTAAAAAGCTTCAATCGCTTATCAAACCATTACCACAGTTTAAGGAATTATTGGCAACCTACGACCCAAAAGGAAAGTTCAGAAATCCATTTATTCAACAGAATTTGTATTGAGGATTAAGGTAGAGTTGTGAATGTAAAATACCTAGTTCGAGACTAAGTCTCGGACTAGGTTTTGCTTCAGCTTTTAAACTGTTTAAAAAATAAGTCCAAGACAAAGTCTTGAACTAGTCATTTTCACAACTCATACTTAAACTTCTTCTATGCTTGGTGCTTTAAACTTGTACAAATAAGGAGCCTTATTGGCTGCACCAGTGTACAGTTTTTCGATTCTTTCCAAAATATCCATACTTAGCATTTTGCGCTGAAAATTATTTCTTCGAAGTGGGTATCCCAAAACTGTCTCATAAAGACTTTGAAGCTCGGGCATAGTAAATGTTTCAGGCAATAAATTAAATCCCACCAATTTGGTATCCAAGTTGGCACGAAGACTCTCCAAAGCTTTATCAATCATTTCTCGATGGTCAAAAATCATTGGTGGCAAATCCTTTAAATCGAACCATTCAGCCCTATCACTAAAAGGATCTGGCGTTGGATTTACTTTAGAGAAATCAACGAGAGCATAATAGCCAATCGATACAAATCGCTTGTTGAGCCACGAGTTTCTAAATTCCTCTGTATGACCAAAATCGAGAATCTCAGCTAAAGTATTTGTCTTGGAGCGGTCTTCATGACCAAACGTATGATATTGCTCCAAATAGATATTTTCTAAACCTGTTCTTTCTCGTAAAATCCTCAAAGCGGCAGGATCGATACCTTCGTCCATACGCACAAAGCCTCCCGACAAACTCCAAACCCCCGAATCATGAACTCTGAGCAAAAGTACTTTCAACTGATCTTGATGAAAACCAAAAATGACACTATCAATAGATAAGTGAGGTATAAAATCTTGCTTATTTTCCAAAAAACTATTCAAATCAATTTTTCTCTCCATGTGATACCTTCTACCATTTAATTTTCTACTATGAGCTAAAAGTAACAATTTATACCCGTCAGATACCCGATTTGGGCTACACTATTTATTTTATGTCATCGGTCTACACAATCAGTACGGTTAATCACAAAATTATATAAATATTTTGCTACTTCTAAAATTTAAAGTATTATTGTCCCAAAATGGGAAAATAATAAAAATATACCTTTTTAAAATTTAACATATCCAATTAACACAACCCTTCAGAACACTATTCCAATGAAGAACCTTCTTTTCAATCAATGGAGAAAACTGAATCTCTTGTTGTTAGCCTTTGGCTGTACCATTCTTCAGTTTGGTACTTATGCTCAAAATGTAGGTAAACGAGTATTAGTTTTCAGCAAAACTGCTGCATTTAGACATGGATCTATCGAAGTAGGTAAAGTTGCTTTTCAAAAAATGGGAAAAGATAAAGGCTTTTCTGTAGACCTTACGGAAGATGCTAATGCTTTTACCAATGAGAATCTTCGCAAATACAATGCTGTTGTATTTTTGAGTACAACAGGTGACGTGCTTAATCCAACCCAACAAGCTGAATTTGAGCGTTATATTCAAGCAGGTGGTGGCTATCTAGGCATTCATGCGGCTACAGATACTGAGTATGATTGGCCTTGGTATGGCAAGTTGGCAGGTGCTTATTTTCTTGACCACCCAATGACTCCAAGCAATGTTCAAAAAGGTAAGTTTTTTGTAGTTGACAAAAACAATTGGGCTACCAAAAATATGCCAAGTGAGTTTGAGCGTAGTGATGAGTTTTATAGCTTCAAAAATATCAATCCTGCCATTAATGTTGTAGTAAAAATTGATGAGAAAAGTTATATCGGTGGAAAAAATGGTGATAACCATCCTATTAGCTGGTATCATGAATTTGACGGTGGTCGTTCGTTCTATACTGCTATGGGTCATACCGATGAAACCTTTGCAGAACCTCTTTTCCTAGACCACGTTTGGGCGGGATTAAACTATGTGATGGGTGGAGATTCGCCGAAGCCTTTGGATTTTTCAAAAGCTCGTCCAGAAGAAAACCGTTTTGCTAAAGTTATTTTAGAAGAAAAGCTCAACGAGCCAATGGAATTGAGCGTGTTGAATGACGGACGTATCTTGTTTATCGAGCGTCATGGAGCTGTTCGTTTGTATAATTTGAAAACAAAACAGCTTAAAACCATTGCCAATATCGAGGTAAGTACAAAATATAAAGACAAGGAAGGTAAAGAATCTGAAGCAGAAGATGGATTATTAGGTTTGAACAAAGATCCAAATTTTGCTCAAAACCATTGGATCTATTTGTATTATTCAGACCCGAAAGAATCTAAAAACGTATTAGCTAGATTTGAATTGAAGGGCGATGAATTAGTGATGTCTTCGAAAAAGATTTTGTTAGATATTCCTACCCAACGTGAACAGTGCTGTCATACAGGTGGCTCGATTGCTTGGGATAAAATGGGGAACCTCTATCTTTCGACAGGTGACAATACCAATCCTCACGGCTCAAATGGCTATAGTCCGAGCGACGAACGCCCTGATCGTGCACCGTGGGATGCTCAAAAATCTTCGGCAAATACTAACGATTTAAGAGGAAAAATTATTCGTATCAAACCTACTGTTGATGGTTCTTATACAATTCCTGAAGGTAATTTATTTGCTAAGGGTACGCCAAATACTCGTCCTGAAATTTATACGATGGGACACCGTAACCCATTCCGTATCTCGGTCGATCAAAAAACGGGATATGTGTATTGGGGCGAGGTGGGGCCAGATGCTAGCAAACCAGCGGCCGACCGTGGACCTGAAGGACATGATGAGGTAGGACAAGCACGTAAACCTGGCAATTTTGGCTGGCCTCATTTTGTAGGTGATAACAAAGCATACAATAAATATGACTTTGTTAAAAATGTTTCATTGGAAAAATGGGATGCCGCTGCTCCAACTAATACTTCACCCAATAACACTGGCTTGAAAGTACTACCTCCTGCTCAAAAAGCATTTATATGGTATCCTTATGCTGCCTCAGCTGAATTTCCATTAGTTGGTAGTGGTGGTCGTAATGCTATGGCAGGACCAGTATTTTATAGTGAAGATTTCAAAAATGCTAAACGTGCTTTTCCAAAATACTACAATGAAAAGTTGTTGGTATATGACTGGATGCGAGGATGGATTATGGCTGTAACGATGGATAAACAAGGTAATCTGACCGATATGGAACAGTTTATGCCAAGCTATCGCTTTAGTAATCCAATGGATATGGAATTTGATGCTAATGGTGATTTGTATATGCTCGAATACGGTTCGGGGTGGTTTACAGCCAACGACGATGCTCGTTTGATTCGTATCGAATATAACGGTGGTAATCGTAAACCAGCTATCCAAATGGCCGCGAATCAAATGGGTGGAGCACTTCCTTTCAAGCTTAGTCTTGACTCAAAAGGCACAAAAGATGCAGATGGCGACGCTTTGACCTATTCTTGGAAAATTTCTTCGAAAAATGGCTTTAATAAAGTAATCACAACTCCATCAGCCGATGTGACTCTCACAAAATCTGGAATTTACAATGTAACATTGACTGTATCTGACGGGAAAGGTGGCATTAGTACTCAAGCCATGGAAGTATCAGCAGGAAACGAGCCTCCAGTTTTGTCTTTTGATTTACCAAAAAGTAACAAGACCTTCTTCTTCCCTAATAAATCTTTTGACTATGAAGTAAAAGTAAAAGACAAGGAAGATGGTAGTCTTGAAAACGGCAAAATCAAACCAGAGCAAGTAGCAGTAAATATTGATTACTTGGCTGAAGGATTTGACAAAATTGCCATTGCACAAGGTCACCGTTCAGCTGATGCTAGCACAGGTTTGGTAAAAGGTAAAAAATTAATTGATGCGAGTGATTGTCAAGCTTGTCATAGTATGGACAAAAAATCGGTTGGACCAACTTACCGTGAAGTTTCTAAAAAATACAAAGGCGATGCTGGTGCTTTAGAGCGTTTGACCAAAAAAGTAATCTCTGGTGGTAGCGGTGTTTGGGGCGAAGTAGCCATGGCTGGTCACCCACAATTATCAACAGGTGATGCAGCTGAAATGGTAAAATATATCTTAAGTTTAGCTGACGAAAAAGCAAAAGAAACTCTTCCGACAAAAGGTAGCTTTACTGCAAAAGTTGGCGCTGGCGACAAAGGACAAGGTGTATATATTTTGCGTGCTTCGTATCAAGACCAAGGAGCAAACGGTATTCCATCATTGAGTTCAGAACAAACCTTTACCTTGCGCAACCCACGTATCAGTCCACATGGATATGACCAATATGAGGCTGTTTCAAAAATGAGTTTTGGAGGGAATGAATTAATGATTCCAAGTAAATCAGGTTCTTACATAGTGTTGAAAAATGCTGATTTGACTAATATCAAACAATTAGAGTTATTGGCCACAGCGCCAAAAGCACAACTCAATGCTCAAGGCGGTAAAGTAGAAATACATCTCGATTCGCCAACGGGTAAGCTAGTGGGAGAGTCAACGTTCTTGGAAGCCAGTGACAAAGCAGGATTTGCTCCTTCGCCGTTAAGCGTTCCAATTAATCCAACAGAAGGATCGCATGATTTGTATATCGTTTTCCAAAATCCAAAAGCCGAAGGTTCTTTGATGGTAATTATGGGAACAGCTTTCAAAGATGAACTGGGAAATAGTGCTCCAGCACAAGCGGCTGAGCCAACCAAATCGAAGGACTTGAGCGATTATGCTGGTAAATACAAAATGACAGGATTACCTTTTGAATTCATTGAGGTTGAGATAAAAGATAATAAAGTCATCCTTAACGCTGGAGGACAAGGCGGTGCATTAACAGAACTAGAGCCTGATAAATATGATGCTGACGGAAAAGCGAAAGTACAATTTGTAAGAGATGACGCTGGAAAAGTCAATGGCGTTAAACTCGAAGCAATGGGTATGAGCTTTGAAGGTAAAAAACAGTAACATAAATACTCAATGAATAAGGGGAATGGCACAAATGTGCCATTCCCCTTATTCATTTTCAAGAAATTCTACTGAAAATCAGCAAACTACAACCTTATCCTATTCGATTTAGCTCATTTCTCAAAATCAAAATATGTCCAATAAACACCCCTGCTGGAACGACATAACTTTTGAAAACGAATATAAACAAAAAGTAAATCAGGGTAAATGCTACCAAACGTACAGTCAATTTATTCATCATTTGGTCTGGTAAACGGTAGCGACTCAATTGAAAAACTTGGTATAAAGAATATCCAAAACAGCTCCAATCAATAATTCTGAAATAATCATTGATCCCAGTGTGAAAATCACCTTTTAAAAAGAAGCCAAGGTCGACAAGGATAAAAATCATTCCTAATAAAATAACTGTTCTGATGATATAGGTACTTCTCATGCTTTAGCGATAGTTTGTTTGGATTTAGGTAAAATCTTCTAGGACGCACCCCAAAAGATTTTCACAAAAGTAAAGGGCTGGAAGAAATTCCCAGCCCTTTTTCTTTATTTCTTCACAAACTTTTCAGGTTTTTTATCAAACATCTCCTTACAAACTACGCTACAAAAGCCATATTGCTTGCCTTTGTAGGTACTCGTAAACTTCGTATCTTTTTCAGCGTGCATTTTGCAAACTGGATCTTTGGCTTCCATTGCCACTGTCTCTTTTTTACTTTCACTCCCTGCTTTTTTGTCTTTAGGGGCTTGTTGGAAACTTGCTACAAGTACCAACATTGAGCATAAGATTGTTTTCATTTTGGAATTCTGGATTAAAACATAAAAGTAATATGGGCAGTCGTACGAGCATTTGCTTTTAATTCGCCCCTCGATAACTCTTGTGCAAAAGGCATCTGATGCGTTACGCCAAGGCTAAATTTCTTAAAAAATGCCTCACATCCAATATTTGCTGAGGCCATATAACCACCAGTATCTTTGTTCACAATACCCTTATCATGGTCATTTTGAGCATATTCCCAATAAACGCCAGCATTGGGCATAAGGGTATTTCCTTGGCCAAAATCTTTTGCATAAAACGCTGTCAAGGCGCTTGTTAGCTTGTTACCATACCGATACTGATTACTATTTTCAGTATTGATCTTATAAGTGAAATCGGTATTCAAACCCCATTGATCATAACGAACTGTATAAATCGCATTCAATAAAAAATCTGTGCTACCTGTACCTAGCTGAAAATTAGGATTAGCTACTTCCTCTGAACTATTCAAATCATATTTGAATCTACCCGTTGGAGCTTTTATCCCAACACCCAGCATTAAGTTATGGTTTACGGTGTGTGCTGTACTATCCCAAAAAGTATTTAGCACATTGTAATGACCTAATACTGTAATATCGCCCAATCCTTGAATGGTATTGGTGATATTTGGTAAAATCTGCGTTTGAGCATTAAAGTTATAAGGTACAAAAGCCAGAATTTGCACTTTTTTCAAAGGGTAAAATCGTCCCCAAAGTTCGGTGGTATGAAAACTTTCTTTAGTTTTCAGTAATTGCGAGTTGAGATGCGAATCAAAATTTGAATAGCGATAACGCAATCCTAAGAAGCCTCGGTGAGATTGTGGCAATATACCAAAAAAGGCATTCCCATTGGAGCATCCACAAATATCACAGGCACGACTTTCGTAAAAAAATATACAACAGAATATGAGTAAAAATATCTTGATTCGCATAAAAACATAATTAAGAATGACACCGACCAATAGAACTATTGTAACCTTTTGTCGGTTAAAAAAGTCTTGTCTGTCAACGTTTTCAGAAAAGCTATTACCTGCTTTTTTTGTTCATCTGTCAACGAAACACCACCTTTCAGTGCAGGGTCTAGATTTGGAGTATTCTGAACGTCATCGGTATAATGGTTCAAAACAGCCTCCAAGGTATAAAAACGACCATCGTGCATATAGGGTCCTGATACTTCGATGTTTCGCAAACTCGGTACTTTAAATTTGTATTTATCGGTTTCTAATTCGGTAATTTTTCCTCGACCAAAATCCTCAGGACCTTGAATTCTCAAGCCATTATTACGGTAGGATTGATTCGTAAACAAAACACCACTATGGCAAGAAGCGCATTTTTGTTCAAAAAGGCTTTTGCCCGCCAGTTCATCCGCTGTAAAAACTGCCCCTGCTTCTTTTCTCATGACTTTATCGTATTTTGAATCAGCAGAAACCAAGGTCAACATATATTGAGAAAGTGCCTTCAAGAATCTTTGTGTATTGATTTCTTCTGTTCCAAAAGCCTTTTTAAACTGACTAGGATAGTAGGAAGTCTTGCGAAGTTTTTCGAGAATAACCCCAATTTTCTCATCCATTTCAACGGGATTTTCAATAGGAGCGAGGGGTACAAAATCTAGATCACCAACACCTCCATCCCAAAAGAATTCCGACTGCCAAGCTAAATTTTGAATTGGCAGCGAATTTCTTATCCCGACTTTTCCATCAATCCCATGGCTCAAATCATGACCATGATGTGTAAAAGCAAAACTCTGGCTATGACATTCTGAACAGCTAATCGTATTGTCGCGCGACAAAAGTGGGTCAGCAAACAAAGCTTTGCCCAATTCAAATCCTTCGGGTGTAATAGGATTACGCGCTAAATCATAGGTTGGCGCTGGGAAATTACTAGGTTGCTCAAAGCGTATTGTTGGCGTTGTCTCAGATTTTGTACATGCTATCAGACTTAGAAAAGTCATCAAAAATATGAATTGAACACATTTCATCATTTCAGGTAGATTGATAATATTCCCACAAGCAATAGTCCAAATGAGAATAAATGAAATAGAAATAGCCAAAAAACTAATCTGCTTTCAGTAGTCAAACGGATAATTTCAAATAACCTTTCGGCAAAACTTGGCTTGGGAAGTAACACAATTCCAGTGCCTTCAAGCCACTTTTCAAGTTCGTATCTTCTAAGCATTTCTTGCTATCTTGATTAGTCTAAACAGCGATAGAGGGACAAAGATTTTTGTCCCTCTATGTTATTAATTAGTCATTATGTACGTGGTCTACTACAAACATGTTTTTGTAATTATTGGCAATCGGAGTAGCCAGTGCAGGAGACATAATTACAGCAGCATCTGCCAATTTAAGCGTTGTAGTACCAGAAAATACCTTAGTTACATCAGCCACAAAATGAATCGTCGGAGCAATACTTTTGCGCACGGTCATCGTGCTTGGCAATGAAAGCGTAACGGTTCTTAAGTTATTTGGAGTAACACTGGTACGACCACCAAAACCACCTACATGGTATTGATATTTTCTCAGACCAGCTGCATTTGCAGCTACTGCTGACGATGTCCCTTCTAATTTCATGAAGATATAACCTGAGTTCCATGACCAGTACATACCATCATCTGAGAATCCTGCTGGGTCTAATACACCTGTACGTTCTTCTACTGGCGAAATACTCTTTACGCTATCTACACCAATAGTAAAGGTAACTTCCTTATAATCAGCCGCAGGAACATCTTTTAATGATTGAATCAAGGTTTTGCTATCTGCTTGACGAACCAAAAAATATTGATTTTTGAGGTCAACTTTACTACCATCAACTTTTTTCAATGAAACATTACTGATATAATAATTTAGAGTAGTAATCGTAAAATCCTCACCAGCAGCATTTTTAGCAGTGGTAGAACCCAACACAATTTTTTGTCCGCCCATCAAGTTATCAAACTCAAGACTTACATTGTTTTTATCACTTGCGCCAATTGGCTCTACATCATCTTTAGTACATGAAATTACCGTAAAAAACGTAAGAGCAATAATTGATAATGATTTGAATAAAGATTTCATTTTGTAAAATGTCTTTTATAATGTTTTTGATTTACCTTACAGGAAAGCCATCAGGCTCTGCAAAGCGTTTGTCTTTTAAAAAAGTGTCGTCTGTGAGTGTATTCAGAAAAGCGATAATCTTTCTTTTCTCCTCTGCGGTCATCTGAATACCTAAGCGCCCATTGGATTGTCGTAAAATCGGGTCTAATGTTCCATAATCTTGTACACTAGCATCATAAAAATTCAATACTTCAAGCAAGCTTGTATACCGTCCATCGTGCATATATGGAGAAGAGGCTGCTACATTTCGGAGACTTGGCACCTTAAATTTGAATTTATCATTCGCATTTCCTGTAACTCTGAACCTTCCTTCATCAACTACAATTTGGAGTACTGGCTTTTCATTTACATATTCAATTTTTGTTCGCTCGAATTTTGCAAGTCCATTATTTCTAAAACTTTCATCCGTAAACAATACACCTTTATGACAATTTGAGCAACCTTTTGAGTTAAACAAACTCATACCATCAAGCTCATCTTGCGTAAAACTCGCCGATGCATCTTTCAGAACGTATTTGTCATAACGAGATTGATACGAAACTAAGCTCAACATAAATTGAGTGAGTGCTTTGAGCAAGCGATCCTTGGTAACGCCCTCAGAGCCAAAAGCAGCCTTAAACTTATCTTGATACCCTTTGTGGCGACCTACCCTGGCAACCACATTATCGATATTGTCATCCATTTCGTCAGGATGTTCAATCGGTAGTATAGGTTGTTCGTTTAAAGTAGCCGCTTTACCGTCCCATTGAAAACGCTCACGCCAAGCTAAGTTTTGTAAAGATTGAGCATTACGTAGACCGACTCTTCCATAAATCCCATGACTCAAATCGTGCATGTGATGGGTAAAAACGTAGGTTTGTCGATGACATTCCCCACAAGCAATGGTGCTATCTTTCGATAAGATTCCGTCGTAAAATAGATTTTTCCCTAAATCAAAGCCTGCTGCTGTAATCACATTAGAATCAATAGGATATACAGGCTTAGGAAAATGACTAGGTGCCACAAAATAAGTTTCAGGATTAGGTTCATCCGACTTTTTTTGACAAGCAACAACAAAAACCAACATTAATAACAAGTGTTTTTTCATGACTATCGTGATTCGTATTTAAGAAATCCATGGACAAGCGTAGGTAAAAGTACCACAAAAAGTACTTAAACACTCGCAAGTTAAAATCCTGAAACATAAAGCAATAGTCAATCCATACCCTCAAGCGAGCAATTCCATTACATTGTAGGAAACATTGGATTAGATTTTGGGAGGTTGAAAAATCCCAAGAAGAGGAGAACCGTATTTCGGCTCTAAATAAGAGAAAGAATGGAGCTTAGGAAGCTCTTCAAAAGAGCTATTTCCCGAAAAGTCAACAAGGTTGTTATCGAAGAAAAGTACTATTTCAGGCATCTTCTCTAATTTCTCAGAGGTTGCTTTTTGTTCTTTTTCTTCTTCAGCTTTTAACTTCTTTGCTAAAAAACATTTACCATCACAATGAAGCATAGGTCTGTTTTTGTTGATACAAAGCTCTTTGGCAATATAACTTTTGTTGACTTGGTAATACACCACAAAACTCCACTTACTAAACAACGGAATGTTTAGTAAAAACAGTAGAAGTATTGCTATGACTTTGTTTACCATGGCGCAAAGATAAACCTGTAATTTGAGTCATACTACGTTTTTTTCAAAAAATGACAAGAATCAGGAATTGACCCAACTGATACTTGCTTTTGTATTTAGTTTTGAATAAAGTAGTATTTTGACAAATTGAATTAAGGAGTTATGGCGTTATATTCTTTCCAATAGTACTAACGTTGTATCCTTTTTTTTGTTATGATTTCGTCATAATAATCCAATTTTTGACTCAATATCTGCCTTATTCGAGTGCTTTGATATTGTCGATATATTTCTTGCCGACGGGTAATTCAAGCTTTGACAATAGGACTTTCGAATGGTGGAATCCTGTGATTTTCTGTTTGTTAACGATATAGGAATTATGTATCCTTACAAAGATTTGTTCCGACAATCGGCTTTCGATTCCTCGCAGATTGCTACGTGTCAAAATAGGGTAAGTTTTTTCATGAATATAGATTTTTACATAGTCTTTTAGTCCTTCGATATAGATGATTTCGTCGTAGAATATCTTGACTTTTTTGTACTCAGCATTTACAACAATATATTGCTGAGGCTCTTCTTGTGGGGGCAAATCTCTCAATTTTAATCTATCCTCTATCTTTTTAAGAGCCGCCGATATTCTTTCTTTTCGAATAGGTTTCACCAAATAATCGACCGCATTTAATTCAAAACCCTCTACCGCATATTGATTGTAAGCCGTCGTAAAAACCACCAAGGGAGGCTTTTCTAAAGACTTCACAAATTGTGTCCCTAAAATTTCAGGCATTTGGATATCCGAAAACAACACATCAACTTCTTGAGTTTGTAGAAAGTCTAGGACATCGTTCGGGTCATGAAATTTCCCCAGTACTTCTACTTCTGGAAATTGCAGTAAATCATCTTCCAGAATATTGAGCGCAAATGGCTCATCGTCAAGTAAAATACATCTAATTTTCATCTAGTGTAAGTTCAAGTTTTACCTCAAAATAGCCCTCTTGATTATTGATTTCTAAGGTGTGTTTTCGTGGATACAATAGCTCCAATCTTCGTTTGATATTACTCAACCCTATACCTTCTGAGTTGAGAGTGGTCTTTTTTAACAGCACTTTATTTTTGGATAAAAACAAAATTCCATGCTCGGTATTCTGTAAGGTGAAGATAATTTCTGGTGAATTTTTACTATCTATTCCATACTTAAAGGCATTTTCAACAAAATGGATAAAAAGCAAAGGTGCAACGCTATACGGCTTGATAGATGGAGACACTTGAAACTCCACCTTCCCCTCAATGGGCAATCGCAAAGCTTGTAATTCTATGTAGTTTCGCAGGTGTTCTATTTCTTTATTGATGTCAACATTCGAATCAGTCACTTCATAAATGATATACCGTAATATTTCCGAAAGTTTAATAATAGTATCTTCCGAGTTAGGGTGACTTTTGCGTACTAGCCAACGAATATTATTAAGGGTATTGAACAAAAAATGGGGGCTTATTTGAAGCTTAAGCATATTCAGTTCTGCCACTGTTTTCTCAAGCTCCATCTGCTTATATAGTTCTTTCTGGCGAGCTTGCTCATTGTATAAAAACAACATCGTACTTGCCAAAATACAAACTGTATAAAAAAATAAAGGACCAATAATTCTAGCAAACAAAAAATCCAAAGTACCTACTTTTACAGGATGTGGCGGTCCCATCAACGAAATTAAATAATTGATACCCGCATAAGTCAACCCTCCAAATAGTAGAATACTAAAATATTTCCATCTTTTGAGAGAGAAGAAAAGCTTTGGACCAATATAGAGTAGATGCGAATAAAAAATAATCGCCCAAACAATCATGTTGGTTGTATGAGTTTTGAAAAAAGCAAAATCAAGCTTTTGAAGCTTGCTGGGCTCATATAAAAAAATGATATATGGAAACAAATACAGAATAGTCCAAGTGAGGATATGTCCTATATAGGGTTTAATGACTTGCTTAATCATGTTGTATACAATTGAGATAGAAACTAGGTTTAGTTAACAGCCAGTTACTAGGCCAAAGCTAAACCTTTGATAATAAGAATAGTCCTATTAAAAATGAAAGCTATTCATCATCAAACTATTCAGAGAACAAACTTACTGAATAGATTCTAATCCACGATGTTCATCCATATACAGTTCACATCATTGCGTCTACAGCTGAATGGAAATTCGAGAAATTGCCCGCAAATTTGAATCATCAATCGCAAGTGAGAGTGATGTTATTCAAAATGTAGTAAGTAAATATTTTCCTCTGATAAACTCTCGAATTAACTCTATCAATCATGAATAAGATATTAACAATTATGTTAGTGCTTCTCTCAATATCGGGATTTGCACAAATGCCTTCGGGTGGTGCTGGCAAAATGCCAGAATGGAAAGCCTATGGTAAAGTAGTAGACGAACAAGGTAAACCTGTGGAGTTTGCTTCTGTCGTTGTCCTAAAGTCTGTATTTGATAAGGATACCAAAAAAGACAAGGATGTTTTGGTAAAAGCCATGCAAACTGAATTAAATGGTGACTTTAGTTTTTCAGGTCTTCCCATGATGGCAAAGTTAAAGCTCAAAATTAGCTCGGTAGGCTACAAAACCCTAGAAATGCCCTTGGCTGTATCTATGCCAAAAATGGAGGGTGGTGCTCCCAAACCTGGTCAACAGCCTGACCCTGCCATGATGGCAAAAATGATGGCTGCGATGGACAAAGATTTGGGTAACATCAAATTAGCCTCAGAGTCCACACTTCTCGATGGTGTAACAGTCAATGGTTCTAAGCCATTATTGGAAATGGATATTGACAAAAAAAGCTTTAACGTTTCTAAAAACTTAGTTACTTCGGGTGGTACTGCGGTAGACATCATGCGCAATATTCCTTCATTACAAGTAGATATTGATGGTAATGTTAAGCTAAGAAATGCGTCTCCTGTTTTGTATATCGACGGTCGCCCAACAACATTGAGCCTTGACCAAATCCCTGCGGATGCTATCGAAAAAGTTGAGGTAATCACCAACCCTTCAGCTAAATACGATGCTTCTGGAAGTACTGCTGGTATCTTGAACTTGGTTTTGAAGAAAAATAAAAAGAGTGGTTACAATGGTATGGTAAACGTAGGAGCTGACCGTTTTGGTGGCTCAAATATCATGGGAAACCTTAGTGTACGTCAAAATAAAGTAAACGTAACGATGATGTTTATGAATATGCGTATGCGTAACAACGTTACAGGTAATAGCGACCGCTCAAGCACCATTGGTGGTACACAATCGAGTATCGCGCAGGACATCAATAGCAAAACAAAAGGCAACATGACTTTTGGTCGCTTAGGTATGGACTACTATGTATCGAACCGTGCGACACTTTCGGTGGCTGGTTTCTTCGGACAAGGTAAATTTGACCCAACTGAAGACTTGAAAATCACGACAAAAATTAACGGCGTAACAAGTTTTAGCAATAGACTTTCGAATACTGAAAGAGCATTTAAACCAAGAGGTTTGCAATTAGGTTTCAAACAAAACTTCAAAACAGAAGGCGAAGAACTTTCTGCTGACTTGAATTACTTTGGTGGCGACAACTCTTCCAATGCGGTTTACTCTACCAATTATTATAATGCTCAAAATGTCATTACAGGAAATCAAATCCAGAAAAATATTGGTGAAGGGAATAACAAAGTTTTGACAGTTCAAACAGATTATGTAAAACCATTGAAAGGAAAAATCACTTTAGAAACAGGTGCAAAAATCCAAATCAATTATAATAAAAACCTGAATAACAACACCTTGAAGGCTGTAGGGTCAGACATTTATAAAGATATAACTTCTGCTTCGGTGAATTATGAAGGTGAAAATTATGTGTATGCTGCTTACTTGTCATTTGCAGGAAAGTTACCAAAATTGTTTTCTTACAAAGTTGGTTTACGTGGCGAAAGCTCAAAATATGATGGTTCTCTTTTAGCCAATAATCAAAAGTTTAGTAACGAATATCCAATCAGCTTGTTTCCGTCGATATTTTTAACACGAGAATTGTCTAAAACAGATCAATTGCAATTGAGCGTAACAAGACGTGTTAACAGACCTAACTTTTTCCAACAGATTCCTTACGTAGACTATAGCGATAGCTTGAATATTACTAGAGGTAATCCCAACTTAGTACCAGAGTTTACGACCTCAAGTGAAATTTCATATAGCCACTCAAAAGGTAATTCCACTTTCTTGGCATCAGGTTATTACAAATACACGAATAACCTCATTACAAGATATTTGAGTCAAGAAATCAACCCGATTAGTGGCAAAACTGACTTGATTAATACCTATATCAATGCCAATTCGAGTGTAACGTATGGTACAGAGTTTACTTACACAACTAAATTGAAAGCATTTTGGGATTTGACGGCGAACTTGAACTTTTATAACTCAAAAATCAATACCCAAAACATCGAAAATGCACAAGCAACCGATGCCCTTTGGACAGTGTTTGGTAAAATCAACAATAACTTTACCTTACCACAAAAATGGGTAATCCAGTTATCTGGCGATTATCAAGGCAAAACCAATATGCCTATCACGCAAAATCAAGGTTTTGGACCTCCAATGAGTCAGGCGCAAAGTTCATCACAAGGATATATCAAGCCTTTTTATGGAGTTGATATTGCGATCAAAAAGAGTTTCTTGAAAAACGATATTGCCTCGGCAACACTTTCGGTAAACGATATTTTCAGAACAAGAGGAAACACACAGGTATCGTACGGTGAAGGATTTACACAAACTTACTATCGTTTGAATAATCCACAATTGGTGAGATTGAACCTCTCTATTCGTTTCGGACAGATGGATATGAGCATATTTAAGAGAAGTTCTAAAAATGCCTCATCAATGGAAGGTATGCAAATGCAGTAGTTTTTTGGATAATAAATCATAGAAATAGTGACAAGGTGTATTATGTGATATTGTAATGCACTGGTTAAACCACCGCACATCTTGGGCGGTGGTTTTTTGTTTGGCTTTGAGTAGCAAGCTTTGGAATACAAGCTAAAATCGAGTTCAGTTTTCAGGGCAAACTATTTTAGGCAAGGACAAAGGAAAATTCATCACTCATAATTCAAAACTCCGCACTACTAATTGATTCCTTGCTCGCTAAGGATATTCTTAAGAAGTGGCTCTAAATCTTCCTTTTTGGTTTGTGAGCTAATATGCTTCGTAAGATTGTCGTAAATAGATTGATCGCCGATTTGGTCTATTTGGTAGGTTAATACTTTAATCAGTCTCAAATATTTTCTTCTTTGATACCACACAAAACCAATAATCAGTAATGCTGCCAAAGTAATACCGCCAATAATCATGGATGCCTGACGTTGCACAAAAGGGATATCCTTATGAACAATCTTATCAATCCTACTCGTAAGTGTGTCTATGGTCGGTTGAAGTGTATTGTTAACCAACTGCTGAGTACGCATGGAAGTTTTTTCACTTAAAATATTTCCAATAATAGAATCCAATTTTGCTTTCGACGCTGGACTATTCATTGAATCCAAGGCATTTTGTAACATATTGGTCAAAAGCCTTTGCGAATTTTTGTCGAGTGTTCGCATGATTTTGACAACCAATTCATCCGTGAATTTCAAATCGCCTTTGAGTCTTCCGATTTGCCAATGTAGATTATCCCCCAGCTTTGTCAATTGAATATTTGTTGTATCTCCAGCAATGGCAATCGCATGAATGAGTTTTTTAATATCAGGATTTAACGTATCTGCAAATCCTTTTAAACTCGACGCAGCGTGTGGAAGAGCTTTGGTCGCACCCAGCACGAAGTTTTCACCTGCTTTTGAAGTTAAATTACTCAAGGCAGGTTCGGCTTTGTTGAGGGGTTTGGTCAAGTCAATTTTGTCAACCTCATTTTTGAGAACATTACAGGAGGCAAAAAGAATGGACAAAATTATGGCTAAAACAGACTGCTTTAGCAAAGAAAGTGGTAGTAGGTGTTTCATGAGAGATTAAAATGTGTGTTATGATAGATTTTCTGCAAAATAGGCATTTCAACCTTCATAAAACATGATAATCTATTATTCGGTCAAAAACAAAAGAGGGATGATTGTACAAGACAAACATCCCTCTGATATATTATATTCTGCTTAAAGCAATTTTATTGTTCTTCTAACACTACGGCTTTAGTTTTTCTAACATCCAATTTTTTACGATTGATTGTCAACAGTAATGCTGGTAATAAAATCAAGTTGGTACACATCGCAATCAAAAGTGTAATAGATACCATCACACCCATTGCAGCGGTACCGCCAAAACTTGATGCAGCAAATATAGAGAATCCACAGAACAAAATTACGGCTGTGTAAATCATACTCAAACCTGTACCAAAAATGGTGTTAGTGATAGATTCGCGTACACTATTGCCTTTTTCTTCCAATTCTTGACGATAACGAGTCAAGAAATAAACTGTTCCATCTGAGGCAATACCGAAAGTAATACTGAAGATTAGAATCGTAGAAGGCTTAAAGTGAATATCGAAAAAGCCCATAATTCCCGCTGTCAATGCCAATGGAATCAAACAAGGTAATTTTGATAAAATAATGATAGGAATCGAGCGGAAAAGCACCATACCCACCAAAGCAATCAACACAATGGCAATCAACAAACTTTCGTACAAGTTGCCCAACAAGTAGTCATTGCTTTTCAAAAACACCAAGCTATGTCCTGTCAAGCTTACTTTATATTGGTCTTTCGGGAAAATCTCATCCACTTGTGGCTGGATTTCTTTCATCAATTCTTTGATACGTACCGAACCTACATCAGCCATTTGGTAACTGATACGGGTAATACTTTTATCATCATTCAAGAACGGTTTGATTTGTTTTGAGGCTGAGGAAGAATCAGTTTGTAGATATTCAGATAGTTTTGACAACTCAAAAACACTAGGCATAATAAAGTATCGTCCTTCGCCTCCTTTATAAGATTGGTATAGGAAACGAACTGCCTCAACAATCGATAATGGTTTTGAAAACTCCTTGTATTGCTTTAAACGATTTTGTAAAGATTTTATCTTGTATAGGGTTTCGGCTTGGTTATCAAATACCCCATTTTTATGCTTCGTATCTACCATAATTTCGAAAGGCAAAACACCATTGAAATTTTCTTCGAAAAAGCGTAAATCAGCATAAATAGGATCTTTTTTAGGAAGGTCATCTACAACATATCCGATTACATTGATTTTGGTAACACCATAAGCAGATACCAACACAACTACTAAGGCTGTCAAATAAATCGCTGGACGGTGGTTATGAACTGTATGATCAATCCATGACAAGAACTTCTTAGCCCATTTTCCGTCCAAATGCTTCAAATGCTTCACTTGAGGCAATCCCATGTAGTACACTGAAATTGGAACTAAAACCAAACAAAGCACGTAAGTAACCATTACATTCAGGGCAGACACAACGCCAAATTCAACCAACAAACTACTGTTAGTAAAATAAAACACCCCAAATCCAATCGCTGTTGTCATATTGGCAAGGAATGTCGATAAACCAATCCCCGTAATCATATTATGAATCGCAAGCTGTTTGTCTCCATGAGCCGACAATTCTGCTTGGTAGCGATTAATCAAGAAAATACAGTTTGGTACACCAATCACAATCAATAATGGCGGAATCAAACCTGTTAGCATCGTAATCTTATAACCCATCATTACGAGTGTTCCCACCGAGAATACCACACCAATCAATACCACCAAAATTGATACTAGGGTGAAACGAATAGAACGGAAGAAAAACCATAAAATAGCCGCAGTCACTAGTACGGCCAATCCCATAAACAACTCCATTTCGTGCGATACCTTTTGCATCGTAGCAGTACGAATAAAAGGCATACCTGAAAGATGAAGCGTAGTATGGTGTTTTTCCTCAAACTGATGTGCTAAATCTCTGATTTCTTGAACAATTGAAATACGTTTCTTTGAGTTCAAAGCTTTCTCATTGAAAGTAATCGCCATCAAGGTGGTATTGGTTTTTGTATTAATCACCATACCGTCATAGAACTTCAAATTGGCAATTTTTTCCTTAATTGAATCAACCTCAGCCTGAGACTTTGGTTTTTGAGTCAACAAAGGTTTTACCTCAAAACGCTTGGTTGTTTCATTTACTTTCAAGTCAATCAGATTTGTTAGAGAGATTACATTTTTGATTCCCTCATGCTTTTTGATCGCCTGCGAAAGGTCGTACCAATCATTAAAATTCTCTAATTTATATAAGTCAGGCGATTGGTATCCAATCACCATAAGGCTACCATCTTCACCAAATAATTTCCTAAAGCGTTGATATTCTTGTTCAATTGGGTCGTTTGCAGGAAGAATACGGGCAAATTCATAAGATAATTGGATTCGGCTAGCCTGATACCCCATGTAAATGGTTGATACGATAATTAATCCAATCCAAAATAATCTATTTCGGATGATTAGTTCTGCGATTTTATTCCACATATAGTGTAATGTTAAATGATACAGTTGGCTCTTTTACAACTCCTCAATGTCATGAGTTGTTCTATCTAGAGCGATTTTCAGTGATTTGGCTTATTCCTAATTGTAAAAATAAATTGTATGTCTGAAGAGTTCAGTTGATAGACCCAAAATTCACGGAGCATTGATGTCAATATAATATTGGGTTAATAACTGATAGGGAATGAGAAGAAATATATTACTTAACGCAAATGAAGGATAAAATCTTATGAGTGCGTGTTGGCAATGAAACTTCAGACCAAAGCCTAGTTTGTCAAAGTCGTGTAAAATTTTTACAAAGCTTTCAAAACATTTCGAAAAACTCAACGCTATGTCGTCAAAATAGCTATCGGTTTGTTCTAGTGAAATGTTAGCCGCTAGTTTACTTTCAATCTGATATTGTAACACAATCTTACCCGTAATGCCATAACTCATCATTATTATAGCGAGCATCATAGCAAAGGCGGGCAATATGTTACTTTTAAAATATATCATGATTTACTACAAAATTAGTGTAGATGTCGGTTTTGCCCAAAAAAATAGGACTTTTCCCTATTTTTCATTTTATATTTACAAAAAAAATACAAAAAATTAAATTTTATATTTCTAAAAAAACAAAAAAGACAGCCCATCACGAGCTGTCTTCTCTTATATATTTTGTATTTTTCTTATTTCTTTACCGAAAACTTATAAACCGTAGTTGTTTCATATGTTTCTCCTGGTTTCAATACAGTGCTTGGGAATTTTGCTTGGTTTGGAGAGTCAGGATAATGTTGAGTCTCTAAACACAAACCAAAACGGTGCTTGTACACTTTGCCACCTTTTCCTGTAATAGTACCATCCAAGAAGTTACCTGTATAAAACTGAATCGCTGGTTCGGTTGTGAATACTTCCAACACACGTCCGCTTGTTGGCTCATACACCGAAGCGGCCAATTTCAAGTTCTTCGTTGAATCCGTTAATACCCAGCAGTGGTCATAGCCTAATCCAAATTTAATTTGCTCATCCTTCGCATCATTGATTCTAGCACCAATTTTGAATGGCTTAGTGAAATCAAATGGAGTTCCAGCTACTAGTTTCAATTCACCCGTAGGAATCAACGTTGCATCTACTGGTAAGAATTTATCAGCATTCAATGTTACTTCGTGGTCTAAGATATCGCTATCAAAACCACCTTTCAAGTTGAAATAAGCATGGTTTGTCAAGTTTACTACCGTTGCTTTGTCTGTAGTCGCCTTGTAGTCGATTTTCAAAGAATTATCTTTTTGCAAAGTATAAACCACCTCTACTGACAAATTACCTGGATAACCTTCTTCGCCATCTTTTGCTGTGTAAGTCAATTTCAATGATGGTTCTTCACCTTCGATTGGCGTAGCTTTCCAAAGTACTTTATCAAACCCTTTCAAACCGCCATGCAAAGCATTTGGTCCGTTATTTTTAGCTAGAGAGTAAGCTTTTCCGTCTAAAGTAAATTGTCCTTTGGCGATACGGTTGCCATAGCGACCAATCAAAGCGCCGAAATATGGAACACCTTTCTGATAACCCGAAAGTGAATCGCAACCAAGCGTGATATCATCAAATTTTCCATTTTTATCTGGAGCTGTCCAAGAAACGATTGTACCACCAAAATCAGAAATTTGAACAGTAGCTCCTGCGGCATTGTGCAAGGTGTAAAGCGTAGCTTGTGTGCTATCAGAAACTTTTCCGAAAGCCGATTGTTCGATTTTCAAGCTATCAGAAGTTCCTTGAGTAGATTCAGATTTTTTACTTTCGCAAGCCCACAACAAACTGGCTGTCAATAAACTTGCTACGAGGAGATTGTTTTTTTTCATAGTTTTTTTACTGTAAAATGGAAAAATTTGGGTTATCAAGAATTATATCGGATGTCGGATTTTTGATTTCGAATTGATAAAAATTCTCATATCTTGAAATCAAAAATCCTATCCAAAATTGTCTATTTTTTAGTAATAATTCAAAACGCCGCACTCTTCTTTCTTCACGCAATTAGTTCCACTTTCCTGCCATATCTTTCATAAACTTCTCAAGACCGATATCAGTCAAAGGATGCTTAAGTAATGCCAAGATAGCACTTAATGGACCAGTCATCACATCTGCACCGATTTCAGCACATTTCAAGATATGAATTGGGTGACGAATAGACGCTGCTAGGATTTCTGTTTCGAAACCATAATTGTCATAAATTGTGCGAATTTGCTCAATCAACTCTATACCATCAAATGAAATATCATCTAAACGTCCCACAAATGGCGAAACATAGGTAGCACCCGCTTTTGCCGCTAATAAGGCCTGTCCTGCTGAGAATACCAGCGTACAGTTTGTCTTGATGCCCTTATCAGAAAAATAGCGAATGGCACGAATACCGTCTTTAATCATGGGCACTTTTACCACAATTTTTTCATCTAAGGCCGCAAGAATTTCACCTTCAGCAATCATGCCTTCATAATCTGTTGAGATTACCTCAGCACTTACGTCGCCATCTACAATCGCACAAATGGCTTTGTAATGAGCAATAATATTATCTTTACCACTGATACCTTCTTTGGCCATCAATGATGGATTGGTTGTTACACCATCCAAAACACCTAAGTTTTGTGCTTCTTGAATTTCCTGCAAATTGGCAGTGTCAATAAAAAATTTCATGTCAAATACGTTTTAAAGTTGAAAACAGATTAAGGGTTGTGTAATCGGGTAGGCAAAACAATACGCTTGCAAACCCTTCGAATTCTTCCGCTTTGTGCGTCGTCGTAATAATGACAGCCTTCATTCCAGCATTGAGCGCCGTGCGTGCTCCTGTGGGCGAATCCTCAAATACTAAACACTGCTCATAAGGCACGTCCAATTGGTCGGCTACCTTAAAGAATACCGTCGGATCTGGTTTACCCAAAGTCACATCACGATCGCAAACAATCGACTTGAAATAATGACGAATGTTCAAATTGTCTAACACAAAATCTACATTTTCGGCACGTGCAGCTGTACCAATTCCCATCGGAATGCCAGCCTCATGAGCCGTTTGTAGCAATTGTGCTAACCCATCCACCAACCTGAGTTCAGGCAAAAACACCTCACGGTAAATCGCCTCTTTCTCAAATGAAATTTTATCCCGCTCTTCAAAAGAGTATTGTTCTCCGAAAATGCGCTGTAAAATTTCATCATTTTTGCCATGACATGTAGCGATAACTTCTTCCAAAGTCATTATTTTTCCTAGTTCGGCGAGTTTCTTTTGCCATGCACGGTGATGAACCATCATGTTGTCCACCATAGTTCCGTCCATATCAAAAATTAGAGCATTTTGCATCACCAATGATTTTTATTGTTTTAATAAAAACTCCAACTCTGCCTTACTTGCCTTAAATACCGTACCATGACGAGTACCCTTCGGAAAATGAACTTCTTCAGAAATATCTACCCAATTTTTTAGGTCCTTCGATTTCAAAGCTCCCATTTTGTGGCGTGTATATTGGTCGAAATATACAACCCAATCTTCACCAATTTTAGTTACCGTAGGCCCTTCAATCCAATCTAATTTTGAGATTGGCTCAGATGCAGGCGAAAAACCACTGTTCAAATGTTTGCTCAAAGCAAGCTTCAAATTCTTTTTTACAGGGTTTTTAGTCTCATCTTTCATAATCATAGCATATTTTTTCTTGGAAACTTGAAAAATTGATACGTCAATTACGTTGAAACCAGGGTCATAAAACAAGCGAGTAGGGGTAAAGGTTTTGAAATCCTTTGTTGTAGTCGCATACATACGGTGGTTGTATTTGCCATCGCCTTTGCCACCTTCAGTACTAGGAAATCTATCAGGAATGGTAGTAGCCCAATAAATCAAATATTCCTTGGTTTTAGCATCATAATTAATCTCTGGTGCCCAGCAGTTAAGCGCAGTTGGCTCATGTGACATCACAGGGATAAATTGTTGTTCTGACCAATGCACCAAATCTTTCGAACGTGCATAGCCGATGCCAAGATCATTCCAAGAAACTGTCCATACCATGTGAAAGTAACCATCTGGACCTTTCAAAATACAAGGGTCACGCATGAGCTTGTCTTTGCTAACTGTTGGACGTAAAAATGAACTATCCTTTTTTAATGCAGTCCAATTATAACCATCATAACTATAAGCCAAATGCAAACCATCTTGACCATTATCTCTGAAAGAAGAAAACAAATAGACATCATTCTGTGCCATAGATGTTGTTCCAAGTCCAAGAAGCATTCCAACAAAGAGTCCTAAAAAAAATCGAATTTTCATATCAATAACTGAAATATTGGGTGGGGATAAGTATTGAGTGATTTATTGAATTAGTGGTTTAGTGATTTTTTGAAATTTGTATCCATGGTTAGGAGTACTCACCACAGATACAAATTCATTTTCAAATTATCAAATCTTCAAATTTTCAAATCGATAATCCTACCAGAAAATCGTATAAATCAATACAACAACGGCAGTAATTAATAGTGCTCCAAAACGGAACGCTTTATCTGACTTAAACCAGCTGCTATCTACAACAAAAGCTTTTGGATGGTCTTTCCCTTTTGATTCTATCAAACTGATAACAACGGTTACCAGAGCGCAAATCCAGAATACAACGCCCATGCGGTTAAGGAAAGGCATATCTGGTGCTTGAACTTTCAAGAATGCCGACATTGGAATACTCAAGATAGTCGCTGCTAAGGCACCGTTGGCTGTAGCTTTTTTCCAGAAGAAACCTAACAAGAAAATTGCCAAGATACCCGGAGAAATGAAGCCTGTGTATTCTTGTATGTATTGGAAACCTTGACCTAAGTTTTTCAACAATGGACTAATAGCCAATGCAATCACAAATGAAACGACAATAGATACACGACCCATCCATACCATTTGCTTTTCGTTGAGGTCTGGTGCAAAGAATTTCTTATGAATATCCAAAACGTAAATCGTTGAGATACTGTTGGCTTTTCCTGCCAATGATGCTACAATCGCTGCAGTAAGTGCTGCAAACGCCATACCTTTCAAACCTGTAGGAAGGATATTTAACAAAACTGGATATGCATTATCTGGTTTTACAATACCGCCTTCTCTAATTCCTTCGACAATTGCCATATCTGCATTTTCTTGGAACAATACATACGCCGCCAAACCCGGCAACACTACGATAATTGGCATTAACATTTTGAGGAAAGAAGCAAACAACAAACCCGAACGAGCCGTTTTCAAATCAGCCCCCAAAGCGCGTTGCGTGATATATTGATTACAACCAAAGTAATTCAAGTTTACAATCCATTGACCTCCAACAATAAACATCAACAAGCCAGGCAATTGGTTGTACGCATCAATCATACCGCCTTGACCATCATGCACTTGGTATTGTCCTTTAGCAAAAATCATGTGCAAATGGCTATCAGCTTTATCCTTAATCAAACTCAATCCTTCAAAAATACCCGCGCCCGAACCTACTTTTGCTGAAAGTAAATCTAATGCCAAGTAAGTCGTTGCCAAACCACCTACAACCAAACAAACCACCTGAATTACGTCGGTATAACCAATTACTTTCATACCACCAAGGGTAATAAAAATCGCAAAAATGGTCAAGAAAGTTGCACAAGCCATAAAACTAAAGCCTGTCATCGTTTCAAGACTCAATGCACCCAAGTAAATGATGGATGTTAAGTTTACCAAAATGTACAAAAACAACCAAAACACCGCCATAATAGTACTGATACGATTGTCGTAACGGCTTGCCAAAAATTGGGGCATCGTGTAAATATTATTTCGGATATACATCGGTAAAAAGAATACCGCAATCAAAATCAGCGAGAAAGCACCCACCAATTCGTACACCGAAATAGCAATACCTAATTGAAAAGCCTGTCCACTCATACCGATAAACTGCTCGGCTGAGATATTTGAGGCAATAATTGACGAACCAATAGCCCACCATGTAAGTGAACCTTCCGCCAAGAAAAAGTCTTTTGAGTCAGCAGTTTGCTTACCCTTATTTTTGTAAACCCAATAACCGTAGCTCGCCACGATTACGAAGTAAACAAAGAAAATAATGTAGTCGAGAGATTCTAATCCGAGCTTCATAGATTAATAGAAGGAGATAAAAGATGGTGAGGCGTCACCAAAGGATTTCAGGTTTAATTTGAAAATTTCATTGCTGTACTGAATTGAGAATGAAAAATTAGTACATAGACACCTTCGTAATCTTCCCAATTCAGCACGCTTCATTATTTTATAGTGTTTGACTTGCAGGTTGTCCTGCTATTGGTTTCTATTTTTCAAAAACCAATAGCAGAAATATGGGTACTTTTAGAGAAATGCTTTCGAATTTTTAGTTTTCAAAACTCCGAAATCTAAACTTTTCACTTCGCTTAGCAACCTTGACCGTAATAAGCATTTTTGCCATGTTTACGTTCGTAATGTTTCAAACGCAAAGTGTCCTTGATGCGAGGAGTGTTAGGGTTAATCTGTAATGTCAAATAAGCCATACGTGCGACTTCTTCGAGAACAGCTGCGCTATAAACTGACTTTTCAGCCGTTTTTCCCCAAGTAAATGGACCATGGTTTTGTAAAAGAACCATTTCCATTTCTTTGTAAGAAAGACCTTTGTCGGCAAAACAGTTGAAGATTTGATTACCCGTTTCAAATTCATAATCACCTTCAATCATTTCGTCAGTCAACACAGGAGCACATGGAATATCTTGGTGAGTATGATCCGCGTGCGTAGTTCCGAAGATAGGAATGTCCAAACCAGCTTGTGACCAAGCCACAGCATAGGTACTATGTGTATGTGTAATTCCACCGATACCTTCCCAGTTTTTGTATAACTGAGCATGTGTTTTGGTATCTGAAGAAGGACGCATTTTGCCATCTACTACTTTGGCATCATAGTCCATAATAACGATATCCTCAAGTTTCAAAAACTCATAAGGCACACCACTTGGTTTGATAGCAAACACCGCTTGCGAACGGTCAACAGCACTTACATTACCAAAAGTAAAAAGCACCAAACCCAGTTTAGGAAGCTGCATGTTTGCTTCATAACATTCCTCACGTAGAGATTGATAAGTCATGATTGTAATTAATTTTAGGTAAAAGACTCGCCAGAGGTTTCTAGCGAGTTTTTACAATTGTATAGTAAAAGCTTTATTATTTCAGCTCCAATACTACTACCGAAGTAGCAGGTAATTTTACTTTAAGCGTACCTCCAGAAATACTTGCCCCTGTAAAAGTAGTTGGCTTTACTTTTTCAGGATTATCAAAAGTATTGTGGTCTTGTACTTTTGCCGACGTTAACACACGACCTGTAACCGCTTTCGCCGTGATTCCTTTCAAGTTGATAGAAATCTCTTGTCCTTTGTTAATGTCAATGTTCGTTAATGAAATATGAACAACACCCGCTTGGTCTTTTGAAGCCGAAACAGAAACCGCTGGCAATTTTTCAGTACCAAATACATAGTCATTCGACTTTATTTCAACAGGAATATTGGTCGCATCTTGGTGAACATTGTACATTTCCATTACGTGGTAAGTTGGAGTCAAAATCATTTTTTCCTCCTTTGTTAGCACAACCGCTTGCAACACGTTTACGATTTGAGCCAAGTTTGCCATTCTCACACGTTCAGAATGTTTGTGGAAAATATTCAAAGTTGCGCCCGCTAACACAGCATCACGCATGGTATTTTGTTGGTACAAAAACCCTGGGTTTGTTCCTTGCTCTACTTCGTACCAGCCACCCCATTCGTCAACTACCAATGCCACTTTCTTTTTAGGGTCATACTTATCCATAATAGCGGTATGCTTTTGGATTAGCTCATCCATAAACAAAGCCTGCTGCATAGTTTTGAAATAATGTTCTTCTGTGAAATTGGCTGCTGGACCTTTTTTGTCCCAGTTAATCACCGAGTAATGGTGTAATGCAATACCCTCCAACATGTGATGAGGAATATCACGCATCAAAACCTCTGTCCAATTATAATCCTTCGAGTTAGCACCAGAAGCAATTCTGAACAACTTCGAACCGTTATCCCAATCCGTCATAAAAGTGGCGTATTGACGATAAATGTTGGCATAGTATTCTGCCTTCATGTTACCACCGCAACCCCAAGCTTCGTTTCCAACACCCCAGTACTTTACTCCCCAAGCTTTATCCTGACCATTTTCCTTACGCAAATTGGCCATTGGACTCACGCCATTATGGTTTACATATTGAACCCAGTCAGACAATTCTTTTACAGTACCACTACCTACGTTACCAGCCAAATAGGGTTCTGTACCTAATTCTTTACACAAATTCAAAAAATCATGTGTTCCAAAGCTATTATCTTCTGTTACACCGCCCCACCAAGCATTCACGATCGAAGGACGTTGTTTTTTAGGACCAATACCATCTTTCCAGTGGTAAGTATCTGCAAAACATCCCCCTGGCCAACGAAGATTAGGAATCTTCATTTTTTTCAAGGCCTCAATCACATCCTTACGAGCACCGTTGATGTTAGGAATTTTCGTGTTATTTTCACCTACATACAAACCTCCATAAATACAAGCCCCCAAATGTTCCGCAAAGTGACCATATATCTGGCGGTTGATTTGTGTTTTGGCTTGCGAGGCATCAAGCGTTACTTCGTTTTGAGCAAATCCTTGTAATGACATAGCTGCAAGCGCTAATGTCGAAATCCATTTTTTCATAGTTTAGTTAATTAATTTAGGAGGATAGTTTGTTTTCAGTCGACAAAGTAGTGAGTCTGTTTGATTCTAAAACAAAACCCTACATCATCATTTCTGTGATATTTGGGCGAATAATGCGTATAACACCATTCGCCCAAAACTGCTTATTTGTATGCTACTTCATTCCAACGCAACTCGTTTTTAAGATTGCGCAACTGAGTATCTTTATTAATTACTACCAACTCAACACCAAACATATCAGCCAAATCCTCGATATATTCAGTTGTAAGGTTTTGGCTAAATACGGTGTGGTGAGCACCACCCGCCAAAATCCAAGCAGCACATCCTGTTGCCATATCTGGTTGTGGTTTCCACAATACGCGCGCTACAGGTAATTTTGGTAACTCTTCTGTTACATCTACGCCATCTACTTCGTTTACTAAGATTCTGAAACGGTTACCCATATCGATCAAAGAAACGTTCAAGGCTGCACCAGCACCACCATTGAATACCAAACGTACTGGATCTTCTTTACCGCCAATTCCTAATGGATGTACTTCACATTTTACAGCACCTTTCGCAATACTTGGACAGATTTCTAACATGTGTGCACCCAATACCATTGGATTAGCTGGATCGAAATGATAAGTATAATCTTCCATGAAAGAGTTACCACCTTCCAAACCACTAGCCATAAACTTCATCACACGAACCATCGCAGAAGTTTTCCAGTCACCTTCGCCACCGTAACCATAGCCAGCAGCCATCATACGTTGTGAACCGATACCAGGCAATTGCTTCATACCGTACAAATCTTCGAAGGTATTGGTATAAGCACCAAAGCCACCATCTTCCAAGAATGCTTTCAAACCAAGTTCGATGCGAGCAGCTTCAAACAAAGAGGCACGCATAGCACCACCTGCTTTCAAAGAATCCATTACTTGGTAGGTATCTTCGTATTCTTTTACTAATTGATTGATTTCAGCATCAGAGAATTGGTTGATTACTTTTACTAAATCACCAACACCGTGTGTATTTACTGAGAATCCAAAAGTCATTTCAGCACCTACTTTATCGCCGTCTGTTACTGCTACTTGACGCATGTTGTCACCGAAACGAACTACTTTCAAACGTTGCATTTCGAAACGACCTGCCGCTACACGTGCCCAAATATTGATTTTTTGTAAAACATCTTCTTGCTGCCAGTGACCAACCACTACTTTACGGCTCAAACGCATACGAGACATAATGAAACCAAACTCACGGTCACCATGTGCCGATTGGTTAAGGTTCATAAAGTCCATGTCGATGCTCGACCAAGGAATATCACGGTTGAACTGTGTATGCAAGTGCAACAATGGTTTTTTCAAAATATTCAAACCACGAATCCACATTTTTGCAGGAGAAAAAGTGTGCATCCATGCGACAATACCAATACAGTTAGGGGCAAAGTTTGCTTCTTGACAGATATTATAAATCTCATCTGGTGTTTTCACCACTGGCTTGAAAATCACATTTACAGGGATAATCGAAGATGCTTGGAACGAGTCCGCAATGATTTTCGAATGTTCATCTACCTGACGAAGTGTTTCTTCACCGTATAAATGTTGGCTACCTGTTACGAACCACACTTCTAATGGCAAACCGCCAAATGTTTTTAAATTACTCATTGTTCTGATTGTCTTGATGTTTTAATTTTTTGGAACTAGATTTGGCAATCGGCTATCGGCAGTCGGCTATCGGGAAAAACTGAAAGCTGACTGCTGAATGCCGACTGCTATTTATATATTCTCCTCAATATACTGTCCGATGCCTTGGTATCTTTGATATAATGCTTCGTAGGTAGGCACAACTTCTGGACGAGGTTCGTAAGTTGCATCAAATGCGGAAGCCATATTTTTCTGTGCTGAGGCCATATCTGGATATACACCGGCTGCTACTGAAGCACAAATCGCTGCACCCAAAGCACAAGCTTGGTCTGAACTCGCTACTTTGATTGGCATGTTCAATACGTCTGCCAAAGTTTGCATGACAAATGGTGATTTTTTGGCAACCCCACCAATCGCAATCACTTGTTTGATAGGAACACCCTCTTGTTGGAAACGGTCAGAAATAGCTCTTGCACCAAAAGCCGTTGCCTCAACCAACGATTTGAAGATTTTCACAGCATCGCTACCCAAGTTTAAGCCAATGATTCCTCCTTTGAGTGTATGTTTAGCGTCGGGTGTACGACGACCATTCATCCAGTCAACAGATACAATATCGGTAGCTTTAATAGGTAGTTCTGAGGCCTTTTCTGAAAGATAAGGAATCAACTCAGCACTAAGTTTGTCGGCAGCTTCCTGACCCAATAGGTCGCGTACTGGCCCTACAATTACTTTTTGGAACCAAGCGTACAAATCACCAAATGCCGATTGTCCAGCTTCCATTCCTAACATGCCAGGAATGATTGAGCCATCTACTTGACCACAAATACCACGAATCAACAAATGTCCAATTTCTTCGTTTGGCGCAACCAACATATCGCAAGTTGATGTTCCGATTACTTTACACAAAGAATAGGGCTGAATATCTGCCCCAACTGCCCCCATGTGACAGTCAAAAGCACCTACACCAATTACAGCTTTATCTGAAATACCTAGTTTATCAGCCCATTCTTTTGAAATGGTACCCATACTATTATCTGAAGTATAAGTCTCGCTAAAAAGTCTATCTCTTAATCCACCCAAAAGTGGATCTAATTTTGTCAAAAATTCTTCAGAAGGAAGTCCTTCAAATTCTTGATGCCAAAGCGCTTTATGTCCTGCGGCACAACGGCTTCTTTTCATCGCAATTGGGTCAGTATTTCCTGTTAATACAGCCGAAATCCAGTCACAATGTTCAACCCAAGAATAGGCCTTTTCACGAATGGTTTCATCTACGCGTAGGGTACGAAGGATTTTTGCCCAAAACCATTCTGATGAATAAATTCCTCCAACATATTTTGTAAAATCGGTATCCCAATGATGTGCTAAATGATTGATTTCTTCAGCTTCGGCATTTGCAGTATGATCTTTCCAAAGAATAAACATCCCATTCGGATTTTCAGCAAACTCTGGTAATAATGCCAAAGGTGTGCCGTTTTGGTCAACGGCCACAGGAGTAGAACCTGTAGTATCTACCGAAATACCTACAATATTTTGTTTTACCTCATCGCTCAAACCTTCTAATGCACCAGCTATCGAATTTTGTAAACCCTCCAAATAATCCAAAGGGTGTTGTCTAAACTGCGATGAAGCTGGATCGCAATACAAACCTTGCTTCCAACGTGCATAATAGTGAACGGCTGTACCTACTTCTTCGCCTGTTGCGGTATTTACTACCAGTGCTCTTACCGAGTCTGTTCCGTAATCAACTCCGATTACAAATTGATTTTTCATTCGTTGAATATATGTTTAAAGCCGAGCTGAAATCAGCCAAATGCGTTAAATTGACACAATTTTATATTTCAAAAAAGCGAATAAGTACTTTTTCTTATAAACCTTCTGTTATTTCCCTAAGCACAAGTTATTTATAAAATACTCATGACCTATTCAGGTTTATATGGATTCACTTATTCGCTCTTGGTACTTTCAGATTTTAGACTTTAAAATCAGACACAAAATAATGAAAAGCATTAAACTGTCTCTGATATTTCTCTTGGTCTAGTTTATACAAAATCGCCTTCTTGGTCGCCGAGTTTTCGTTCTTTTCACCTGTATCTATCAACAATTTAGTCGATAGAATTTTACGGCTAAAGTTACGGCGGTCTAAAGGCGTATCATAAATCGCTTCATAGAGTTTTTGCAATTGAGGAATCGTAAATTTCTCAGGCAATAACTCAAATCCAATGGGATGCAAGGCTGCACGATATCGCAATCTTTCAAGTGCCAAGTTGACCATATTACTGTGGTCAAAAATGAGTTCTGGACGATTTTTCAAACTAATCCAAAAAGCATTTTGAGACTTCGCTGCATCCTGACTGTGTGCGTGGATATTAATCAAAGCAAAAAAACAAACCGAAACTGTTCGCTCTACTGGGTCACGATTGATCTCGCCAAAAGTTTTAATTTCTTCGAAATAAATATCTTTCAAACCTGTCAAGTCATACAAAATACGGTTGGCTGCCACTTCCAAATCCTCATCCTCATTCAAGAAACCACCCATCAATGACCACTTGCCACGCTCAGGTTCAAAATCACGTTTGATTAATAATAACTTCAACTCTTCTCCATCAAACCCAAAAACAATACAGTCCAGAGCCAAAAGGATTCGAGTACTATGATTATATCTTGCTAGCATTCTTTGTTATAGTTTTTATAAAGCTTTGGGCTTTGTCATAAATAGCCTGATTACTTCTAGAAAATGGTTATTCGTTTAACTTCAGGTAAAAAATACGTATAAAACGAGATTTTCTACTTTAAAAATTCGAAATAACTTATTTTCACTCAAAAAAGGACTAAAATGAAGAAATTATTTCAATTTTAATCCTTTTTCAGGAAGTGAAGGGAATCAGTGATTCCCTCACTATACACTATTTATGAAATACAAATCGCTATGATTATTCAAAACGTGTTATTTTGACACAATTTTAAATCAAATATTTGATTAATACAAAAAATAATGAGAAAAATTTAGGAGATTATCTCAGCAATAGTCTGTAAGCCCTTGTAAACAAAGTACTTGAACGTATGAATATCACATAAAAAGCAGTAGGTGGCTTTTTTTATGGGAAAATTGAAACAAGAAAACAGCTAAAATTAATCCCAAGAAAGAACTGGCCAGCCATTTTTGAATTTCATATTTATCAAAGCAAACTTCGATTTCCCTTCCTCAGAAGCATCATAGAAATGAATGGAGGTAATCAGCTTTTTTCCATCACGCAGTAATCCCACATGACCTGGCCCAAGTCGAGAACCTTGACTACGAAGTAAAACTGTGCCACCTCCTTCGGTAAGCTTACGACCCGATTGGTCAACAAAAGGACCAAGAGGATTTTCGGAACGACCTACCACTATATAGTAAGTGCTATTTAAACCCTTGCAACACAAGCCATTATTAACAAAAAGATAATAATATTTTCCTTCCCGAATCAAACATGCTGCTTCCCAGTCAGACTCACGTCCACCAGCTAATTTGCTCAGGCTAGCCCCCGCTTCAATTTTGCCTGTAAGGGTATCCAATTCTACACCAGCAATACCCGCATGAAACGACCCATACGCCATATATACCCGCCCATCATCATCTTTCAAAATGCTTGGATCAATGGCATTAAAATCCTTTTTCTCTTGTGATTTTACAACCATACCTTGGTCTGTCCATCCGTAGTTGGGACTATCAGGATTGAGGCTTGATGACGTCACCAATCCAATAGCAGAAGTCGGCGATCCGAAAGTGGAACATGAATAATACACATGATATTTTCCGTTCATAAAAATCACATCAGGTGCCCAAAAATGCCCCTTGAAGCCTTTTACAGTGCTATCAATCCAAGCAGGATGTTCTCCTTTTTTGAATATTGGCGGGGTTTTAACGTCCCAATATTTCAAATCTTTTGAAAATGCTGGAGTGATACCCCAGCCTGTTGAAAAGTACCAAAACATGTCACCATCCCTTACAACGGTACTTGGGTCATGGGAGTAAGGATGTTCTGTTTGGGCAAAAGATAACTCATATTGGCACCACATCAGCAATGCCATACAACAAGTAGAAATAGATTTCATTTTGAGGATTTGGAATTTGAGGAATTAAAAAAAGAGGGGGAAAATTGTCATAATTTTCCCCCTCAAACTAACTCAGATTTTCAAATTTTATTAAAGTGTTTTTATCCTTACCACATAAAATGAATACGGTGCCAGTTCGAGACTTACTTTTTTAGTCTTTGCATTCACCACAATTTTCTTTTCAGTAGGACTCACTTTTAGGGCTTCTTCAAAAGTATTTACGGCATTTGGATCACTTTGCATCACAATCAATTTAGCGTTTGGATCCAGTTTTTTTACACCATCCAATTGGATTTCACGCACTTGAGCTTGACTATTATTGTTCGCAATTTTCAAGATAATTTCATTACTAGCTTTGTCCCAACTTGCTGAGGCATACAAACTGTCTTGTCCTATCAATGGTTGATTATTTTGAGTCATCGATAAAACGTGGGTGCCTTTGTTTAATGAATAAAGTTGTTGTACATAATAACTTGGAGTACCAAATGATTGCAAGTTATCAACCCAAATCAAATCAGGATTCCACTGCCAACCATCCACGTGTGCAAATAACGGAGCATAAGAGGCCATTTGAACCACAGCAGCATTACGTTCCAAGCCAGTCATAAATGCAGCTTCAGAAAGCGCAGCTCTCCAAGTGTTACGATTGCTAGCAGAAGCGCCATTGTTAGTATGAGAGGCATATTCTCCTGCAAAAACTTTTGAACCATTACGGTCGTAGCTATCATAACGCCCTGCATTTTTCAAGAACCACTCTGGTGCACGGTAATAATGCTCATCAATAAAATCAGCGTTCATAGCACGCAATTCTTTATTCAAATAGTCAAAACGGTCGCCGTTAGGGTCTGTACCAGAGCTATTTATCAATTTGAAATTAGGATATTTTGCTTTGATAGCTTTCGTAAATACTTTCAAACGCTCAATGTACTGTGGTCCCCAGTTTTCGTTACCGACACCCATCATTTTCAGATTAAAAGGCGCTGGATGCCCCATTTGAGCACGCACTTTTCCCCAAGTCGTATTGATGTCTCCATTGGCAAATTCAATCAAATCTAAAGCATCTTGCACATACGGTTCGAGTTGATCCAAAGGCACGACTTCTGCTGAATTAAACTGACAAGCCATACCGCAGTTAAGGATTGGAAGTGCTTCAGAACCAATATCTTCTGCCAATTGTAAATACTCAAAAAATCCTAAACCAAAAGTTTGGAAATAATCTGGCGCTGGACGATGTGCAAACTCGATATTCCAACGGTTCATGATCAATTGGCGTTCTTCGATTGGGCCAATTGTTTTTTTCCATTGGTAACGGTTGTTCAAATCAAAGCCTTCAACAATACATCCTCCAGGGAAACGAATAAAGCCTGGTTTTAAATCGGCCAACTTCTGAATCATATCGGCACGCATCCCTCCAGGGCGTCCTTTCCAAGTATCTTCTGGAAATAGAGAAATCATATCTAAGTCGATTTGACCATTTCCTTCAAACCACAAACGAAGTTTACCTTTTGCCTCAGTAGCTTTGGCATTAAAACTCACAGCTTGTCTATGCCATTGCCCATCCGTTTGAGATGGCGTCAGCGTACCTTCTCCAATTACTTGTCCTTTAGCATCAAGTAACTCAGCATGAACTTTAACAGGACTTCCTGATTGGCGGTACATCACGGAAAAATCATATCTTAATCCATTTTTGATACCCATTCCACGGAAACCCTCATTGGTCAATCCAAGGTCTCCTTTTTGTGCATTTTCAACCTTAACACTCACAAAGCGAGGGTTAGCAGTGTTTTTATCAGCACGATTTTGAATCAATACTTCTCCTTCATGAAAAGTTTTTCTTTCTATTTTCCAACCCATCAATGGTTTTTGGAATTCGAAAGAGCGGTTTTTAACCAATTCGGCATAAATACCTCCATCGGCACCGAGGTTGATATCTTCAAAAAATATCCCCCACATAGTAGGTTGTATTTCTGAAACTGGTTGCGCAACATTCACCTTTATCGGAGTAGGTGCTTGTGCTTGCGCCAACAAAGTGGTAGCCACAAATAGACTAACGGTCTTTATTATACGGTTCATATAAATAGATAAATGGGATAAGTTAATGTTTCGTATGTATATTGTTTTTATAGGATACTATGGGGTAATATTTTAGTCTTTGATTATTTTCTGCTACCACCAAATAAGACTTCTGTACTCCATGAATTAGTTGCATTGCTTTGGTATCTCCTCTCAAAAATAATCCTTGATAACCAATAGGTTGGGGTATAAATCTTTTCTGCTTTGTGCCCAACAAAATTAATCCGTAACTGGCATCAATTCTTCCTGTGGTTATTTCGGTTTGAAATTCATTTCCTGCCAAAATCAAATCTAGCATTCCATCAGCATTGACATCAGTAACTTCGATAGCGTTAATAGGAGCCATTTGAGCCTCAATCGGCAAGTCGTGCGTTACAAATTTTCCAGCTTGATTTTCAAGCCAAACACTTTGTGCATAGTCACAACTCAAATCTACAAGTGACTCATTTCCAATGTGTTTTATCAGTTCATCCATCGTTGTTTCAGAAAAATCACGGTGCAATAGGAATTTCTTTTTTATCGTGGGCGTTTGTTCCGCAAATTGATTGCGGTCTAAGTCGGGATACAGTTCAAAATCTCCTGTTTTATTTTTCAAAAAATAGGCAGGAAGCAGCTCATTCGTGCCGTTATTATCAATATCCTTCGCAAAAAGATGATAAGGTCTTGTTTCTGAAATATGATATTTTTGATTGAGTCCCCAATTTCCTAACACCAAATCTTGGTCTCCATCGGCATCTAAATCCTTTGCGATTATACTCCGCCACATACCTTTCCTATGAGTCAACTCGCTAGTTTGAGTATCTAAACTTAATTCCCCATGTTGATTTTTGAAAAATTGAACGGAAGTCCATTCTCCTACGATTACTAAATCAATCTGATTATCGTGATTGTAATCTGTCCAAACTGCCCCTGTAATCATTCCAGCATACTGAAGTTCTGGTGCTAATTGAGCGGTTTGTTCTTTAAAAAAGCCATTTTGGTTAATCAATAAATAACTCTGAGGAAGTTGAGGAAAATGTTCGGCATCAAGACGACCACCTACAAAAATATCTTGGTCGCCATCATGGTCAATATCTGCAACTGCTAAGGTAGTACAAAAAGTTTGAAGCTGTGCAGGGATTGCCATTAAATTCTGCTGAAAATTGCCTTTCCCATCATTTAAAAATAATTGTACTGAGCTGTGATAGCCTCTTGGGTACTCGGTACTTCCACCTGCCAGAAGCAAATCCAAATCGCCATCGTTGTCGGTATCTACCAAAACCGAAGCCAAATCTTCTTGCAATTTTGAGGTTTGAACTAATACTTGCGCTTTAAAACCACCCGTTTTTTCCTGCATAAAAAAACATCCATTTTGATGAGAAGCTCCTCCTACAAAAAAATCTTCCAGTCCATCACTATTGATATCTACCTTCGCTAAGCATGGTCCCAGTTGTGAGTATTTCTGAGGTTGCAAACGACGATTGTAATAGTCAAAAAATGGTGTTTCTTGATGAATAAAATCAAGTCCAATACCTTTATCTTCAAAGAACTTTGTATGAATATCTACTAACTCATTAGCATCACTTTCTTTCAAAAGTAAGCTTGTATCTACTTTTACTCGAAAAAGTTTTTGTACTTTTTGATTTGGCCAAGTTACTATTAATGAATCGATTAGACTATACTCTCCCAAACCAAAATGCAAACGATTTTCGACAGAAGAAGCATATCCACGAACGGGTTGCTGTTCGAGCATTTGTACTTTTCCTTGATGATGTACCTCAACCTTTGTCCCAAATCCATCCAGATTATTTTGACTACCTTGTAAAACAACACTTAAAAAATGGCGATTTTTATCCTCATCATTTAAGGTATTTTGATAAAGAAACGCCTTTTGATTAGTATTGTTAATGACTAAATCTAAATCGCCATCATTGTCAAAATCGGCATAGGCAGCACCATGCGAAATAGAAGGATTTTCTAGTCCAACCTCTTGTGTGATATCTTCAAATTTAAGGTTTTGAGTATTTTGAAAGAAAAAATTATTCAACTTAACAGGTCCAAACTCATCCAATTTTTTTCGTAAATCATGAATACTTTTTGTATCAAAAGTATTTAAACTATTGCTTCCGCCGCCAAACTGATAACTACTTTGTTGGGCTTCTTTAGTAAAATTCAGAAAATCATTGTTTGTCAAATCCTTAGCCAAACCATTGGTGATATGTAAATCTTTCCAGCCATCATTATCAAAATCAGCACACAGCACACTCCAACTCCAATCTGTTTCGGCTACTCCTGCCAAATTACCTATCTCACTAAAAATAGGTATTTGCTGTTGGTTCACAAGTTGATTTCCTCGATGAAGCTGTAACATATTCCGTGAAAACTCAGGTTGATATCCTAGTTTTCGTTGCATATCGTACTTCTCAGGACTAAATCCCAATGCCATCATTTTTTTACGCTCATTGGTTGGCTGGAGCATATCCAAAACCATGATATCAGGTAACAAATCATTATTCAAATCTGCGACATCAACTCCCATACTATTATAACTTTGATGCTGGGTAGCTTGAGCTATTACATTTTTGAAAGTTCCATTTTGTTGATTTAACCACAGTTTATCATTGCTGAGATAATCATTGGCCACATAAATATCAGGATAGGTATCATGATTAAAATCGGCGACGGTTACACCCAAACCATAACCATCCTCTAAAATACCTGTTTGTCGAGAGACATTCTTAAAAACGGGATGACCAAGTGCTTTGTCAAAACCCTGATTTTGATATAAATGGTCAGCGGCAGGCGATAATCCTGAGGAGTCAGGCGCCACAAGTTTATTTGGTTGAGGGTTAAACAACTGATGGTTCAATACATATACATCCAAATCGCCATCTTTATCATAATCTAAAAAACAAGCTTGTGTCGAAAAACCTTCATCTGCCAATCCATAGGCTTGGGCTTCTTCCTTGAAAGTCAGGTTTTTCTGATTTATTAATAAAATATTCTTCCGATTCTGAGGGTTTTTATGGTGTGAAACGCAAATATAAATATCCTGCCAACCATCTTGATTAATGTCCACAATGCTCACACCTGTACACCACGATAACTCAGGAATATTAGCCTTTATAGTGATGTCCTCAAATTGCATTGTTCCTTTATTCAAATACAAGCGAGGACGAACTTGACTACCTACAAAAATTACATCTTGCAAACCGTCATTATCGAAGTCGCCAACTCCCACGCCTGAACCGATATACATGTATTCATTCGTATAAAAATTAACCGAATCAGACTCTGTCAGCGTATTACTAAAATCAATATGTGACTGACTACTAGAAATAGAAACAAAATGTAAAGGACTTTTAGTCTTCTTTTGACATGAAGTAAATCCACCCAAAAAGATGAAAAACAGAAAGATATATCTTTTTGAAGTCGTCAAAAAAAAATGTCTCATAATCATTTTGTAAGTTATTTTAGTGGCATGTAGCTTCTCTGAAGGTTATTTCTTCTTTCCCCAGATAGCGGTCCCTTTATTATTCAAACCAGAAAAAAGAATAGTTTCCTTTTTATTTTCCCAATCGCGACCTCTTTCAACCAATACTTCGTCGGTAAAACCATTACTCCATTTCATAGTAAGCCAAGGCGCTGAATATGACCATATATTGGCTGTACTTCCATTAATACCACCATTGGCATCCAATGAAATAGTAGTAGCTACTTGAAAATCAGGAGAGTTTTGTTCTTTATCATAACCTGGTACTACTCTATATCCAAGGATAATTTGCTCCCAATTACCTACCAAATTTTCTTTCGTAATAGTAGTCGTAAATTCTCCTGCATAGCGCTCAGGTGAAACCACTGGCCAACCATCTTTTGTCCAAAAGATTTTACGGACATGTAAAATCATAAAATTAATATCCTGTCCCGGGCGACCCTGATGTGCCATATAATACTGTCCAGCATTTTCGAAAACACTACAATGTGCCACTCCTTGCCAGCCCGCATGACCTGCAAACTGATAAGGCGCCAATATCATCGGACCATGGTCGATATCTTCATTTAGGTTACGTCCTTCAAAATCATAAAAAGGTCCTTCGGGAGAGTCTGATCGCCCTACTCGAACATTATATTTTGTCGCTAACCAGTCATAAGAAATAAATAGAAAATACTTTTTGAGTTCTTTATTATAAATTATTTCTGGGCCTTCGATATTGCCATTGTATTGCCCATTGGTAAAACCACGATTCGCAATTCGTTTACCTTTATCACCTGCAACGAGTGGTAAACCTGTGGCAGGATTTAGTTTCAACATATAAATACCATCCCAAGCAGAGCCATAATAAAAATAATGTTCACCTGTTGGCGTAACCACCACTGTTGGGTCAATTGCATTGGTTTGGCGAGTATTGTCATTTTGAGACGTCACTACCAAACCTTGCTCTTTCCATGGTCCCAAGGGCGAGCTGGCGGTAGCCAATCCAATCACACTTAAACGAGGGTCTCCAGAGGAAAGTGAATAATACAAACGAAATTCATTCCCTACTTTCATTATGTATGGCGCCCACAAAGAATTAAAAGGTTGAATGCCTTTTTGCTTGATAAAGTTTGCCCCTAATGTTGGCAAACCATCAAATACCCAACCATAAAACTTCCATTCTATCAAGTCTTTTGACTGGCGAATCTGAATTCCCGGGCGAATATCTGTTCCGTAAGCTACGTCAGTATTATAGCAATAATAGGTATCGCCTTCCTTGATAATTGATGGGTCATGTACGTTGTAGGGTCCCCAACGCAAATAATTACTCGCAGCAGCCACGTCTGCATAAGAGTCTTTGATAGAGTTTATATCAAAAGCTGGTGCCGTTGGGCTGGGATTAGGCGTAGGGGTTGGGGTGGGGTCTACGGCACTTTTCGAGCAAGACCCAAGTCCTAACATGATCAATATTAGAAGTATAAAAAAGTATTTTTTTGTTGAAAAAAGCATAAGTCTACAGATTGAGATACCGTATTGATGATTGAAAGGGAGACATCAAATATTTTTTAGGTTTAGAGATAAGTCCTAAATTTTAGAAGAGTAAGCCATAGACAATAATCAAAATAAGTAATTTTTAAGAAACTCTTACTTTGTCTACTGCCTATAGCTTATTGATATTTGTGCAATAATTAGAGTTTTGGTAAAACCCTAATAACCAGCATTTTGCTTAACGCCTGGATTCGTATTTATCTCGCGTTGCGGAATTGGATAAAACTCTCTACCTGCTTGATAAGTGTTAAACTCAGGGTCACGAAGCTTCAATTCTGCTAGCTTTGTGGCATCTTGTAGCCAACCCCAACGACGAATATCATCAAAACGGTGACCTTCCAAGCAAAACTCCAAAAGTCTTTCATGAGCTAATTGATCTCGCATTTGTGCAACAGTCATATTAGGTTTTGTGGTTGCTAAATTTGGTAACCCTACGCGCGAACGAACTCGTTGTATGTACTGATAAGCTTGTGCGGTTTGTCCTGTTTCATTCAAACATTCAGCATACATCAACAAAATATCAGAATAACGTAACAAACGTTCATTGATGCCAGAACGCCAGTCAAACTCATCGGCTTTGGTTTCATCATTTTCATACTTGCGACAGAACAAATCATTCAAGTCATTGGGGTTTGTATAAAAAGTAGCAAAGTCTTTTCCATACAATTTCATGCCACCCGGTTTGTTATAGAAAATCGTTGCCTCCAAACGAGGGTCATCTTTTCCTGCGGCAGTTTTTTCTACTAAAAACTCGTTAAATACAGAGCGAGTAGGTTGCACATCTGTCCAGCCAAAACCACGTGGGCCATAAGTAATGGCACGACCCGAAACTGCCCCCCAGCCAGGAGCAGGCTCGCCACCCCAGTTCATATCTTTACCGCCAGCATCACGAGAAAATTGAACTTCAAACAATGATTCTTTATTATTTTCGGCAACTTCTGTAAAATTATCTCGATAATTTGGCATCAAATCGTATACGCCCAAATCGATAACTGCCTTGAACTGTGTAGCGGCCTCGGTATATTTTTTAGTAAACAAATAAGCTTTTCCTAAAAACCCTAAAGCTGCTCCTTTGGTCGCACGACCTGTTTGACCTTTATCGGGCCCAGCCACATTATCATAGCTAACAGGAAGCAATTCAGAGGCCTTTTTTAAGTCAGAAATTACTTGTGCCCAACCTTCCTCTGCGGTAGATTGTTTAACATAAAAATTTGCGGTGCTCTTTACTGAAGTAGTTGGCAGCATCACGTTACCAAACAAATTGACTAAATGGTAAAAATAAAGTCCTCGTAAGAAATAAGCCTGTCCCAAAATACGATCTTTAACTGCTTGATCCATCGCAATTTTTGGCACGAAATCCAACACTTGATTGGCCTTAGAAATACCTTCATAATACGCACCAAACGCCCAACCATAGATCGCATCATTACCCGTATTCAAGGCAAACTTTCCTGAATTGTACATTTGATCCCAAGGGCTATTACTCTTAATATCATCGCCACGCGTATCGAGCAATAAAGGGGTACTACGCATATACCCGCCGTCGATTATAAGGGTTTGGTAAGCAGCATTCACTCCCTTTATAGCATCATCTTGTGACTGCCAAAAAGTAGCCGAAGTTTGCTGGTTGGGGTTTGTTTGCTCCAAGTCCTTTTCACAGCCCGTAGCCAACATCATGGCTGCTACGTAGGCTATTATATATTTTTTATTCATGGAAAATCTAAAATTAAACGATTTTGTAAAGTAACTCACAGACATATAATGCTCTTAAAATGGCACGTTCAACTGTCCCTATCAAATTAGAAACCTACTTGCAGACCAAGCATAACGGTACGAGGATTAGGATATGATCCATAATCTAAACCTCTACTCAATAAACCATCACTTGCAAAGTCTGGGTCGTAGCCACGATAGCCAGAAATCAAGAAAATGTTCTGTCCAGATGCATAGATTCTGATTTTACTTACACCTTTAATTTTGTTCAAAATACTTTGAGGAACGTTGTATCCAATTTGCGCATTTTGCATACGCAAATAAGCTCCACTTTCTACAAACCTGTCTGAATCACGAGTATTCGCATTCGGGTCTCCAATGACTGGACGAGGCACATTGGTATTGGTATTAGTTGGAGTCCAATAATTAAGAGCGTCTACGTGATGATTACCATATTGTTGAGCCATTAAATCACGATATACACCATTGTAAACCTTATTCCCCGCCTGCCCTTGCATAAAAAATGATAAGTCAAAGTTTTTGTATGATGCACCAAAGTTCAAACCATAATAAAAGTTTGGAATAGATGAGCCCAAATAAGTACGGTCTCCCTCGGCTGTGATTTTGCCGTCACCATTGAGGTCTTTAAACTTAATATCACCAGGGGCAGCATTCAATTGAGTAGCATGATTTTTTACATCATCAGCATTTTGGAAAATACCTTCTGTAATATATCCATAAATCTCCCCTACAGAATGTCCGACTTCTGTTTTACTCGCTGCACCATAAATTGGCTCGTTGTTTCCTCCCAAGGCCAACACCTTATTGTTGAGCGTATGTGCATTGGCAGAAATTTCATACTTAAAATCTCCTGTTTTTTTACGATAAGTTGCCGTTAATTCAACCCCAGAGTTGCTAACCGAAGCAATATTTGTTGTAACACTAGCATTGGTAGAACCCACCGAAGCAGGAATAGGAATACCCACCAACATATCGTAGGCACGGTTATCAAAATATTCAGCAGTAAATGAGATTTTATCATTCAAGAAACCAAAATCAACCGCCACGTTGGTGGTTCTTTTCGATTCCCATTTAATCGATGGATCAACCACTTGTGTACGAGTAGCACCTGGAGCCAAAGCATTGTTGAACACATAATTCGCATTAGTGTTGATATAGGTATCATAGAGATATTGACCAATAGACTGATTACCTAATTCTCCAAAACCACCTCTTACTTTCATGCTATTGATAAATTCTGGCAACTGAATATCATTGTGTACATTCCAAGCTGCGGCCAATGACATGAAATTACCGAAACGATTTGATGGACTAAATCTTGAAGAGCCATCACGACGGAAATTGAAAGTCAATAGGTATCTATCACCATAGTTGTAGTTCACACGACCCAAATAGGATTGAAGAGCTGCATTCCACTGGTATTCGCTAATACCACGACCTCCTGAAGCCTCTAATCCAGAACTTAGTGTCAAGAAATAAGGCTCAGTAAGTCCTAAAGCCGTACCAGTCATAGACGCCCACTCATCTTTTTGGTGTGTAATACCTGCCAACACATCAATCTTATGTTTACCAATTTCTTTCAGATACGTTGCAGTATTTTCAATCAAGAAAGTATTAGCCCCACCACGTGTTTGAGATAAAAACGCCAATGGAGTAAGGTAGTAAAAACCTAAATCATATTTTGGTTCAAAGAAGAAGTCTTTCCAATCTGTACGGTCGTAACTAACACTTAATCTGTATTTTAAGTTTTTCGCCAATTCCAACTCACCCCAGAAATTTCCTAAAATACGATTACGGTCTCCTGTACTTTTCAATAAAGCATTCATGCCTACTACGTTCAAAGTAATCGCTCGTTGGGTATTGTTATCGCTACCGCCATAACCACCCAAACGATTAGGGTCGTACACAGGCATTGTCGGAATGGCCGTCAATAAACTAGTTACACTCCCTCCAAAAACGGCGTGTTCTCTAGTATTGGCATTATTTACCTTATGCGACTGTGTGTAAGCAAACTTTGCCCCAAATGAGAAAATACCTTTTTTACCTGTCAAATTACCATTCAAGCTATAACGCTTATAGTTTTGTGGACCAGTATAGGTACTGCTTTGATCGAAATAACCTACCGAAACACTTCCTCTCAAAGCCTCAGTCCCTCCTGAGAAGTTGAGATTATGGTCGGTAATTTTACCAGTTTTAAAACCTTCTTTTTGCCAATCCGTATCTACTTTGCTAATGTATGATGGACTTCTCGGGTCGTTGGCAGGCGCTACCAACAAACCAGCATTCAATTCGGCCGCACTTGTGATATTCTGATAACCAACGCGGTTGGTTACAGGAATGCGCTTCGCTATTTCTTGTACACCCGCATAACCTGAATAATCCACTTTCAGAGGTCCTACTTTACCTTTTTTGGTAGTTATAATCACAACCCCAGTGGCTGCACGAGCACCGTAAATAGCACCAGCAGAGGCATCCTTCAAAACCTGAACACTCTCAATATCGTCTGGAGAAAAATCAAACGGTGCATCTACAGGAACTCCATCAATCACAAACAATGGACTGTTGTTATTGAAAGAACTAATACCTCGAATTTTGATACTTACAAATCCACCTGGCTCGCCAGAACCATGCACTGTGACACCAGCTACTTGACCTTGGAGCATTTTGGCAACGTCATAAGTGGCTGTTTTCTTGGCATCTTCCATTTTGACAATACCCACCGAACCTGTCAAATCTTTTACTTTTTGCGTACCATAACCAACCACAACCACCTCATCAAGTTTAGCGATGTCAGCCGTCAATTCTACGTTGATGGTGCTACGACCACCCACACGAATTTCCTGTTTTAAGAAGCCAACCGAAGATATTTCAATAACAGCATTGGCATCTTCTACCTCAATTTTGTAATTTCCTTGTGCATCGGCTACTGTTCCTTTATTTGTTCCTTTAATACGAATGGTAGCTCCAGCCACTGGCTGATTATCTTCACGGCTTGTCACTCGACCAGATACGTGTAATACTGCGCCAGAAACTATAATATCTTCTAGAATAGCGTTTGACTGAACGTTTGGGTTATAATTTCGGTCGGTATTAGCTGTATTCAAGACGTGAATATTGCCGCGCACTTGCTTAAATTGAAGATTGACTTCTTTCGTCAAGAAATTAAGAACTTCCGAAAGCCTCTTATTTTGCACGTTCAATGTAACTTTCACCTGCTCATTGAGGTAAGCATCATTGTATGAAAAATGAAATTGCGTTTGCTTTTCGATTTCTTTAAATACCTGAACAATCGTAGCTTTTTCTACTTTCATGTTCAGACGAGTATTCTCGACACTTTTGGCTTGTGCTCCAAAAATGCCTAAAATATTAATTTGTAAAATACTCATGAGGAGCATTAACATAGTCGTAAATCGTTTTTTTAACTGGAGAAGCGACTTGGGTCGAAGGATTTTCATATATTTGATTGGGATTTTGATGATTGAAATAATTAAAATTCCTAGTTCTGCTCTATCGCACAGACGCCAATCTTTTAGATAGCTCAGAACTCAATCAAGGAGCCGACACATAGTCGGCTTTTTTTTGTTTGGTTAGCTGGAGTTTTGAAGCAAAGAATTCATAATTAATGTTTAGATATGTTAGCGTAAAATATGACTATGATTAATAATAATATTGGGCAAACAGCCTAGTGGTTTGGTGTGATTCTTACTTCTTTTCCATTGATTTCAAAATCAAAGCCTGAAGTAAACCCAACACCAGTCAGAACATTTTCGAGAGACTCGTCATAAAACTCACCACTGTATCTTCCTTTCAATTTTAGGGATGAATCAACTGTAATTTTTACCCCATACCAAGCTTCAATTTTGGATAAAACACTTGGCATATCCTCCTTAGAAAAGTACAATATGTTATCTTTCCAAGCGAGCTCAGATTTCAGGTCAAACGAACTAACTTCAATCTGCTTTTGAGCTTCATGCCAGACTCCCATTTTACTAGGAGTAAGTATTTCGGATTGATGGTTTTCAACTACACTCATACTTACTTTTCCTGTTCTTACTGCAACTTTGCCAGTAACGTCCTTTTCAAAATCATTTACCGAAAAACTTGTTCCCAAAACTCTAGTTCTCAAATGTTTTGATTCTACCACAAACGGTTTTTGTGGATTTTTCACAACCTCAAAAAAAGCCTGACCATTCAAGTCAACTTTTCTGATAGAATCCTGAAAGTCAGTATTATACGAAATTGAACTTCCTCCCTGAAGTGTTACAATTGAACCATCTGGAAGAATTACCTTTATTCTTTCTCCTAGATTAGCTCCATAAAATTGCTTATTCCCCATGGTCAAAACAGAAGTCATCAAACGCTCTTTGGCAAATTCTGTTTGTAATGAATAGGTAATACCAATAACCACAGAAGCTGCCACCCACCAAAACCTTTTAAGACTATTCTTAAAAATTGAAATAGCTTGTTGTTTTTCTGCCTCTGAGTTTTGAGCAACAGTCGATTTGATACTCTCAAACATCGCATCAAGTTCTTGTTTGTCTAAATGATACTGATGCTTGTAAGCAAGATTTTGAATAATGCTTTTGGCAAGGTCAAACGTCTCTTTTTTGTCAGGATTATTTAAAAGCCAATTGTTCCAAAACTCGTTTGAAACATCATCTGGCTCTTTTACCCATTTTACAAATGAAGAGTTACTCAGAAATTGCTCTATATTGGGTTGATTCGATTCCATAGTTTAGTTCTTTCAAATACAGAAAGACAAAAACTCAAGGAATGACCATAGTAATCGAAGAAAAAATTTTACTTTTTTTAGAAAAATAAAATTTTTACCATTTAACATTCTGATAATGAAACATTTACATTATCAATAAAAATTATCAAATACTTTCTATTTAATAACTTTATAAATTTTTTTTTGCATTTTATTGAGTAGTAAATCAAAAAATATCCTACATTTGACTTCAGGAATGAACTATTCCCTTTTTATTTAGTAATAATTGTGTATGTCTGACACATATACGTTGCCCAAATGAATTAACAAGCCATATACTTTAATTAAACAGCCATGAAACATCTCTCCGAAGAGCAAATTTGGAAAGCATTTAAAGATGGGAACGATGAAGCTTTAAGTTTTATCTACTATCATTATGCCCCAAAGCTATATAATTATGGCAGACAGTTTTGTGCTGAAGCAGACCAAGTGAAGGATGCAATTCAGGATTTATTTTGCGAAATGATTCAATCAAGAGGGCGTCTAGGAGATACAACCTCGATTAAGTTTTACTTGTATGCGAGTTTGAAACGCAAATTGATGAGGGTACAAGAAAGGCAACAAAAACAATTTGCTTTTGTAGGATTAGAAGGCGGTTTTGAACTTAATATTTCGGATGGAAATGACTTGTTTAATCAGATATTTTCAGCAGATACCAGTCAGATCATAAAAGAAGCATGTGCAAAGCTTCCCGAAAAACAACGAGAAGCTATTGCTTTATACTTTTTTGAAGGACTAAGCTATGAAGAAATTGCCCAGATTATGGCTATGACCAAAGTAAAGTCAGCGAGAGCCCTAGTCTATCGTGCCCTAGAATCACTATCTGAAGATTTGACCATCCAACAGCATGTTTCACAGACCATTACAGCTTTGTGGGCTATATGTCTAAGCACCAATTAATGATTAGATTGTTGTGCCATTTTTTCGCCGCGCTTACTAGCCAGATAACTTGCACCTATAAGCTGTCCGGCATGATAAATCATAATAGGCAGCAAATAAATACCAACTTCTGCACCTGCTCCAAACAGCACTTTACTCATCACTGTACCATGCACCAATGATTTTTTAGAACCACAAAATATCGCCGTTGAGGTATCTGCTTCGTTAAACCCAAGTCGATGAGCACACCATTTAATCAATTGATATACCACTTGGAATAGTACAATCATTCCCACAGACAACCAAATGATATTACTTATTGGTAAGGTAGCAAATATATGGTGGTCAAATGAATCACAGAAAGATTGATATACAATCAAAATAATTACAGTTTGGTCAACCATCTTTAAGGCAACTTTGTTTTTTTGTGCCCAAGCACCCCCAAATTTATTTAAGCTCATTCCGATAATTACAGGTACGATTACTTGTAAAACCAACTTCATAAGGACATCTGTCAAATCAAAATTGCTATTGACTTGCCCCATAAATAGCGACATCCATAACGGTGTTAACACAATACCCAACAAACTAGATAGTGTAGCATTAAAAATAGCAGAAACCACATTACCACCTGATAATGAAACCATTACGACCGAAGATGAGACTGTCGAAGGCAAGGCTCCCAAGTAGAAAATAGCCAACCATAAAACAGGTTGCCCCATAGAATCGAACCAAGGTTTGACCAAAAGTGCTAGTACAGGAAAAAAGATAAAGGTACTACTTTGAATCAAGGTGTGTAATTTCCAATTACTGATTCCAACCAATAACTGCTTGGTATCTAGTTTCAAACCATATAAAAAGAAGGTTATGCTCACCCCATAAGTTGTTGCAAATCCCAATGCTTTATCAAGGGTCACTGCTCCCAGTTGCGGATATACATAAGCAAGAATAATCGCTCCAATCAAAGAAAGAATGAATCCATCTACTCCATATTTTGCCAAAAATTTCATATTACAACAATTATCGATTTCTTGAAAAAACAAAAATAGGGCTTCAGAGCTTTGTTTTAGCATCTTTTAGAAAATTCTAATAAAAAAGCTTGCAATTAAATTGCAAACAATTTAATTTTATACAAAAAAATAAATACATGAATCAGCTCAAGTTAGAAAACCAGCTTTGTTTTCCATTTTACGCTATTTCAAGGCAAATTACTGCCTTGTATAGACCACTGCTCGAACCACTAGACTTGACATATCCTCAATATCTCGTGTTGCTAGTGTTATGGGAACACAAAAATTTGTCTGTAAAAGATTTAGGAAAAAAGCTGTTTCTCGATAGTGGAACTTTAACGCCACTACTAAAGCGTATGGAACAAGATGGCTTAGTAAATCGACAACGTGACAAAGCGGACGAAAGAGTCGTATTTGTAAGCCTAACAAATAAGGGTATTGAACTTGAAAATGAAGCAAAAGATATCCCCTTCAAACTAGCTTCATGCTTGGCACTTACGATGGAGGAGTTTATCAATTTGAAAGCTCAATTAGATAAACTAATGGATGCCACTTCAAATACTAGATAGCAGAAAAATACAATTTTAATATAAATCTATAAATCAACTATTGCTCGAATTAGTACGCTAATTGAGCAACAAAATTATACAATCATGCAAGCATTATATCAGGCGTCTGCAACAGCGACGGGAGGTCGCAACGGACAGGTAAAATCTTCAGACGGAGTATTAGATTTGGAAGTAAGAATGCCAAAAGAATTAGGAGGAACAGGAGGAGCATTCACAAATCCTGAACAACTTTTTGCGGCAGGCTATTCAGCATGTTTTGATAGTGCACTGAACCTTGTGATCAGAATGCAAAAAATTACTACTGGTACAACTACTGTAACAGCTGAAGTTGCTATCGGTAAAAATGATGCTGGAGGTTTTGGACTAGCAACAACATTAAAAGTACATATTCCTGGCGTAGAAAGAGAGGTAGCACAAGCATTGGTGGAAAAAGCGCATGAGGTATGTCCTTACTCAAATGCTACCAGAGGTAATATGCCTGTAACGCTCGAAATTATCTAAGCATTGCAGTTTTATTTTTTTTCAGAAAGTCTGATCAGCACACAAGTTGGTCAGACTTTTTGTCTTTAAGGTTGGAGGTCGTTTGGACTTATGTATTTTTCTATTATTTTTACAAGACAATAACGAGCATTGTAGCCTTGTAAAATTTTCTAAACTGTTATATGAAGAAGTATATAGCCTACCTGAGAGTTTCGACCAAAGGACAAGAACGCTCAGGCTTGGGACTAGAAGCACAGCGAGCCATCATTTATCATTATGCAAACCTTGATAAGATTGAGGTTGCACAAGAGTACATCGAAGCTGAATCGGGTAAAGAGATAGACAACCGCCCGATGCTTCAATCAGCAATTGCAGATTGTTTGAATGATAAAGATGCTTTTTTGATAGTTGCCAAATTGGATAGACTTAGCCGTGACGTAAAAGATACTTTTGATATTTTAGAGAAAGTTCGAGGGAAATTTGTAAGTTGTGACATTCCTACCCAAAACGGAGTTTTGGATACCTTCACGTTAGCAGTTTTTGCAGGTTTGGCGCAGCGTGAACGTGAACTGATTAGCATCCGAACCAAAGCAGCCTTGCAGGCAAAGAAGAATCGGGGCGTGAAATTAGGTAAACCTGAAAATTTTACAAATGAATCAAGAGCCGTGGGAGCCGCATCAACAAAACAAAAAGCCTTAAAAAATTTAAACAATCGCTTGGCTTCGGCCTTAATTGAAAGATTCGACCGAGGATTGTACACCCTTCAACAGATTGCAGATGAACTAAATTCGAAAGGGTTTAGGACCTCGAAGGGAAAATTGTTTCACCCTACTACCGTAAAAAGATTAATTGAGCGCCGAAAAGTACCTGTTTCAAGCATTTTGAAGGCGTCGTAGGTAGCTTATTGTAAGGCGTCGTGGGCTGTTTTAGAGAATAATCAATTCTCAGCGCCTTCGACGCTTTTGTTTTTTAGTCAAACTCCTTAAAATAGAGAGAGTTGAGTACCTATCAGATGGTCTATTTGCACGCGCTTATTTCTTTCAAAATATTCAAGTGCACGAGTGAGTTCTTTTCTATTTCTACAAATTAGATACGGTTTTTTATTGTGAGGCCGTACCAGTCTAAGATCTAATTTAAAAACAGTACCAACTCCATATTTTTGACGAAGTTTTCTGCTGCACTCGATACGAAGTGCGCTATCAGCTGTTTGTCCATCCAAAGGGCGCAATCTCACACGACCTCGCTCTAGGATAGATTCAGCAAAAACATCTAAATACCAAATAGGTTGTTCGTTAAAAAGTGAATATCTCATCGGATTCAATCAAAATTACCGAGTTGGCAAACTCAAACCAAACTGTCAGAAAGATACTAATTTTTTCAATAGCTTGTATTTCTCAAAAACTCAAGAAAAGTCAAATCAAGATGATTAGGTAATAATGAATTCACAAATAATTTTGCCTACCTAAGTTCCCGAATAATAATTCTGAGTAAAAATTAATCAATTTATGTAGTAAATAATACCCATGATATCCTTTTAAGTATATTAAAAAATTTGATACATACGTGATCAAGACGAAAACGTTACCGATAACGATTGCATAAAAAAAATATTCATCCTCGTTGGAATAATTTGAATACTATCCTAATTTAGTTGTCAAATTTGCGGTAATATATTACTTTTACATAAAATTCCTATTTTCCTGTACAACAGGTAATTCTTGTGATTTTGAAAGCTCATTGAGCTAGAACATATTATCATAGTTTTTATAGAAAATTGGGTGTAGTTACTGGCACTATAATATTTATGGTGTCAGTTTTTTTTGTGCCTATGCTAAAGTGATTATTCTCATTTCAAGAAAATATTAAACTTTTCTTTGTAAATTTCTTTCAAAATTCACTTTGAAAAAAATATATGAACTTCTCCCATGCCCCAAAAACCCTTGACTTAATTCAAAAAGTTGAGAACTTCGTCCATGAACACATTTTACCTATTGAGGAAAAATTTCGTGAACAACCCTTTATCTCAAATCCTAGTTTTCCTGAATGGTCTCTCGATGAAGAAATTGAGTCCTTAAAAACCTTAGCTAAATCTCAAGGATTGTGGAATCTTTTCTTACCAGAAATTAGTGGCTTGAGTAATGTTGAATATGCACCCCTTGCCGAAGCGATGGGATATTCATTATTAGCTCCAGAAGTTTTTAACTGTAATGCTCCCGATACAGGCAATATGGAAGTACTCTGGAAATATGGTACTACAGAACAAAAAGAAGAATGGCTCAAACCACTCTTGGAAGGCTCTATCCGTTCTGTTTTTTGTATGACCGAACCAGAAGTTGCCTCAAGCGATGCAACCAACATGAAGGCTACAATTGAAGACAAAGGCGACTATTTATTAGTCAATGGAACCAAATGGTGGAGTACAGGAATCGGACACCCTAATTGTAAAATTGCTATTTTTATGGGTTTATCAAATCCCGAAGCAGCCAAACACGCCCAGCACTCTATGGTACTCATTCCACTAGATACTGAAGGTGTAACCATCAAAAGAATGTTGCCTGTATTTGGCACTTATGACCCACCGTATGGTCATGGGGAAGTAAGTTTCGAAAACGTAAAAGTACCAAAATCAAATCTTATTGGCGGACTAGGAAAAGGATTTGAAATAGCACAAGGACGTCTCGGGCCTGGTCGAATCCATCATTGTATGCGTGTAATTGGTGCAAGTGAGCGGGCACTCCAACTGATGATAGAAAGAGGAAAATCTCGAAAAGCCTTTGGCAAAACACTTCTTGAACTTGGAGGAAATGCTGATATCATCGCCAATGCTCGTATGGAAATTGATATGGTAAGATTACTAGTTATGAAGACGGCCTATTTACTAGATACTTTTGGTATCAGGGGCGCCTTGAGTGAGGTATCACAAATTAAAGTAGTTGCACCTACTATTGCCTGCAAAATCATAGATCAAGCAATGCAACTATTTGGAGGTAAAGGTCTTAGCAATGATACCCCTCTCGCAGGACTATATGCATATGCAAGAACTTTGAGATTGGCCGATGGCCCTGATGAAGTTCATAGAAATGTGGTAGCTAAATTGGAATTGAAAAAGTACGGTGAATCATAAATGGACTGAGAATGGAAAACATTTTAATTGACACTCCAAAGGACGTTCGAACAGAAGACCAATTGGATTTGGATCTATTGAAAAGCTATTTAGAAAAAGAATTCTCTATTGTTATTCACTCTATTTCCTTAAAGCAATTTAGCGGTGGAGCGTCTAACTTAACCTATCAGATTACAATCAATGAAAAAGCATATATTCTGAGATGTCCACCGAAGGGTACAAAAGCCAAAGGAGCGCATGATATGGCAAGGGAATCTAAGATAATGTCGGTATTGACTCCTCATTATCCATACGTTCCCAAAGTAGAACTTTACTGTAGCGATACTGCGGTAATAGGTCGAGAGTTTTATATCATGGAAAAAATATCAGGAATAATTCCTAGAGCAAATCTTCCTAAAGGATTAGAATTAAGTCCTGAAAAGGTGCAAAACTTATGTGTAAGGGTAATCGATAAACTAATTGATTTACATAAAATCAAAATAGAAAATACGGATTTACAGCAATTTGGTAAAGGGAGTGGCTATGCAAATAGACAAATCACAGGTTGGGTAGAACGTTTTCGAAAGGCCAAAACATGGAATGTACCTTCCTGCGAATATGTAATTCGGTGGTTGCAATCTAATATTCCTAGTGAAGAATATACCTGCTTTATTCACAACGATTTTCGTTTTGATAATGTAGTGCTTTCCGCAGATGAGCAGTTGGAGGTAATTGGTATACTAGATTGGGAAATGGCAACGGTCGGTGATGGATTGATGGATTTGGGCAATAGTCTAGCTTATTGGATTCAAGCTGATGATGATTTTGTTTTCAAAATGTTTAGAAGACAACCCACGCACTTAAATGGAATGTTAACGCGTAAAGAAGTTATTAAGTATTATTGTGAGCGAATGAATCTACAAAATGTAGATTTTACTTTCTACGAAGTATATGGATTGTTTAGGTTATTGGTGATAATTCAGCAAATTTATTTTCGGTATTATCACAAACAGACCAGCAACCCAGCTTTCAAAAACTTTTGGTTTATGGTCAATTATCTGAATTGGCGTTGCAAAAGAATTATTAAGAAAAGTAATTAAAAAGACAGGCGAAAAGGAACTCTTTTCGCCTGTCTTTTTAATTACAAATAATGAAGCCTCTGATACTATTTTTTATATAACTTAACACGTCCGTCTTTGATAACGCCTTTCCAATTTAAGCCAAAACCAAAATCGTAGACATTTCCTTCAGAGTCCTTATGACACTCCATATCTTGCGGAACATCCTCAGCTTGTTTTTCAACAGTACTCATATTAGCTGGCATCTGAATCGGCAACAAAGCTGATGGTTCTTTTTTACCAGAAATAATCTCAAAAATAGCTTGATCTTGTACTTTAAAATTAACTAAGATCCCTTCTACCTCCTTTTCAAATTCATTGAATACCATAGGGTTATCCATCGAAACAGAAACTATCACAGGCTTTCCCTTCATTTTGGCTTTTGTCTCCAAAATCATATCCAAATCTGTGGAGTTTGAAGCTTTTATACTTTTGCCTTTGTAAGAACGATTCGTTGAAGCTTCCAATGGATCTCCACCTGCAATACTTGTCTCACGAGCATCAGTAGCAGTATATTCTTTAAACTGTAGACTGATCGGCAAATAGCCATTGCCACCCTTCGCCAAATCAGCTTTATCATAGCCTATACCTGAAGATGGGTTATTGACAAACACGATCGCACAGTCAGCCTCATTAGGATTATCTGTCACATTAAAATACTTTTTAACGACATTCAAGTTGACAGGGTAATCCAATGACTCTGGAGTTTCCATGCCTAGGAAGTTACGAGATTTGGCAACGAAACGCTTAGGAATATATACTGTTTTACCCAAATGAAGTGGTAGGATACTTCCCTTATTTTTGAGCATTACGATCGAGCTAGTTTGAGCCTCAAAGCCTTCACGCATAAATGTGGGATTACCAACTACTTTCACAGTTTCTTGAACATCCAAATACGGATTTTCGAATAAACCAACACGGAAAATATTACGCAACAAACGCACTGCCGATTTTTCCATACGAGCACGCATCCATGTTTCCCCACGTTCTTTTACACCCATTGCATAAGCATCAATAATAGGCTTTGAATCATTATTACCACCAAATTGGTCAACACCAGCCATCAATGCTTTATAATGCAATTCAGCTTCGGTCAGTTTTTCCAAGCCCCATGGTTTTCCATCCACAAAGTTGTCCATCACCGTGTGAGCATGGGTAATACTCCAGTCTGTACAAACTACCCCGTCATACTGATATTTATCTCTCAACAAATCGGTAATAATATACTTGTTATAGCTATTTCCCACGTTTTCATTATTTTTTGTATCAAAACCCCACGAAATAGTATAATACGGCATTACAGCCGAAGCCATCTTAGTTTTACCTTTTAGTTTGAACGCACCTTCTGTAAAAGGAATAAAATGTTGTGCATAATTTTTGCCCGGGTAAACCGCATATTTCCCAATAGCATAGTGAGCATCGCGACCCGCTTCACCAGAACCACCCCCAGGCCAGTGCTTTACCATCGCATTTACACTTCCAAAACCCCAACCATCCTTAATTTCTCTATCGCCATAAGAGGTCTGAAAACCATCCGAATATGCCTGCGCCATCGCCGCACTCAGGTAAGGATTTTCACCAAAAGTTCCACTCACACGACTCCAACGAGGTTCTGTTGCAATATCCACTTGCGGAGATAAAGCCGTAGCTATTCCCAATGCACGATACTCGGCTGAAGCCACCTCACCAAAACGGTGTGTGATTGTTGGATTAAAGGTGGCTGCTAAACCTAATGAACTTGGCCACATCGAAATCGTACCACCAGCCGCAGCGTTGTATTCAGCACTTGCCAAAGTGCCATGACGAGGGTCAGAGCTGTTATTGGCAGGAACACCTAATGCAGTACTTTCGACAAATGCCTGCATTTTATTATTCCATTTGGCAGCTACTTCAGGGCTTTTTACGGTAGTTAACAATACGTGACGTAAATTGTCTTTCTCCAAAAACGATTTCTGCTGGTCGGTCATGTCTGAAGGGTCCGTTTCACCTTCTTTGTAGGGCTTTCCATTATATGTACCAGAAAAATAACCCATTGGTCGTGCAGGTAACGACTGGTGACCAGAATACAACATCAAGCCAGCGATTTGCTCAACTGACATCTTAGTCGCTAAATCTTTAGCGCGTACATCCACTGGCAAACGCCAGTCTTCATATTTATCAAGCTTTCCATTTTTGTTCAAATCCTTAAAAGCCCAGCCGTCTACGGTTAGAATTTTTACACCCGAACTCGGCGCATAACCTAATTTGACGCCTCCTTTGTTTTGGATAAGCGTAAAATCACCTTTCGATTGGGTTGTATATTTCTGAGCTTGAACACCCAGCGATAACGCCAGAGTAGCAATAAATAATGGTATATGTTTATATTTCATATTATAAAAATGAATAAGGTACTTATTGAATTATTATGATACAAAGAAAGGGATTATTACTATTATTTGATTAAAATTTTATATAAATCATCGTATTTTTTAGTCAGATAAAGGGAAAATATCGACAGATACAAAAAAAGGATAACTCAAATGAGCTATCCTTTCTATCACTATTTTACTTGAATTATAATCTTTATCTCTTGGTTACTAAAGGGGAATTACGTCTACCGAAACTGACAACTGGTGTCCCCCAGAACTAAATATCACACCTTTCAATGGAGCTACATCACTGTAATCGCGTCCATACGCCGTAATAATATGACGCTCTTGCGGTACCATGTCATTGGTTGGGTCAAACTCACACCATCCCATCTCTGGAATATACACCGAAATCCACGCATGAGATGCATCCGAACCCTGAAGTTTCTGTTGGCCAGACGGTGGCAATGTCTCAATATACCCACTAACATATCTCGCAGCCAATCCCAAACTTCTTAGACAAGAAATTGCTAAATGAGAAAAATCCTGACAAACACCTCTTCGTTCTTTTAACACCGTTTTGATCGGCGTATAAATGGAAGTAGCATTTGAGACAAACTTGAACTCTTTGTAAATTTTATGGCACAACTGCATTACTCCTTCATAAAGTACAACATTATCTTGTAAGCAAGTACGCGCAAATTCAAGTATTTCAGTATCCCAATTGATAAAAGGACTTGGCGTCATATATTGCAAAAGTTCAACTTTAAGTTCACGGTTATTCCAAAGCATATTTTTACAATCTTGAACCGATATCCTCGAGATATTCATTTGAACTTTGGGTAAACTCTGAACTTTACTGACAGCCAGCACGGTCAATTCTTGATGTGGAACATGAATCGAAAAGTAATGTACAGTATTGCCAAAATAATCTTTTCTTTCTATAATTTCGTTGGGAGAAGGTGTTATTTCTAATTTAAAACTATCACAAACTTGCCCTTCCAAATCCTTCGGTTTTAAGCATACCAAACTATGGTAATTATTAACTGTTTCGTGATATCTGTAGGAAGTTTTATGAATTAAGTTATATTTCATTCTGACTCGAATTTTCGGTACTACTCAAAAAAGAATGTTGTATCTCAGTATGAGTAAAGTACAAATTTGTCAAAGAGTTATTTACTGATAAAATTAAATCAAAGACTTCTGCTAATAAGCCATCCAAGTTTTCTCGGTACAAGGTATCTTGTTCAAAAATGACCATTTGCGACACATCAGCAAGTTTGATTTTCATGGTAGCCTGAAGGACAGCCTTCTGAGCTAAATTTAAGCGTTCAGTATGCGATGGCTTAGGTAATTCCGACAAACAACGCCCCAATTCATCCAACTGGAAAGCTAAAGAATAAGGCAGCTTAGTTTCCAAGAAAATCATATCGAGCATAGCTTCCAAATTAAAATTAGATTTGTAAAGCTGTCGATAATGAATCAGTAAATGATGGTTGATAAGAACGGCCTCAATCAGTTCGTTCTCGATATGAGAATCATTTTTGAAACTAAAACAAGCACGAATTGTACTGATTTTTAGGAGGATTCTTTCTATAAGTTTTCCAGATTCGAACAAATAAAATCCGCCATCCCTTGGCATGGTGTCGGCTACAATACCATAAAAAGTAAACAATCGTGCATGAAGCTTATCCAATACTTTTTGCATCGTGTTGCTATTGGAAAAGGTATCATCAGGCCTTTTAATTTTTTTAAAGGTATTCTCAATCGAGTAAATAGCACGCCATGTATCATGATTCCATTTGTCACTCACCGAAATCACACCTCTCAAAAATGCCTCTGTGCTAGATGCTACGGAGCCAAGTACTTTGAGATCATGTACAATCTTGTGTATTTCGGGATAAGGGTTTATCAACAATTCTGTTTTCTCTTCATCCAAAAAACCGGGATAGGTTAAGGTCAAATGCGTTAGCCCCTTCAACAACACTTCGATATGTTCAGATTTTGAAGCATTACCAAATTTGACACTTTCATGGAGAGCATTAATCAACAACTTGATATATTTTGTAGTCGACATCGTTCGCTCTGCGTAACGGCCAACCCAAAAAAGATTCTCTGCACTTCTACTCGGTAACGAAGTATGATGATGCACAGACTCCTTAGGCATCTCCACTCTAATTTCCTTTTGCGTTATCTCCGTGTCAGACACAATCCAAGTATCTTTGGAGCAACCACCATGTTGATGTGAAACCTCAAATCGTCCCTGTACAGCAGAACTTCTTGTCAACCCACCTTGCATGACCATATAATCGTCTCCATTGGCGACCAAATACGCTCGAAGAGCCGCTAACCTCGGCACCAATTTTCCATTCACTAAGGCTGGAGTTGTCGAAAGACCAATCTCCTCTTGAGCAACGTATTCATGCGGCGCGAGCAAAATTTGTTGAATTAAATCTGTACGTTGTTCTGGAGTCAACAACCGACCATAAACCGAACGAAATACTTGTTTACGGTTTGCTTTTTTGATGATAAGTTGAGGCAAATTTTCAATCACATAATTGAGCTCGTGTGTATGTCCACACCACCAAGTAGCGATAGAAGGCAATATCAGCTCCTCTTTCAGCAAAAAGCGACAAGCCGCTGCCATAAAAGCTAGAAGTCCACTATTTTCAAGAACCCCTGCTCCTGGTGTATTTACAACTGCAACATTACCTGAGCGCATAGCCTGCAACAAGCCGGGAATTCCCAAACGAGAATCCTCTCTCAATTCAAGCGGATCACACCAGTCGTCATCCACTCGACGAATTATCACATCAACCTTTTCTAAGCCATCTATTGACCTCAACCACACAAAACCATCTCTAACTACCAAATCATCGCCATGAACCAAAGTATAGCCCAAATACGACGCTAAATACGCGTGTTCGAAATAGGTTTCATTACCTGACCCTGGGGTCAAATACACAATTGTTGGATGTTCTCGGCTTTTTCCAGTCAGTGCAGTAACCTCCTTATGAAAAGTTTTGAAAAATGGAGACAGGCGGTTAACCGTCATACCAGTTGTCAACTCAGGCAATATGGCACTCATAACCGTGCGGTTCTCCAAGGCATATCCCGAACCCGAAGGCGCTTGTGTACGATTGTCGACTACCCACATCCGACCATCTGGTCCACGAGCTACGTCAACAGCATAAAGGAGTAGTTGCTTTTCGGAAGCTAATTTCACATCCATACAAGGGCGAAAGAAACCGCTATTTTCGTAAATCAACTCAGGAGGTAATATACCCTCTTTTACCAAACGTTGAGGTCCATAAATATCTTTCAGCATTAAATCCAACACTACTGCTCTTTGCTTTAATCCTTCCGATATCAAATCCCACTCTGACTTTTCCAGTAAAAAAGGAATAGGGTCTAATTGCCATGGTCTAGCACTTACCTCAGAACTACCATACACATTGTAAGTAACTCCATTTTCACGCAGTTTATTAGTTAATTCCTGACTCCGTACCACGAGTTGTTCCATACCCAACTTTTCGAGGGTATCAAACATCTTTTTCCAATAAGGTTTTACTTGTTGACTGGCGTCCAGAATTTCGTCGTAAGACTCTATTTCCCCGATGTACGCTTTGAGTAAACTATCTTTCACTTCAGTAATCATATTTTCATAAGCATGCACTCAAAATATTGACTGCAAAATGGTAAATCATTTACGATTTATTTAACTCACAAAATCTTATGAGCTTAAAAAGTATAAATGTAAGTATTTACGAAAAAAATACAAGGATAGGCTATCCCGATGAATCAAAAACATCAGATGACCTATCCTTGTAAAAGTTTTGTTCAGGTAAGTTAGTGGGCAAAATAAAATTTAAGATTGTGCTTTGGGCTTTCAGGTATCGGCTTTCGGCGGTGGGCTTTGTAAAAAAGCATGGCTGAGGTTAATAAAAAGCATTTTAACACTCTGTGCCTTGTACCCGTTGCCTTGTCCCGAAAACCCATAAATCAAATCTTATTTTGCACTATTACTTAAGTAGTAGGAAAGATTAAATTAATAGTATAACTGAGGTAATATTTGACTATAACCTTTTGATTATGAATATCTTCAAACAACCAATATACTGTTAACTAATAACCTTTTCCTACTTATTTCCTACAAAATGATAAGTTAAGAATCTGCTAAGCTTTTTATACTTTTTCTTAACACTTCTAGAGCAACAGCTTGAACTATCTAGCTTTCCAGAATCTTCTTAAGTCAAGTGTTGTAGGATATTCAGCATTGATAAGCTCGACAGGCGTATCAATTTTCATTTCCTTCTTATTTTCAGCCACAAATCGTGATGGCGCTGTATTGAACCTCACAGGAGCTGGAACCGTCTCAGAGGTAGATGGGGTATGTCCAAAGCCCCAGAAACGACTAATCCTTCTCGACTCAGCTTCGTAGCTATTAATCGGATAGGTATCAAAACTTCTTCCACCCGGATGTGATACAAAATAGGTACAACCACCAATCACACGGTTATTCCAACTATCCACAATATCAAATACCAGCGGGGCATCGACACCAACCGTAGGATGCAGTGCCGACGGTGGATTCCAAGCTTTGTATCTGATTCCAGCTACATATTCGCCTTTAGTACCTGTAGGGCGTAAAGGCACTCTACATCCATTACAAACTAAAATATGTCGATCCTGAACAAATCCAGAAACTTTAACTTGTAGTTTTTCTAATGATGAGTCCACAAAACGAGCGGTACCAGAATTTGAGAGTTCTTCGCCAAGTACATGCCAAGGCTCGATTCCTAAACGAAGCTCCAGTTGTAGATTATCGACAGTTACCCCACCATGGTGAGGGAATCTGAATTCGAAAAAGGCATCAAACCACGAAATATCAAAATCATATCCTGCATCTTTCAAATCGTTTACTACATCAATCATATCCAAATAGGCGAAGTGAGGCAGTAAAAATCTATCATGCAACTCTGTCCCCCAGCGAATTAGTTTTTTCTTGTATGGTTGCTTCCAAAACTTAGCAATCAAGGCACGAACTAGTAAATTTTGTACTAAATTCATGTGCTTATGCGGTGGCATATCAAATGCTCGAAACTCCAAAATTCCCAAACGACCTGTCGATGAATCTGGTGAATATAGCTTATCTATACAAAATTCAGTACGGTGTGTATTTCCTGTAATATCTACCAAAAGGTTTCTGAAAATTCTATCTACCATCCAGAAAGGTACATTGCCATCGTCTGGAATTTGGTCAAACGCAATTTCGAGTTCGTACAAACGCTCATCGCGGCCTTCATCTACACGTGGTGCTTGACTCGTTGGGCCAATAAATGAACCAGCAAACAAATAGCTCAACACCGGATGGTGCTGCCAGTAAGTAACCAAACTACGCAACAAATCAGGACGTCGTAAAATCGGGCTATCTGCAGGTTTAGCACCTCCAATCGTTACGTGATTACCACCTCCTGTGCCCGTATGTCGCCCATCTACCATAAACTTTTCTGTACCTAATCTTGACAGAAATGCTTCTTCATACAAAGCCGTGGTATTGTCAACTAACTCTTGCCAATTTTTTGAAGGATGAATATTTACCTCAATTACCCCAGGGTCTGGTGATACTACGAGCTTCTCCAAGCGATAGTCAGATGGAGGGGTATATCCTTCTATTCTAATAGGCATTTGAAGTTTCTCTGCGGTAGCCTCAATAGAAGCGATAAGATCTAAATAATGCTCTAGGTATTCTGTTGGAGGCAGGAAAGCATAGAGTATTCCCTCTCTCTCTTCAATTACCAAAGTTGTCTGAATAGTATTTACCTCAAACAACAAAGGTTTTTCTTCCAACTCATCCGCTTTCTTTACTTTCTCGTCATCCTTAATTTTTGGAGCTTTTTTAGATGGAGCGACATAATCAGGTGCTTCAGAGCCATACCGAGACTCTACCACGGCATTATAGTCTCCCAAAGCAGGTAGGTCTTCAAAAGGACTTCGCTCTAAAGGTTCTTCTCTTTGAAATTTAGAAATCGCGGGTAATGAGTTTAATGGTAATCTCAATCCCACAGGAGAATTTCCCGGAATTAAAAAGCAATTCTCTCTTCTAAATTCCCATACGCAACTTGTCCATGTGTTGGTATTCCAATTCCATCGAATTGGTAATGCAAAGCCTACAGGATTGTTCAATCCTTTTTCCAAGACTTTTGCCAAGGTACGGCGTTCAATCGAATCCTTCAAGTTAACTGCCAGTGGGTCTACATTAACAGGCAATTTACCTTCCTCCAAAGTCCAATAAATAGGGTCTTCGAAAGTAGGACATAAATTGCTCGGACGAATACCAAGATATTTGGTGAGTTCTGTGGCAAACTTTTCAGCATCATGGAAAGTATAATTTGTTTGTCCTTCCTTTGCTATAAGATCGTCATTTTTCCAAATGGTATGTCCGTCCTTCCTCCAGTAAAGGGCATATTGCCAACGTGGGAACAATTCACCCGGATACCATTTCCCTTGACCAAAATGTAGTAAACCACCATGAGCAAAGCGATTTTTGAGGCGCAAAGCAAGATTATAGGCAAGTTGGCGCTTGAGTGGTCCATCAGCTGTAGAGTTCCATTCTGCTGATTCAAAATCGTCGATAGAAACAAACGTTGGCTCTCCTCCCATAGTCATACGCACGTCACCGTCTTGTAAATCTTTCTCCACGATATTACCAACTTTCATGATTTTCTCCCACTGCTCTTCAGTGTAAGGTTTGGTTACTCGTGGGTCTTCGTGAATACGGAATACTTTATTGTCAAACTCAAATGTTACTTCACAAATATCAGTAGCCCCAGTAACAGGTGCAGCACTCGCATAGTCTGGTGTGCAACTCAATGGGATATGTCCTTCTCCTGCAAACAATCCAGATGTAGGGTCTAGTCCAATCCATCCTGCGCCGGGGATATATGCTTCTACCCACGCATGTAAATCAGTAAAGTCTTCTTCTGGTCCAGAAGGTCCATCTAAGGACTTTACATCTGGTGTCAGTTGAACCAAATAGCCAGATACAAATCGAGCAGCAATTCCTTTATGACGTAGAATCTGAACCAATAACCAAGCAGAATCTCGACAGCTTCCACTTTTGATGGTTAATGTGTCTTCGCAAGTCTGCACACCAGGTTCCATTCTAATATTGTAGTCCAGATGCCCATAAACTTTTTGATTGGCGTATACCAAAAAATCGACCGTATTAATATCAGCTTTAGGGTCAACCTCTCTCAAAAAATCAGTCAATAATGACCCTGATTCACGTGCTTCGAGATAAGGAACCAATTCTTTTGCTAAGATATCATCGTATCTGAAGGGGAATTTTTCGGCATATTCTTCTACAAAGAAATCAAAAGGATTTATCACCTCCATTCGAGCTATTACCTCAACCTCTACACTTAGCTCTTTTGTTTTTTCAGGAAAGACGACCCTCGCTTGATAGTTTCCAAATGGATCTTGTTGCCAGTTAATAAAATGCTCTTCGGGCGTAATTTTCAAGGAATATCCTTCAATCGCAGTTCGCGAATGCGGCGCAGGTCTTAATCTAAAAATATGGGGAGACAAGCTGACGCTACGATCAAACTTATACTTAGTTTTGTGAGAAATCGCAACTTTTAAAGACATACGAGATTATTTTGAAGGTTCAATCATGGATTTATGTAAAAAAAGTGAAAAAATCCATGAAATGTCAACCTCCAAATGAAAATTTATAAATTCTCTTAAAGAAATTATATTCTACTTAATATTCATTTTACATTTTGATTATTTTAGAATACTCTCTTTATTCAAAATTATATTTCATCATTATCAACAATAACAACTTTACCTTTACACTCATTTATCATTGACTATACTGCTCAAAATGAGCAGTATGACTTCATCTAAAAATCTTCAAACCATAATGCTCAAAATGAGCAGTATGACTTCATCTAAAAATCTTCAAACCATACTGCTCATTTTGAGCAATATGACTTTACCGAAAAATCCTCAAACCATACTGCTCAAAATGAGCAGTATGACTTTACTGAAAAATCTTCAAACCATAATGCTCATTTTGAGCAGTATGACTTTACTGAAAAATCTTCAAACCATAATGCTCATTTTGAGTAGTATGACTTTACTTAAAAATCTTCAAACCATAATGCTCATTTTGAGCAGTATGACTTTACCTAAATATCACCAAACCATAGTGCTCATTTTGAGCATTATGGTTGAAAACAAAAACATGAGCCATCCCGAATTTTGTTGTGCGAAGTAGCACCATAGCATGTTTTGGATGGCCGTTCTCAATCGATAAATCGGTGTCAAAGCATTTTGGCACCGATTTCCTGTTCTATGAGCAAATTGATT
>NZ_JASHIF010000030.1:0-45614 GCF_030056595.1 Flectobacillus roseus
GTAAATATTTTAAATGAAATGTTGTTCTGTCTTATTCTAAAGAATTATAACATCACAACCTATCTTAGAATGTCGTATTTTCTTTTATCTTTTCTTACCAGCTTTTCAAAGAACTCTTTCCTCTAAAATAATTAACCAACTTGTCGTCAGTACCTTATCTCAAAAATTGTCGTCAAACCTCTTTCGATTTAACCACTTCCCGTTGTTTGGGAGTGCAAAATTAGTAGCTTTACTTTTAACTTCCAAATGTTTTTGAAAATATTTTTAAAATTTATTTTCGCAATTCACATCTTTTCTCTTTCGCTATAACCTCTTTCCCGTCGTTTGGGAGTGCAAAATTCCCACTTTATTCCCAACCTTCCAAATCTTTTTAACACTATTTTTTAAAGTTTTTTGTAAGTCGCTGATAACAAAGGGAGTAAATGGTAGAATTTTCTAGCAAAATTATTCAACATTTCTAGCACAGAAACACCTTGTACAATTAATCAACAGAATAGTTATAAAAAAACCTCAACTTTATTAAAGCTGAGGTTTCATTTTATTGATATTTCTTTTATTCGACAATCAAAAGGTGATTCTTTTTACCTTTTCCTAATAATAGATACTTATTATTAAGCAAAGTAAAATCAATCGGATGATTAGGATCTGACACTTTTGACTTGTTTACACTTAAAGCATTTCCTTGAATAGCACGACGAGCTTCTCCTTTTGAAGCATATACCTCTCCATTGGTTACAGTTGATACTAAATCTGTAATGTTGGTACAAGCCTCGTAATCTCCACGTGTGATGATTGTTTGAGGCACACCTGCAAATACAGAAAGAATATCCTGGTCACTCATTCCTTGTAAAGCATCGACAGTACCTTTTCCATAGAGGATTTCAGAAGCCTTTACTGCTATACTATATGCTTCCTCAGAGTGAACACGACAAGTCACGTCTTTTGCCAAAGCTTTTTGCATAATACGCAAGTGTGGTGCAGCAGCGTGTTCTTCTTCGATAGCAGTGATTTCCTCACGAGAAAGTAATGTAAATACTCTCAATAGACGGTGACTATCGGCATCGGCAGCATTTAACCAAAATTGGTAGAATTCGTAAGGACTTGTCATGCTAGCATCGAGCCAAACGTTTCCTGATTCTGATTTACCAAATTTGGTCCCATCTGCTTTAGTTACAAGTGGGGTTGTTAAGGCAAATGCTCTATTAAATTCTACTTCTTCAGAACCGCCTTCTTTTCTACGAATGATTTCTGTACCTGTTGTAATGTTACCCCATTGGTCAGAACCACCCATTTGTAGACGAACACCATTATTTTTATATAACCAATAGAAATCGTATCCTTGTAATAACTGATAAGAGAATTCAGTGAATGAAATACCTGTTTCTAAACGCTTCTTTACAGAGTCTTTCGACATCATATAATTTACGCTAAGATATTTTCCTGCTTCTCTCAAAAACTCTAGAAAAGAGAAATTCTTGAACCAATCATAGTTATTTACTAATTCGGCAGAGTTGTCGCCACAATCAAAATCTAAGAATTTAGATAATTGCTTACGGATTCCCTCTTGGTTGAAACGCAAAGTTTCTTCAGATAAGAAAGAGCGTTCTGCTGCTTTGAACGAAGGGTCGCCAATCATACCAGTTGCACCGCCCACCAAAGCAATCGGTTTGTGACCGCAAAGCTGGAAGTGTTTCAATAACATGATTGTAGCGAGATTACCAATATGTAAAGAAGATGCCGTTGGATCGAAACCGATATAAGCGGTTGTCATTTCTTTAGTAAGTTGTTCTTCTGTTCCGGGCATCATGTCGTGGAGCATACCTCTCCAACGCAATTCTTCAATAAAATTCTTGTGCATTTTGTGCTTAAGTAATTATGAGCAAACAGTAAAAGACCGTTTGTGTTTCTATAGATTCCAAATTTTCCGCAAAGTTAGACTTTATCCGCAACAAATCCTTGTGATTATTCAACTGTATGAGTTTATAAGAAAAGAATAAGGAATGTATAATTTTATGGACTTACTTACTGCAATAAGTGAAAATACTTAATCAAGCTCAAGCACTTATCACTAATTTGATTTACTACAAAATAAAATTCCAGCGATAGCAATCTAAACTATTGACTTTTACGTATTTATAGTGTAATATTTAGTAATAAACATAAAATATCCCTAGCTACTACTCGTTAATTTTCTGACAATTCACCATAACTATTTGTAACACCTCCGATGTACTATTTGTGCATCTGAAATAACCAGTTAATGCTATGAGAACACTTTATGTTATTGTTTTGGCCATTTTGGCGTCAGGTGTTTTGTATTCCTTCAAAAGAAGGACTAGTAATGACGATCAGTTTAGATCTTAATTTGTATAAGCAATGGGCTTTAGGATGGTTTTATCTTAAAGCCTTTTTTAATCCGTACACTCCATCATCAGTAAATCCCCCTTTTTATAAGATATCTTTACGAATCCATCTTGTTCGGCTTCGTTACTTGAACCTGTTCGATAGCCTAGGGATAGCGATTCGTCAAATAGATTATACTTTAAGCCTGATGTTTGAATACCTTGTACATCACCTATTGGAATCAAAGAGATAGGTGTACCTTTTGTATACCACTTCTCAAATTGATAGGGCAAGAGATATATTTTAGAGTAATCATCAATCATGACAATTTTGAGCTGATCTCTAAAGCGGACAACGTTCGTAATATTCGTCATCGTATGATCGGCACGGCGACCAGTGGCCCATACGACATTGGCGGCAGGAAAACCTCGTGCAATCAAATATTCAAAAGCTTTTTCTAAATCATGCTTTTCTTGATCGGGCGTGTGGACGATTTCAATCGGATACTGGGCAGAACGAATGGCGTCAGTATCTAACTCGCGATCAAAATCCCCAAGTAATACATCCACTTTTATGCCTAATTCGAGAACTCGGTGAATGGCAGAATCAAGTACGACAATAAGTGGAGACCATTCCAGCAACTGTCCAAGTAACTCTTGACTACAAGCTTCGCCGTTAGCAATAATTAAGGCAGGTTCTTGTTCGTCACGTATAATATGATGAGATGACATAAATTCGAATGCGGATTTCGGATGTATAATTAAAGCGCTTTAAGCCATCAGCCATTGGCATTAGGCAAAAATGTTTTCATTTTGTCATGAGGAATTAATCTAGACTATTACTTCCTGATAGCCTCCTCATATTCTGCTGGCGTATTAATACTTTTTAGCATTTGTGGATTAGGAGCCTGAATCAACTTAATCGGTTGCTGAGATAATACTCGCATAGCCGATTTTCTTCCTTGCTGATAGGCCTGTAATAAGTCTGAAAAAATACTCGGTTCATATATGGTAATGAGTGGTTCAGGAAAAAGCTCGTCGGGGTTTTGAAAAGCGGTAGCTTTTTGAGATATATCTCTGGCTTCAATCAAATATTGAATCGTTTCATGAGTAACAAAAGGCATATCACAAGCTACCACCAGCCAAGCTTGTTCGGGCTCGTGCTGAAAAGCAGAAAGAATACCCACCAATGGACTATTCATTTCATGATAGGCATCATATATATAAGGATAGTCGCTATGCTGGTTGGCATTCAATGAAACAAAGACTTTTTCACAAAACTTCCCTAATAACTCAAACAGATAAGCCTCTTGAGTTTTCCCATGATATTGAATCAATCGTTTTTCACGACCCATACGAGAACTTTGTCCTCCCGAAAGTATCAATCCATTCATTAGGCTTTATAATCGCTTTTCCCTCCAGTTTTTGACAAGAGTTTGGTTTCTTTAATCACTAAATCATGGGAAAAAGCTTTACACATATCATATACGGTCAATGCGGCAATGGTTGCACCTGTAAGAGCTTCCATTTCGACACCAGTTTTGGCTGCTAAAGTACACATACAATCAATGATAACATCGTTGCCTTGTATTTCGATATTGAATTTACATGAATCCAATCCTAGTGGATGACATAGAGGAATTAAATCTGATGTCTTTTTTGCTCCCATTGTACCAGCAATAATAGCTGTCTGAAAAACCGCCCCTTTTTTAGTCTGGATATCGCCATTGACAAATTGCGCCACAATTTCGGGCGTAAGTGCTATAATACTTCTGGCCGTTGCGGTGCGTTTGGTAATAGTTTTGCCCGAAACATCCACCATAGAAGGGTTATGCTGAGTATCTAAATGTGAAAAGTCTTTATTTTCTGATTGTTCTTGTGTCATTGCGCTATGTTTTTTACAAAAATACGGTACGCCTCCTCAAAAGGTAAGGTAAATTGTAGAAATTTGTCTTTTCAAGTTTTATCATAAAAGGAAAAAAGCTAAAAAACATTCTCAATGTTATGATAACATCACAGGAGGCTTACCAGATTATTCAACAATATACATTTCCAAAGCAAAACGAAAAAGTAGCTTTGCTAAGTTCAAAAGGCAGAATCTTAGCTGAAAGCATTACGGCAGACAGAGACTTTCCTCCTTTTAATCGCGTAGCGATGGATGGTATTGCTTTTGCTTTTGAAGGTATTAATCCAGCAGCAATCTTGGTCGAGCAAATTCAGTTTGCTGGTGAAACGCAAAAACAGCTTCAAGATACACATGCCTGTATCGAAATTATGACAGGAGCCATTTTGCCTTTGGGTTGCGATACGGTGGTACGGTATGAGGACATCCTTGTAGAAGAAATAGAGGGGAAAAAAGTAGCTAAAATTACGATTCCATTTGAAGAAATTACTCGTGGGCAAAATGTACACCGACAAGGTTCTGACAAAATCGCTGGACAAACGCTATTAGAAGCAGGTATCAGAATTAGTCCAGCCGAAATTGCCGTAATGGCATCAGTCGGTAAGCAAGAGGTACAGGTAGTAGCATCGCCGAAAGTGGCGGTGATTTCGACGGGTGACGAATTAGTAGATATTTCGATAAAGCCCGAAAGCCATCAAATTCGTATGTCAAACTCTTATATGTTGGCAGCGGCGTTACAAACTTGGAACATCGAAGCGCAATTGTTTCATTTGACCGACGACCCTGAAGTATTAATGGAAAAGCTAACTCAAATTTTAGAAGAGCATGACGTCATTTTGCTAAGCGGTGGTGTTTCGGCAGGAAAGAAAGATTATGTTCCTGAGATATTAGCTCAATTAGGTGTAAAAAAATGTTTTCATAAAGTAGCCCAAAAGCCAGGAAAACCATTTTGGTTTGGAGTAAAGGATATTGAACATAGCGAAAGCACAAAATTGGTTTTTGCTCTTCCAGGCAATCCTGTTTCAACTTTCTTGTGCTTTTGTAAATATGCTTTACCCGTAATTGCACAGCAAAAACCTAGAGTAGAGCAAGTGAGTTTGGCAAAAGAGGTGTTTTTCAAACCAGCGCTTACGTATTTTGCACCAGCACAGGTATATTTTGAAAATGGGAAAATGTTGGCTATTCCGTTTGAGGGCAGTGGCTCGGCAGACTTTGCCAATTTGACCAACTGTGATGGATTTGTAGAACTGTCGTCTGAAAAATCTCATTTTGAAATTGGAGAAATAGTAAATTTCGTACGTTTTCGTTAAATTGAATTTTTCTCATAAGAGCAATAGGCTACTGCGCTTATTGCTCTTGTACTTTCTGATATAACATACTTCATTCAACCCAATTTTTTGATTATGAAACTGGTACTTCACACTTTCCAATTACCCCTAAAACACACATTTACGATTACTCACGAGTCGCGAGATATACAACCAACTTTGATTGTCGAACTACAAGATGGTGATTTTAGAGGATTTGGTGAGGCTACAGAAACGCCATATTATGGCGTGACTATGGACAAAATGACTGCTCAATTGGAATCAGTGAGAGACTTTGTAGAAAGCTATGATTTGCAAGACCCAAAACAATTTTGGGAAGATGTATTTCCTTATTTAAAGGATGAACATCCTTTTGCATTGTGTGCGTTGGATATTGCGGCTAATGACCTTTGGGCTAAGAAAAAGGGATTACCTCTATACAAAGCTTGGGGACTAGACCCTAGCAATAATCCTATTACTGATTACACTATCGGGATAGATACTTTGGAAAAAATGGTGGATAAAATGCAAGAAGTGCCTTTCCCATTATATAAAATCAAATTAGGCACCAAAGAAGATATCAAGATTGTACAAGAGTTGCGCAAGCATACAGACGCAGTGTTTAGAGTAGATGCCAATACCGCTTGGAGCGTGGAAGAAACAATACAAAATGCTATTGCCTTAAAGGATTTGGGTGTTGAGTTTATCGAACAACCGATGAAAGCAGATAATTGGGAAGGAATGAAAAAGGTATTTGCAGAATCTGTACTCCCGATTATTGCTGACGAAAGTTGTATTGTAGAAGAAGACGTTGCGAGATGTTATGGCTTTTTTCATGGTGTAAATATTAAGTTGATGAAATGCGGGGGTCTCACTCCTGCCCTACGCATGATTGCTCATGCCAAAAAGCTAGGCTTGAAAGTGATGGTAGGCTGTATGACCGAATCGAATGTTGGTTGCTCGGCTATTGCTCAGCTGTTGCCATTATTGGATTATGTTGATATGGACGGTATTTTGTTGGTCGATGATCAAATTTCTACTGGAGTTATCATCGATTATGGTAAAGTGATTTATGCCGATGAAAATGGAACTGGCGCAAATCTAAAATGATTTTAGCTGCATTAAGCTTTAATGCTTTGAGCAATAGGCTAAAAATTAAACATACATGTTCCAAATTCTTAGAGTATGTGTAAAAATTTTATTTAGCACGTATCAGAAAAACAAATTTTCTCTTCGCCACACCTTACTTTTCTTCACTAGGCGTGCCCGTCTAACACAAGAAAAGTAACCGCAGCGGCGGCCGCAAAAGAAAGTCAAGAAATCCTAATCGGAGTGGCGACCCACCTCGCCTGCGGCTCAAACAACAGGATTTCAGGAAAATAATTACAAACTTTCTCATTACTAATAATTTATAAAATTTAAACATATTCTTACTATAAAATTGACTTGTAAACACTCTCTTAATTACGTTTTATCCAAAGTAAAGTCATGATTTTTTATTCATCCAAAATACCTAACAATACACTCCAAACTATAGACCAAGATTACTATTGGTTTAGTGGTACGGCGTACTTGGGTATTGCACAGCATCCTACTTTCAAACGAAATCTGATTGAATCTTTAGTTCAGTGGGGAAGTTCGTGGGGAAGTTCTAGAAACAACAATGTTCGCCTTTCTATCTATGAAGAGGCAGAGCAAGCTTTAGCTCAGTTTTTTGGAGCGCCTGCAGCTTTGACTGTCGCTTCGGGTATGTCGGCAGGTCAGGTGACGGTATCGTACTATCAAAGTTTGGAATATCATGTTGAAATAGCACCCAAAACACACCCTGCTCTTTGGCCATACCACAAGCACTTGCCAATTGATTCTTATGAAGAATGGGCGAGTACGATTTCAGAAAATATTTCGAAAAATCTTGCTGAAAAAATTGTGATTTGTTCTGATTCGGTAGGCTCGCCGTATGTGGAAGACTTTGATTTTAGTTGGATTAAAACTTTACCAAAAAATAAAGAAATCGTCGTTGTAATTGATGCTTCGCATAGCTTGGGTATTCAACATGTAGCGGACTTTTTGGATTTTGAACCAGACTTTAACGATAATATTCATTTAATTGTGACAGGCTCGCTTAACAAGGCTATGGGTATGACTGGTGGTGTGATTTTGGGTAAACCCGAAATTATCAATCATCTCCGCCACACGCCTATGTTTGCGGGAGCCTCACCCATGATGCCTGCCCTATTGGATGCCTTTATGCTTAGTACAGGATTGTATTATGAGCAAAAAGAAAAGCTCCAAAAGAATATCCAATATTTTACAGAAAACCTTGAAGTAGATTACTTGGATACTATCAAAAATTACCCTGCATTTTGTACCCACCGAGAAGGATTACATGACTTTTTGAAAAACCATGGAGTCATGACATCCTGCTTCCCTTATCCTACGGTACATGACAAACCCGTGAGCCGTTTGGTGATTAGTGCGATGCACAATGAAGACGAACTTTTGTATTTAGCACAATTGTGCAACCAATTTGCTAAAATAACAGGATAAGGATTTCAAAAGAAAACTGTATTATCGGGAAAAATTGTAAAACACTATATGGAGGTGTATAAAAGATTCATGATTGCTACTGCAAGCACATGACTTAGGATAACTCTTTTATACACCTCTATGACCATAACTAAATACTGCTTGCACTCTCAATTGATATTTGAACCGTTTGAACAGATGAAAAGAACACTTATAATCTTCTTGACAATCTTGGCAATGTCAACACAGCTTTATGCTCAAAAAATAGATTTTCAGTTACTGCCTGAGTTGATGAAATCTCAACCAGAAAAATTTCAATTTATTCTTGATAATGCTGATAGACTTCGGGTTCAAATTGTCTACACCCAAATAGATAGAGATGTCTTGAATCGTCCGAGCTTCACGACCTATGGGTTTAGACTTAATCCTCAAGAGTATTTTTATCCTGCTAGTACGGTAAAACTTCCAGCCTGCGTATTGGCTTTAGAAAAAATCAACCAGCTCAACAAAAAAGGGCTTAGCAAAGATACCCCCATGTTTACGGGTGCTGAATACGAACGTCATACCCCTGTGACAGGAGATAGCACTTCTGCCAATGGCATGGCTTCGGTAGCTCATTATGCCAAAAAAATCTTAATGGTATCGGATAATGATGCCTTCAATCGCCTATATGAATTTATGGGACAAGAGGGATTTAATGATCGTTTACGAACAAAAGGCTTGAAAGATACCCGAATTGTCCATCGCTTGGAGGTTGGTATGAGTGTTGAGCAGAATAAAAGAACTAATCCTACTAGCTTCAAAGAAAATGGTCAAGTGGTTTATGAACAGCCAATGATTACCGCATCGAAGGAATATTTTCCAGTTGAACCTATCAAATTGGGAAAAGGATACATTAAAGGAGATGCTACGATAAATGAGCCTTTTGATTTTACTCAAAAGAACTTTTTCCCTTTAATCGAACAACAACAGTTATTACGCTCGATTATTTTCCACAATGCTGTTCCCAAAGAACAACGCTTTGATTTGACGACTGAAGACTATCAGTTTTTGCACAAATATATGTCCCAAATGCCTACAGAAAGCAAATACCCTGCGTACAGTCTTCCTGATTATTGGCCAGCGTATTGTAAGTTTCTGATGTATGGAGGACAAAAAGATGCTGTGATTAATCCCAATATTCGCATTTTCAACAAAGTAGGCGATGCTTATGGCTTTTTGTTAGACAATGCCTATATCGTTGATTTTGAAAAAGGAATCGAGTTTATGTTATCAGCCGTGATTTTATGCAATGAAGACCAAATTTTCAACGATAGCAAGTATGACTACGATACCATTGGTTTCCCTTTTATGAAAAACTTAGGAGAACTTGTATATCAATACGAGTCCAATAGACCAAAAAAACACCTTCCCAATTTGAGCAAGTTTAAGTTTCAGTATGACAAATAAGTCTTTGCTCGGCATAGTTTTTGTGGGTTGAAGAGGGCGTCTTAAACCCTAATTTTTATTATGAAGCTATTACTAATTCTATTTTCTTGGGTTGTGCTGTTAGGCTCAACGTGGTTAAACCCAGGAAAAAACAATAACGCAAAACGTACTAAGGCCGACTCTTCTATTACACAAGTCATTGATCAATTCAGTCACCGCTTTGCTCCCGATAAAAGAACTGCTATTTTTCAAATAGATGCTTATCGTCAAAAAAACCAATTGATTTTGACGGGAAAGACCAATCTTATTGGTGCTAAAAGCTTTTTATTAGAAAGACTAAAAAATGAAAAACTCGAAATTGTTGATCAAATTCGTACACTTCCTGCTGTAGAGTTGGGCGAAAAAGTATGGGGCTTGGTGGAGGTTTCTGTTTGTAATCTTAGATACAGTCCGCGTCATTCGGGCGAAATGGCATCGCAAGCCTTGATGGGTACACCAGTGCGTATTTTGGATAGAGAGGATAATGGTTGGCTTTTAGTACAAACACCCGATCACTATATTGCATGGGTTGACCGTGGCGCCATAACTGCCATTACTACCGAACAGTTGACTACTTGGAAAGAGAAAAGTAAAGTGATTTATACCAATTCATTTGGCACAGTTTATAGCGAAGCTAACAATAACTCAACGCCTGTCTCAGATATTGTAGCTGGTTGTGTGACAGAATTGAAAGCAGAGAAAAATGGCTATTACGAAGTAGTATTACCCGATAATCGTTTGGGATACATATCTACGAAAGAAGCGGATTTAGTCAAGCATTGGGTGAGCACAACCACTGCCACCGAAGATGCCTTGGTGAATACCTCTAAACGTTTGATGGGAGTTCCTTATTTGTGGGGAGGTACTTCGTTTAAAGGTGTTGATTGTAGTGGTTTTACCAAAACTATCTATTTCCTAAATGGCATCTTATTACCACGTGATGCATCGCAGCAAGTAATGGTAGGAGAAACGATTGATAAATCAGGGGTTTGGAGCAATTTGAAAGAAGGAGATTTGCTATTCTTTGGTGAAAAACGAGAAGATGGTTCTGAACGTGTGGTGCATGTAGGCATGTGGATTGGAAATAATCAGTTTATCCATGCCTCCGACAAAGTCCGTATTGGAAGCGTGAGTAATTCGGCGCCTAATTTCGACGAATACAATGTCAAAAGATATTTGAGAGCCAAACGTATTCTAAAAACAGGAAGTATTGTAAAGCTCAAAACAGACAGTGTTTATCCACAATAGACATAATGAGTTATGATTTAGTGAATGAGTGATATTTTTTCAGTATTCAAAAAAAGCGGTCGAAAAGTAATTTTCGACCGCTTTTTTTGATGAATGTTTGGATACTGATATTCATTCCAAATCTTGGAACGACAAATGATTAATTACCTCCAAAAACTCCTTTAATTTTTGACCACAAGCCAGAAGCAGCTTCTTTTGCTTCTTCAACTTTTTCAGCTGCGGCTTCTTGAATATCCTCTAGTTTTTCTTCGGCTTGGGCTTTTAACTCTTCCGCTTTTTCGCCTAAGTCACCACCAATTAGTTCTTCAATTTTATCTTCGACAGCATCAATTTTTTCTGAAACTACTGCTGATACTTCTTCAATTTTATCATCTGCTGCATCTGCAAGTTCCTCGAGTTTTGCACCTGCTTCAGACGCTAATTCTTCAGCTTTTGCTTTTACATCTACTCCTGTAACTTCTTTGATTTTCTCACCTGCTGTTGCAGCTAAGTCCTCAATTTTGTCTACAGCTGCATCTTTTAATTCTTCAATTTGTCCTTTTGGAGTAGGTTCAGTTTGATTATTTTCCATGAGTGATTTGTGTTTGGGTGATAAGTTGAAGTTATTTTTATTCAATTTACAATTTATCTACTGATAAATCAAGCACTTATGTTACGCAAAAATCAAATAAATGTCACAAAAAAGTAAACAGGTGTGAAGAGGAAACAGGCACAAAGGCACAGAGGGACAAAGGGTGAAGAGGGAACAGGCCTAAAGGTGCAAAGGCACAAAGTGAAGATTTTGAATAATTCCACTTTGCGCCTCAATTCACACTTTGTGCCTCTGTACCTTTATCTCTCTGTGCCTCAATTCACACTTTGTGCCTCTGTACCTTTATCTCTCTGTGCCTCAATTCGCACTTTGTGCCTTTGTGCCTTTATCACTTTGTGCCTCAATTCACACTTTGTCCCTCTGTGCCTTTGCTACTTTGTACCTTTTCTCCTAAACAGCCTTCTTATTCTTAAACGAATACCAAAGTACTCCTAATCCAAACAAAATAGCTGGAATGCTTAGCCATTGTCCCATATTAAGGCTCATACCATCTTCGAAGCTTACTTGATTTTCTTTGATAAATTCATAGAAGAAACGAAGAATAAATAAGACTACCATGAATACACCTGTCATTAAGCCTTCTTGAGTTTTTTCTTTTTTCTTATTCCAAATCATAAAAAGGATAACAAACAAGACAATACAAGAAAGTGCTTCATATAATTGTGCTGGGTGACGAGGCACTACAGCAAAGTAGTCGTGATTAAGCGATGGATCATTATAAAATTTGAATGCCCAAGGCACATCAGTTTCTTTACCTACAATTTCAGAATTCATCAAATTACCAATACGAATACAAGCTCCGCCCAAGGCAACTGTAGGTACAACACGGTCAGTTACGTACAAATAGCTAATATCTTTGTGCTTGCGAACATACAAATAGAAGGCTAAAAATAAGCCTATAGCAGCCCCATGACTAGCCAAACCTGCATAAGGTGGACGAATCATTGACCAGAAGAAATGACCGGGGTTACTCAATAAAGTTGGATATTCATAAAAGAAATAATGTCCCGTTCGAGCGCCAAGCACAGTGGCGATCATTGCATACAGCAATAACTCATCGGCTTGCTCGAGCGGACGACCTTCTTTTTTGAAAAAATATGAAATAACTTGATAGCCTAATAAAAAAGCTGTGGCAAACATTACCCCATACCATCGCACAGGTAAGCCACCTATTAAAGGTAAAGATTCGGGAAATGTGAAAATATCAGAACTTGTGAACCAATCTATATATGCTAACATTCGGTTTATGGGATTATTGTTTAAATGGAATTCGTTGTGTATCTGAAACCCAAATTTAAAACTTTTCTAAGAATAAGTTAGGAGTACTGAGTTAAGAATGACGTGTTTTGAGTTTAAAAATTAAATAGCACTTGCTCTGCGAGTCAATTTTTAATTTCTAAATGGATTAAAGACTCAGAAACGCCTCTATACCACCTGTAAGATTGCGTACCCCTTCGAAGCCTCTTTTTCTGAGGATTGTAGCTGCTACTTTACTTTGAAGTCCTGTGTAGCAAATGATGACAAATTCCTGATTTTTCAAAAAATCTATCGTATCAAGCTTTTCTAATAGTTCGTCAAAGGGTAAATGCAATCCACCCAAATCAAAATCTAGCACCTCTGCTTCGGTACGAATATCTACGATTTGAAGCTCGGGAAGTCGATTTTTAAATTCTTCTGCTGAAATATCAATCATAATAGTGGGGCTTTGGGCGGTCAGTTATCGGCATTCGAGTAAAAGAAAAATCTATTCTACACTCAAGAAACTCGTCCAATTAGTAGCCTAATTAATCGTATTTTATTTCATCAAAATTAAAATGGTTCAGACCTTCGCCCGAACCATTTTAATTCATGTTTTTCAAGAACCTAGTCTAAATCGTTGTAAGCCAAAATTCCGCCTAACACGTTTCTAACATTGGCAAATCCTTGTGCTTCCAAAAATGCCTTTGCACGTCCTGAGCGAGCACCTGAGCGACAATGAACTACTACTTCCTGTTCTTTCCAGCCTTCGATTTCTTCCAAACGATCTGGCAACTCGCCTAGTGGAATCAACAATGCGCCTAAGTTATCTTCTTCGTATTCGTATTCTTCTCTTACATCAAGAAAGTTGAATTCTTCGCCAGCATCTAGGCGTTGTTTTAATTCTTCTACTGTAATATCCATGTTTTATTCTGTTTACTTCGTTGAGGTCACCATTTAACGAACGATACTGATTTTGCGAACAAATGTATTACGTTCGTCTGAGAGTAACAATAAATATATGCCCGAATTAAGATTTTCGACTGAAACTCTGCTTTCAGAAACTCTTTGTTTCAAAATACTTTGACCCTGAAAATCGATAAGTTCGATATTGCGTAAGGTTGGATCGTTCCATGAAACATAATCTTTCGCAGGATTGGGGAATACCACCAATTGTTGGTCTTGAATATCTTTTTCTGTACCTAAAATAACATCCTTCACCGTTCCTCCCATGATTGGTCGCATCATCAAAGCGCCATTTGCGGCTTTAAAGTCGGCATTATTGGTTTGGGTGGCAAGATTTACCCATTGCGTACCCAAATTATAAAAATATTTTGAAGAAAACTGTGAAGAGTTTTTATCTAAACCAATAACCAAAGGTTCGCCATCGGTGTATTGTAAAACACCAATATAGAAAGTATCTTTTACTGCAACGGGGTCAAAAGTGTATTCAATAAAGCCATTCACAACTTTGCTATACGACACCTTACTATACAATGAACGAATCACATTACCGGGTTTTCCTCTGTCATTTTCCATAATCTGAATCGTGATTGCATTACCCTCAAGATTGGTCAACATAGGTAAGAGATTGATACGAACACCCGAAACCACATCATTGGAATTATTGGTAAACTGCGCGGCTATGCGTCCAAAGCCTTTACCTAAGTATGCCCCTGCCTCTGCTGTTCCGTCGTCATAGGCATAATAGTCCGAAAACTCCGTTGTTATACGAATGGTATCATTTTGCTTTCTATTGATAATAACACCGTCGTCGGTAGTTTTTAGCGCAAATGTACTTTGTAAACTGTATTTGTCATTACTCAGTTGGCTTAAGGTTGTAGCTAGTTTTTGTGCAATTTTCACACTGGATAAACCCGCTGGATTAGGACTAATTACCACGTTGGTCTGAGTAGCTTTTTGTAGGGTTGTATTAGTCAATAAATCTTTTACACTAAAATCATAATCAAAAAAGTTGTTAACCGCCGTTTGGTTCAAATACACGACATCTGTACTCAAGGAATCATTGAGTTCCTGTGTTGGGCGACGCATAAACTGCCTTACGGGCATGGCTCGGTAACGTTTGAGCAACGATGGCATATTTCGTCTTACCGCCAAATCCGCATAGTATTTATCGTTTTGATTGCGCTTGGTATTCAAATAAATATAGTCGATATTCCAAATGTCGAACTGTCCAGACTGGCGACCAAAACTTTGAAATCTAAACTGAAATTGATTATGAAAGTACAAATTGCGTGCTCGAATCGGAATCAATACTTGTTGGAAATTGGCTACTTCCTGATCTCCTTTCTTTACCCAAACCGTTTGCCAAATACCGCCATTGGTTAAAAACTGTACTCTCAAAGAATCATTGGTATTGGGCTTATCACCCAGAGAGCTATTTTGCCAGAAGAAACTCAAATACAGAGAATCGGCAGGCAAATAATTGGACAAATCCAATACTTGAGACGTAAGGGTATCGGTAGGACCTTCAGCCAAACTATTGACAAAGTTATAAGGCGTACCATCCGCTTTGAGTCCATCAAAAGTAAGCATATTGATGGTAGGATGATTTGTCGCATAATCATTGTTGACCAAAGTACCTCCCGAACTCAGCCAATTATTGGTATTGAGTTTGAGTCCATACGAAAAATCGTCAAAGAATGGGAGCTTCACTGCGTTGGTAGCAGCGACTCTTGCAGCACTAGGTGTAACAGGAGTGCCAAGTGGAATCGTTTGTATTTGAGCCAAGGTACGGAATTGAGCAATAAAAAAGAGTGGTAAAAAAATTAACCACCCTTTTTTACCCTTTCCGCAGAAAGGCTTCTTAGAACCTATAAAAGTGTAAGAAGAAATGTTTTTCATTTGAACTTTATTAAATACCTATTGGTAGGTTTATTCTCCAGACGGAGGGTTACCCGCTACCCAAAGGTCAATCATTTCGCCAGCTTTAATTTTGCCATCTTCACAAGCAGGATTTTGACGAATCACAGTGCCTGCTGGTTCGGTAGAATCTGGGTCATAAATAACGGTTCCTTTTTGTAAACCAGAACCAGAAATTATGATAATAGCTTCATCGAGCGGTTTGCCTATTAAACAGGGAATCTCTAACTCGACATTACCTGTGCCATTGCCCACGATGAGCGTAACCTTCGAACCTTTTGCAATTAACGTTCCAGCATCAATTTTCGTACCTTGATATTTTACTTCGAGTACCTCATTTTCACGAATATCGTTTTGGTATTCAAGTGAAGGCTTGAGCAAACCCGCAATCAACAACTGTTGTTCGGCACTTCGCACTGACATTTCGGTCAGTTTAGGAAGCTTAATCATTGGAGCCGTTTCGGTATTGATGGTCAAATAAATTTTTCGTCCTTGTTTTACCTTAGAGTTTTCGAGCGGATACTGAGAAAGTACCGTAAGCGGTTTTTTACCTGGCGTAAAAGTACTATCGGTCACTTCGTAGTCCAAATTTCTTTCATCCAATAGGTCTTCGGCCTCCTCCATTGTCAAGCCTTTCAAGCTAGGAACAGTAATCGTTTCGCCGTGATTGGTACTCCAAGGAAGGTAAATAAAGAAAAATCCAAAAAATAAGACCATTAATAGGCATACAATAATGGCTGCGTGAGTATAGACGTCTTTTTTAGAATTTGTTGGAATTTTGATCATTTCGGTCTTCGTTATGGTATTTGGTGCAATTTACAAGATAAGTTTGTTTTTGGAAAATGCCTTTCACAAAATGCACCATCGGGTTGGGATATTTGAATGTAAGATGTTGAGAAAAGGGTATAAAAACAAGTCTTTATCTATACGACTCTATACCTTACAGGGTTTACATAACGAAATAATCATGTGATGTGATATTGACCAAGGATAAGCTTTTACTTAATTTTTTATTTATTGATGTTTAATGATTGACTAAGCTATTTATTTTCAATACCTTCAGTTAAAATAAAAGAAGTTATTAGTTCATCATATATCCGTAAGTTGATGTTAATTTAATGAATACAAATCAATCTATTCACGCAATGAAAATAAATCGAAGTAAGCTCATGATTTTGATAGAAGTCCTATCAACGGCAGTTGGAGGAATAGTTATTTTTTATGCACTGTTTTTTGCATAAAATAAAAGAGCATAAAAAAGTTCTCAGAATACTTCCCTAGTCCGACACTTAGTCTCGGACTGGCGTTTGTTTCAGTTTATAAACTGTTTAAAAAAATAAGTCCAAGACTAAGTCTTGAACTAGTAATTCATCAAAACATGAACAATAAACATCAATTCTACAAAGTAGCAAGCTTCACCGTTGGTCTTCTAATGGTTATTTTATTTTTTTTTCAAAATCTATGAGCTTGAGATTTATGTCATTTTATTCGGTCTGGTTTGCTACCTTACTGGTAAAAGTAAAATTCTAGACACTAAGAAATTAGAATAAAAAGAAACAAAGAAGGAGAAACAAAAACACTCAACAATAAAGTATTCATTATCAAATACATACACCTAAATCCAATCTACTGAAACATTAACTCAATGAAAATAATCATATCTCTGATTGTACTATTGAAACTAACTGTTTGTTCTACTTTACTAGCACAAGAACTTCCCATGTCTAAGTCAAAACTTCAGCCAGAGCTAGAAATTCAATTTGAATTATGGAGGGTACTCGACAGAGCAAATTTTAAAAAGTGTGGTTCATATATGTTTTCTATTAAGTTTGAACTTGATAAAAAATCAGGGCGCTTCAAAAATCTCAAGTTCTCGGAGAACTTACTTGATACTGCAATAATCAGTTCTGTTAGGAAGGCTCTCTACAATAAGGAGTCAATATGGATTCTTAAAAATTGCAAAAAAAATAACCCTTCCTTACTTTTTTTACTCCCTATTAGTATAGGGATACATAAGGAGGAAGGAGCCTGTAACCATATTCCTTCATCCAATTTTGAAGATATGCCAGGTGTTAGAGAATCATTGGATTTTAAGTCCATGATTACCTTTCCAAAAACCGAATATGCAACAGATTCTGCGGTTTACAAAGACGATATATTTAGCGTTCCCAAGGTTAAATTTGTAGGTATGACACTTAACCCTATAGTATGTGGAGTTAAATACAAATAGGTTCATCTACAATCTTTAAGGCAATCATTTCCTAAATGCTATTCTTCGCTCCAATGACAGCTAAACGAAAACACAAACAATGAAAAATATTCATTATCAAACACATACACCAAAGTCCAATCTACCGAAACATTAACCCGATGAAAAAAACCATATCTCTAATTATGCTATTGAAACTTATGGCTTGTTCTACTGCACCAGCGCAAGAGCTCACTGTGTCTAGGTCAAAACTCCAACCAGAGGAGAAAATATGGTTAGAACTACTGAAATTGGTTAATCAGTCTCATTATAGGAAATGTGCAGAATTTATATTTTCTGCTAGATTTGAGCTAGATAGAAGAAGTGGTAAAATTAAAACGCTCCAATTTTCCAAGAACTTGGTCGATACAACAATCATGAGTTTGGTAAGAAAATCGCTTATCAACACGGAATCAATATGGAGTATTAAGAACTGCAAAGAAGCAAATCCTTCATTAGTCTTTTTACTTCCAATTAGAATCGTCATGAAAAGACGAGATTGTATTCCATTAAATGCTACAGAAATAATGGAACCTGATGCCTTGGGTATGAGATCTACTATTGATTTTCTATCATTGATTACATTTCCTCAGCATGAATCTACTGTAGATTCTTCCGTTTATAAATCGGTAGACTTTAGGGCTTCTGCAATAAAATTTGTTGGGATGACACTAAATCCAATCTCAGTGGGACAAATGGATCGTTAATCAATAAATAAAATCTACCACAAAATCAATGTTACGTATTACAATAATTAGCTTTATGAGCTTGTATTTAGGTTCATGTTCTCTGACTGATACTCGAAAACCTAAACTTTGGGTATATGATCGAGCGCATAAAAAGGCAACATTTACCGATCTTATTAACAGAGGTGTTCGAGGGAAATCAGATTATGATAGTCTTCATTGCAATGGATGGGCAGCATTTTTTTATTTTACCATTGATGGGAATGGCAAAGTAAAATCGTTTTCTGTCAACAAAATATCAAGCCCGACATATAGTGAAGAAGATTCCCTCATCATTCCAGAACTGAGAAGAATACTTTATAACACTGAAGGCAAGTGGCACAAGCATTTTTGGACGTCGAGAAAAATAGAATGTTGTTTTGTCCTTCCTTATTTTAGACATTCACATAATCGAGATAATTGTACAGAGGAACAAATAGAAAGGCGTGGTCAGATAATGATGATTTCTAAGTCTCTAAACAGAAATTCATTTAAAAAGATAGGAAAAAAGAAGTATAAATACTGGCTTCACAATATAACTAATGTTCCAGGGCAATACTAATTGTTTAATTATATCCACACGAAATGTAAGTGTGCGATTAGAGTTGTACCCTAGAAACCTCCCTGGTTCATGACCAAGTCTTGAACTAGTAATTTATCAGAACATGAACAATGCTGGTAAAAGTAAACTTCGAGACACTAAGAAATTAACTAAAAAAAATGCACAAAGAAGCTAAATCCTCTTTGTGCATTTTTTATGACTCCTTATTTATTCAATATCTTCATGGCATCTTTACCCAAAACCTGTACAGCAATACTGTCGCTCAAGATCAACTGATTGGGTTGAACTTTCGTGTCTTTTAGGCTTAGCTCACTATTTCTTCCTCCATTTATAGCTAAACGATCGGCTTTTATATGATCCAAGTTGACAATTAAGGACTTTGAAGAGTACAAATCCAGCTTGGCAGTTTCGATGCCTTTTAATTCGAGTGTCGTGCTAGGAATCTGTGATTTTATCCATAGACTATCCACTTTAAAAGTATTGCCTATGTTTATTTGGATAGCATCTCCGTTTGTCACATTGATACCTAAAACTCTTGGCAACTGTAATTGCATATAGTCTACGGATTCGTTGAGTTCTAGCACGAGGGTATCACCCACATATTTTTGTGTAATACCTTCCTTAGCACTTAACAAAGCATATTCTGGATTTTGGGCAATATCCACATTTACATACCTTACAGCTTTTGCACTAAGTGTCAGATATTTGAATGGCTTTAGGACTACTTTTGTATTCTTATGAGTCTCTTTATATTCAACCAATTTGCCTTTTAAAGTAATATTAAAACTTAGTAACCCTATGATGACCAAGGCTGCCATTGTCACAAGGAGTTTGTTGGATGTCTTCATGGATTAATAATTTTCGGTTTTAAAAGCTTCAAATCTATTTTGTAATTCTGAAAAGTCGATTCCCAATAAGTGAATGGCTTTGAAGAACTGAGGTAATTCATTTTGTAAAAACTCTTCACGTCGAAACTCCGTCACTTTATCGTGTGCATCGGTTGATACAAAAAATCCCATGCCTCTTTTGGTAAAAATGATACCTTTTTGTTCTAAAAAATCATACGTTCTCATAACTGTGTTGGGATTAACTTCTAATTGAACGGCAAGTTCTCTGACAGAAGGAACTTTATCTTCTGATGCCCATTGTTTGAGCAGTATTCTCTCACAAATTAGCTCTGCTATTTGGAGATATATGGCTTGGTTTTCTCTAAATTCCATGATGTTAAACCTCCTTTTCCTTTAACTTTAAATATGCAATCAACAACCAAAACAGAGGTAGAACGAAGCGAAGCATAACGATACCTACAGTGATATACGCTGTTAAAAGCGAGCCTTTTTCGGGATTAAACGAGATAGTACTCAAATCGCCAAGAATGTAATGAATCATTAGGTATTCCAATAAGGCTATGATAGCGATACTCGAAAACCCCAAAAAGGCCGTTTTGATTAACGATAATCGTTGGAAAAATAAAGTTCCCATAATCGTAAAAGTCCAGAAGTTCATTAGGAAAGTAACCCCATTGAAAAACCTTGTATCCTGAATACTAAAGTATGTTTCAAAAAGCTCTGAATAGGAAATAATCGTTCTTTCCATTGGAGTATTTGGATAAGAAGACTTTAGGATTTCGAATGCAGCATAATCAATCAATGAGTGTGTTGATATAATGACAATTGGATAGACAATAAACACATAAAAAAGCCCACTCAAGAATTTTTCTAAATGTGATGCTGGGAGCAACAGATAACTCATCGTAGAAGGTGTATGAGAAAAATCTCTGAAGATATAGTTGGCAAACAATACTCCTAGCCCGAACATTCCGACAACCAAGCTTCCAAATCTGATGTCTCTATCCACGATAGCACCATCCCCATCTCGCCATAAATAATAGGCAGCAATACTCAACAGTACCATTACAACGTAGGTCATGCCAAACAGCTTTCGGTTCTCGACCCAAATGCGTTTGATTAACCACCCTAATCTTTGTATATCTAATGTTTGATTCATGTTTTCTATCTAAAAAGTTTTTCCAAGTTTAGTTAAATAATTGCTTGATTACCTGTGGCTTCTCTAAAGCTGCATTGAACAACAACTCCAAATCTACTTTGGTATATGACTCATCTTCGTTTGGAATCACAATACCAAATCCTCTAATAGAATGCTCAGAATAAAGGACTTTCTCATGATTAGTCACTTGCTGAACGGTTTTGAACGAAAGCTTTTCAGCTATCACATCGGTACCTGCATTGAGCAAAACTTCGCGGTTATCCATGATAATAATCGGGTCAATCAAAGATTCAAGGTCACGTACTTGGTGCGTCGAAATCAGAATAACTCTTTCGTTGGTAATCGAAGAAGCAATGATTTTTCGAAACTGACTTTTCGACGGAATATCCAAACCATTGGTAGGCTCGTCCATAATCAACAAAGGTGTATTGGTAGCCAACGCAAAACTAATCAAGGCCTTTTTCTTTTGTCCCAACGACAATTCGGTGAGTCGTGCCGAACTATCCACCTCAAACTCCTTGAGATATTCGGTTAATTGGTTTTGGGAAAAATTTGGGTAAAATACTGCATACACCGACACAAATTCCTTCATGCTGATGGGTGGAATATGTAGTTCTTCTGGTAAGAAAAATAACTCTTGCAAAAACTTCGGTTGTCGCAAATGTGGCGTATGCCCATTGACCGTGCATTGCCCTGATGTAGGTGTAAGTAAACCCGCAATATTACGCAGTAGGCTGGATTTCCCTGCGCCATTACGCCCAAGTAATCCGTAGACATTGCCTGCTTGGAGTTCAAGATTGAGCCCTTCAAATACAGGCTTTTTCTTGCTATAACCAAATCCTAAATTATGAATTGAAACCATATTTTGAGTTTTGAGGTTGATGTGAAGATTTCTTATTTATGAATATTTTTTTGTTTTTTAATCAATTGCCAAACGTACACACCTACCCACCACACCAATCCTCCAAATGCAAGTATCTGAGAAGCTCTCAAAGGCATAGCAATCAATACTGCCAGTAATATGGGCACCAAACCAATGAGATATAGCAAGTCTATTTGTAGGTCTTTTCTAATAATTCCTCCCTTCGGAATCGCCTCCTCCTGATCGGTGAGCAAAAATTTGAGTTTATCAAAATCCCATATCAAAAGGTAAATATTACAAGCCAAAAAGAACCCTACCACATAGGGCGTTCCTCGCCAGTCTTGTGAAATAGTCACCATCAGAATATTCAGAAACATCGGAATAGCCATTACTGCTCCTAGGGTAGCAAATCGCTTGACGAGCAAACAAAAACCAATGATGATTTGACTAATGGCAATAAACTCGGCAAACAAACCCAATTGATGTTTGGCTAGTACCTCAATCAACCAAGGAGGACCAATCAATTGGATAAAATTGCCATGTAACATTTTGGTAACCCCTGCACTCAGCAAGATAAAACCCAACCAAAATCGAATACACCCTACAATCCATCGCTGTGTCAGAATAAATTTAAACATAGTGTATTAGTTAAATAGTGCACTACAAATATAGAACATTTAAAATTAAAAAGTCAAGCATAAAATAAAGCCAAATGGAGAGCGGTCGAAAAGGTGGATGAATGGGGAGAGGTTTTAATCCACTAATAGAAGAAGAAAATTAGAAATTATCCAAAATCATGTATCTTTGATATAGGATTTTCGTTCTATAATCACAGAAATAACAATTATGCCAAAAGCTTATGACCTTACAATATATATCTGATAATGAGCAAACTAAAGTTGCTGTCGTTATTCAAATGGAAGATTGGAGAAAACTTATCACTGTCTTATTGTCAAAATTCAAAGAGCAAAATATAGACATAAACGATGATAAAAACTTTTCGGAAGTATTAGATTTATTATTGTCTTTTGAAAAAAGTGGAATATCTCAAAACTCAGATTTTCCTATACAAACGGAAGAAGCTAAAATTAGACAATTTATTGAAAACCTATATCCAAAGGAAGAGGAAAAGCTCAAAAAGCCTTCAGATTTTGCGGGAATTCTTACTTTTAAGGAGGGTAATATATTAGAAAAAAAGACTAAAGACGTACGCGCATCATGGGAAAGAGATATTTAGTTGATACAAATATTATTGGTCATTTTTTATCAAATAGTCTATCCGAGCAAGGGATGAAACTTGTAGCTTCTATCATTGACGAAGAATTCAATATTTCAGTTATCACACAAATAGAAATCCTTGCCCCTAGTCAAAACCTATTCCCCAAAGAGGATCAAATCAGGGAGTTTGTTAGTTTTGCGAATATATTACCGCTTGATAAGGACACAGCTCATGAAGTGGTAGCTTTGAGAAAGAAATATTCTCATCTAAAGAAGAAAATTGCTGATGCAAGTATCGCAGCTACTGCTCTAAAACATGATTTAATACTCCTTACAAATAACATAAGCGATTTTCAGAATATCAAAGGACTTAAAGCAATAGACCCACGTGGTTTGTAATCAACTTACAAACTACGTGGGTCTATCTTATCAATAATTCATATTAATGAGCGCTGAGATAGATATCTATTTTAGAGCGCTCAAATTTTACTTAGCACTACTTCCTCTCCGCCACCTTATCCACCTGATTCCATACTCTGAACAAGTTTTTGTAACATATCTTCTCGATGGCTTTTTCTGAATAGCCCCTTTTAAACAAAATATAAATCAAATTCGGTATTTCTGAACAGTCTTTGAGACCATCTGGAAGTGTGGGTCCTACCCCATCAAAATCCGAACCTAGTCCGACGTGATCGATGCCTGCAATTTTTACAACATGATCTATATGATCAGCCACTCGCTCTACAGTAGTTAGCGGAGTTGGGTACTTAGCCACGTATTCTTTTTCAAAAGCTTGTACTTCTGGTGCATCCGCAGAAAGGTTTTTACTTTTCTGAAAAGCTTTTATAGCATTGCGTTTGAGTTCGTAGGCTTTATTTGAAGCTGAATCCAAAAACATAGAGCTAAAATTAATCATGATTACTCCTCCTTTTTTGGCCATTTTTTGAATCAAAACATCGGGAGCATTCCGAATAAAACCTGGGGTGAAACTGCGACAAGATGAATGTGATGCAATCACAGGGGCTTTAGACAAAGCCACTACTTGTTCGAAAGTATCATCAGAAATATGCGAACAATCGAGCATGATACCCAAACGATTCATTTCACGCACTACCTGACGACCAATCGGGCTCAGACCGCCCCAAGTGCGAGTGGTATCATAAGAAGTGTCACAAATAAAATTATCTTCGCCGTGGCACAGCGTAATGTAACGTACACCACGGTCGTAGAAATGCTTCAAATTTTCCAGATTACTCTCTACTGGCGAGCCGTTCTCCATACCCATGGGCAAAGAAATCAATCCCTTTTTGAAGTTTTGTAAAATGTCGGCAGGGCTTTTGGCTAGAGCAAATTTATCGGGATAGGTTTTGGTTAAATTTTCTACCAAATCAATCAATGAATCCGCTAAGGCTTTTGAAAAGCCTTTTCTTTTCTGTAAATCAGCAGGCACATATATCGACATAAAAGGTGCGGATAAGCCCCCTTTTTTGGCGCGAACATAGTCAAAATCGCCACCCGAAGTCTGTACTGAAACGTCCTCCATTTTGGCATGCAAACGATACGGCAAGTCTACGTGACCATCCACAATCACAAAACGGTGAGCCAAAGCATCGGCTTTCTTTCTGAGCGCTTCATCATCCGAAACTTTCTTGATCGTACTTTTTTGCTTTTGAGGAGTAGTATTTGACGAAAACGAGACAAAAGCAAGATGAAATAAGAATATTGTAATGAGAGGTAGTGTTTTGTACATATCTTTTCAGGAAATTAGTTTGTTTATTTAATCTATAAAATTCTTTGGAATAAATCTTTAATTTGCATCACAAATCATAAAACCATTTTTATATCATGAAAAAATACGTACTACTTTCGGTAGGCGAACTATTGGTTGACCTCATCGGAACAGAATTAGCCTCTAGCATATTAGAAACACCTGAATTTGAACGCTTTCAAGGGGGTAGTCCTGCCAACATGGCCGCTAACATGGCTCGTTTGGGACAACCAGTCGCCTTAATTTCTTGTATTGGAAATGATAATCTAGGCGTTTTTTTACGTGACGAAGTAGCCAAAACTGGTATCGACACACAGCACATTGCTGTCGACCCATTTCAACCGACTAGTATCGTTGTGGTATCTCGAACAAAAGGTACTCCCGATTTTATCGCCTATCGCACCGCCGACCGCATGTTGCAACCTCAGCACATTTCTGACGAACTACTGGCTGAATCAGCGGTATTCCATACTACTTGCTTTGCCTTGAGTCAAGAACCTGCTCAAAGTACGATTGTAGATGCCGCTAAGCGTGCCAATGCCTTAGGATGTCGTGTGAGTATCGATTGTAATTATGCGCCTCAAATCTGGCCAGATAGAGAACAAGCGTGGAAAGTTATTTCAGCATATTGTGGCCAAGATGGACTTGTAAAACTCAGTGAAGACGACGCTGAAAGATTATATGGTAAAAGAGTAACAGAGGAACAAATTTTAGCAGATTTTCATGCTATGGGCGCCGACCTTATTTGTTTGACAAAAGGTGGCGATGGCTCTGTTATTTCTTATAATAAAGGAAAAGAAAAAATTACAGTAGGTGTAAAACCTATCGAAGTTATAGATGCCACAGGTGCGGGAGATGCCTATTGGGCAGGATTTTTAACAGCCTTCAGCGAAGGAAAAACACCAGCAGTTTGCTCACAAGCGGGTGCAAACTTGGCAGCACTCAAATTAGTCACCAAAGGACCACTCCCTGCCCAAGTCGACAAAGCATTACTTTATGTTGATTAGTAACAAAGTGAACAGGCAAAGAGTGTTAACACAATCACTTTGAGCCTCCTTGCCTGTTCACGTTATTACTAAAATTAGGTTTTACACTGCATACTCTCTACTAGCTTATATGGTATTATCCTGCTTTATGTCGGAAGCATACCTTAAATCGTCTCTTTTTAAATACTCATTTTGAGTAAAAAAAAAACATCCCAGACTTTTGTATAAAACTATCTATTTAAAAAATTCTATGGTACAAAAGTTTATTAACGGATGTCTTTTGGTATGTGCGCTCACTTTTACAGCTAATGCCCAAAAAGAAAAATGGACTTCATTATTTGATGGCAAAACCTTGAAAGGTTGGAAACAACTTGGTGGGCAAGCTAAATATGAAGTTAAAAACGGTGAAATCGTGGGTACAACGGTTTCAGGAACTCCCAACTCCTTTTTGTGTACAGAAAAAGAATATGGTGATTTTGTTTTCGAGGTAGAACTTAACGTAGCTGAAGGCATGAACTCAGGTATCCAGTTCAGAAGTTTGTCGAAACCTGATTACCAAAACGGTCGTGTCCATGGTTATCAAATGGAGGTTGACCCATCAGACCGTGCATGGTCGGGAGGTTTATATGATGAAGGTCGTCGCGATTGGCTATATATTCCAAATATTAACCCTGCGGGACAAAAAGCTTTCAAACGTGGAGGACAATGGAACAAATACCGTGTTGAGGCAATTGGCAATGTTATTCGTACTTGGATTAACGATATTCCAGTAGCTTGTTTGATTGATGATGTAACAGACAAAGGCTTTATTGCTTTGCAAGTACACTCTATCGGTAAAGACCAAGCGCCTGGACAGCAAATTCGTTGGAGAAATATCCGTATTCAAACAGGTGCAGATATTCATCCTCATCCAGCCGACAGTACTCCTGTTATAAACCTTACCCTCAATACCCTTTCGGAGCAAGAAAAATCACAAGGATTTAAATTGCTTTTCAACGGTAAAGACTTTACAGGTTGGAGAGGTGTTCACCAAGATAAAATGCCGACTATCCACTGGAAAGTAATTGATGGTGCTATTAATGTGAGTCCTTCTGATGGCTCTGAAACAGGCAACGACATCGTGGCTACCGAACAGTACGGGGCATTCGAACTAACATTTGAGTTTAAATTGTCAGATGGTGCTAATGCTGGGGTAAAATATTTTGTAAACGAAGACTTCGACTCAAATGGTAAATCTGGCGTGGGTCTGGAGTTTCAAGTATTAGATGATGAAAAACATCCAGATGCTAAAATGGGTGCAGTGGGTAACCGTACCTTGGGTAGCTTGTATGACTTGATTCCTTCTTATAAACCAGACAAACGTTTCCAAAGAAAAATTGGAGACTGGAACCAAGGTCGTATCATTGTATATCCAAACAATATTGTTCAACACTGGCTCAATGGCTTTAAAGTGGTAGAATATGAAAGAGGAAGTAACATTTTCAAAGCGCTTGTAGCACGTAGCAAATACGCCAAATACGACGGCTTTGGCATGGGCAAAACAGGAAATATCCTCCTCCAAGACCACGGCGACAACGTATCGTTCAGAAATCTAAAGATTAGAACAATAGAAAAATAGCCTTAAGCTGTAAGCCGTATGCTGTAAGCACTGCATATAGCTTGCAGCATAAAGCCTACGGCTATAATATTTACCTCCCAATTTTACCTAGTAACTAATCATTTCAAACTCACTGTTTATCATGGAAAGAAGAGACTTTGTTAAAAAATCGGCTATTGCATCTTTAGGTGCTTTGGCTTTTAGTCCAAAATCATACTCAAAAATTATAGGAGCCAACGACCGTGTCCGTGTAGGATGTGTTGGCTATTCTGACCGTTTCCGTTCTTCACACGTACCTCCGTTCAAAGCATTCATGAAAGAAATGAACTTTGAAATGGTAGCTGTGTCTGACCTTTGGAATCGTCGCCGTGAAGAAGGAAAAGCTTTCTTGGAAAAAGAATTAGGTAACTCTATTACCACCTATCGCAATAACGATGAGCTATATGCAGCCAAAGCAGTAGATGCAGTATTTATCTCTACGGCTGACTTCCAGCACGCAATCCACACTATTGAAGCAGTACAAGCGGGTTGTGATACTTATACCGAAAAACCACTTGCAGAGACGATGGATGATGCTCATGCGGTATTGAAAGCCGTAAAAAGCTCTGGAAAAATCGTACAAATTGGTTCTCAACGTCGTAGTGGACAAAACTACTTTGCGGCTGAGGATTATATCAAGTCAGGAAAATTTGGAGATATCAAAATGGTAGAATTGATGTGGAACGTGAACCAGCCTGGTCGTTGGAGACGTCCTCAGTTAACTTCTATCTTGAAAGAGTCGGATATTGACTGGAAACGTTTCTTAATCAACCGTCCTGCTGATTCATTTGACCCACGCAAATACTTAGAATACCGTTTGTTCTGGCCTTATTCTTCAGGTATTCCTGGACAATGGATGAGCCACCAAATTGACACGGTACACTGGTTTACAGGCTTGGAACATCCACGCAGTGCTGTAGCCAACGGTGGTATTTATCAGTGGAACGATGGTCGTAAAAATGCAGATACTATGACAGTAGTGTTTGATTACGGCCCAGATAATGACAAAAACAAAGGCTTCCAAGTACAGTTTACAAGCCGTTTCTCAAACTCTGCAGGTGGTACCAAAGAAATTTACTACTCAAACGGTGGTGAATTGAACTTGGAAACTAATAAAATCTCTCCTCGTGGTGGTTTGTCTGCAAGAGAAGCTGCAGAAATGGGCATGAAAGCAAACTTGCTGCCAGAACTTTCATTGAGCGAAGTAACTAAGATTGAAACTAACGCAAACACAGGTTATGATGCTTTGACATCAAACCATATCCGTAACTGGATGGAATGTGTACGTTCTCGCAAAACGCCAAATGCGCCAATCGAAGCAGGTTACCAACACTCAATTGCTTGTATCATGGCTAACGCAGCATATCGTACTGGCGAAAGAGTAACGTTTGACGCAAAAACTCAAAACGTAATGGCTGGGTCAAAAATCTTCAAATACTAAGATTTGACTTTATATACTGGTAAAAAGCGAAATCCCACCTTTTGAGTGGGATTTCGCTTTTATAATGGTTCAAGAAAATACTGTTAGATATTTAGAAACTTAGTTCAAACATGAGATTTGTCCTCGCAATTGGCATTTTCGACGTCGTGAAATAGTTGCTTTCAGGTTATTACTCAAAATCAGGTTCTGATTTTTTGAATCATAATTCCTTATATGAGAGCAATTAATCATGTAGGTTTTATGAATTCTTTCAAAATTATACTCTTTGAGCATATACTCAAAAAACTTGATAGTTCGAGCAAAGAGATAGTGTTTCCCATCTTTGAGATATACATGGGTATAGTTGCAATCTGCTTGCAGCATTACGATTTGAGAAATTGGAATTTTAATTCTTTGAAATCTAAATTCCAAATATCCGTGTTCAGCTGTGCAAAAATTCTCAATATTCATAAATATTCGACTTAATAGGTTAAAAAATAAGTTGTGTATAATGGATATGTTGTGTAAATACTGATTTATCACCGTAATAGGTACGCTACTTTTTCATTGTATCTTGAATCCATGTGCGGAAAGAAGCCGTTCTGGTAAAGGTGCTGATATCACCATAGGCACCGTCTTTCAAGCCAACAAGCGGTTCTGTCACACCTCCGTTGAGCACACCAATGACGGTCCACTTAAAATTAATTTTCATCAATAATGGTCCGCCGCTATCTCCTTGTACGGTAGTCGCTTCCCAGTCCAAAGCCTTGTTGGTACTTGTACCTGAGCCCAAGGCTTTTTCTTGGTCATTGGCATAGCTATCTCCTAGTGTGTTAATTATTCCTGATGGATCATCAAAATCAAACGCCAACGTTCCTCCTTCATTATTCACACCATTGATTACATGAGTAAGTCCTCCCATGCGACGATCCAAGATATTTTCTAATGCATGTTTTTTTGAACGCTTGCTAGCGTCTTGTCCAGCTTGGGCACTATAATCTCCATAACCTGCATACCATACGGTACTTCCGATAGTCTCTGCATCCATCGTAAAATTCACCGCCGCAGGAGTAATAGATGTTATGGGAGACGCAAGTTTTATCAGCGCAATATCATTTCCATATTTATAAAAATCACCGCCATCCAACCAGCTAGGTGCTATGTACAAAGCTGCTACCTTACGGGTTTCGACTGGGTTGTTAGGGTCTGCTCCTACCAATATACTGAGCTTATCAATGCTTGTTGGCGCCGTATCTTTAGCAGGATCAAAAAAACAATGACCTGCCGACAATACCCATTGAGAACCAATAAGCGTTCCTGTGCAAGAGCCACTCGCCTCGCCATGATCTGCATTGATGAATACTACTGGGGTAAAATCAGGATAGTCAGAAGTATTAAATGGTGCTTGATTGGTAGCAATGGTTTCATACTTTGATAAAGGTATATCATGACGAACGCCAAAAGTAGTTGGAACATTCGTTGGGGTTGTTCCATCTGTGTTGGGAGCTACATCATTATTTTTACTACAGCTGAATAGCACAAGAGAAGCAAGCGATAGACCTAAAAATCTTCTGAGGTTGATCATGATTTTAAACAGACTTTTATCAAGTAAAATACTTAGGAAAAAACCAACGGTCTCATCAACCTAATTCATGCCGCCACATAAATCAAATGATGTTTGTAGACCGTTGGAGGGTTGTCATAGCCTAAACAACCCTACAAAGGTAGAGTACACAATTTTAGTAAATCCGACTTACCTCTTGAATGGATGTTTTTGTTGAATAGATGGGCATTTTCTTTACATGAATAGTAAATTTGCCTAGAAACACCCGTTAATTATGAAATTTCATCGAAAAACAACCGCTCCTTTAAGCCGTAAAACCATTCCTCAAAGATTTTAGTGTAACTCCATTTTTAGTCCTAACTTTGAATATATACTGACAACCATTAAACCAAAATTTCAGATGACCCCGTCTAAACAACATGCTTTTATCAAGAAGGTGAAAGACATTACTATAGGAAGTACAATCGCTTTGAGTTTATTCGGCCCAGCGGTTTTATTACAAAGTTGTTCGAGTAATCAAAACGACGAAGGCGACTATGAAGAGGTAGAAGTTTATAAAAAAGGTGTAAAAACATATATTTCTGAAACAAGTAAAGGCGTTTTTAAAATAACGAAAGAAATTGAAACTGATGCTGATAGCTCAGTAGCATATGTTACTTATCTGGATGGTAAACAAGATACTTTATCGCCAAGAGCTGTAAAAGCACTAATCGACCAAGATGTAGCCAGACATCCACAGCATATAGGTCAAAGTTCAAGTTTGTCGAATGCCTTGCTGTATGGTGGAATGGGATATTTTCTAGGAAAAACCTTGAGTCCTAGCTACTCGAACTATCGACCTGATTTGTCGAGCAATGGATTTAGCTCAAATTCAACTCCTAGAGATACCACCAACCGACATCGTTATCACTCTGGAAGTAGTCTTTGGCGTCGTTATTATGTAAGCCAACAAGTATACAATAGCTCACAGCAAGTACATCATTCTATCAATACATCTCGTACCACTTTTAGTAGACCACTTGGTGGGCGATCTGGTTTTTTCCGTAGTAGCTCGCATGGAGGCTTTCATGGGTAGCCTACACGATTTTATTTCACCCAATTTCAAAATTTATGATTCATTTAAAAAGTTTAAGTAATTCTCCTGAGCCTGCCCTTCGAAATGCCGACTGGTACTGGATGCTGGGAGAAGATACCCAAAGTTATTTGACCAACCAAGTAGTCGTAGTTTCTGAAGCTGAAGCCGAAAAGTATTATGCCGCAGCCAATGAACTATATGAAATGTACATTGAGGCCGCTCAGCATGTAATTGACCAACACAAATTTGCCGAATTAGGGATTCCTGAAAATCTTATCGAGTTAGTAAAGTATTCTTGGGAAAATGACCGTCATTGGCATATCTATGGACGTTTCGATTTGGCAGGGGGGCTCAATGGCAAACCTATCAAACTCATTGAATTTAATGCCGATACAGCTACGTGTATCCCCGAAACAGCCGTTGTGCAGTGGGCATCGCTAAAAGCCAATCGTCTGGACGAAACTCTTCAGTTTAATACCTTGTACGAATCATTAGTGGCACAGTTTAGTGAAATGCGCAAGCAAAACCCTAAACATGAACCAACGCTACTGATTTCAACTATGGAAGGATACCCAGAAGACGACACCAATATGCAGGTTTTGGGCGAAGCTGCCCGTGAAGCTGGCTTTGAAGTCGCATTTGAATATATTGAAAATACAGAGTTTTCGAGCGAGGAAGGCATCTACAAACAAAGTTCCAACGATGGCAGTTTTACACGCTATGATTTTTGGTTTAAGCTTGTACCGTGGGAATACATAGGCTGGGACGAGCCAGAATTAACTCAGATTTTAACAGATTTAGTCACAAATGATAAAACAATTGTGTTAAATCCTGCTTATACACTTCTTTTCCAATCAAAAGGTATTTTGAAAGTTTTGTGGCAATTATTCCCAAATCATCCACTTCTTTTAGAAACAGCGTCAACACCATTAGTCAATAAAACTTCTGTTGAAAAAGTCCTTTTTGGTCGTGAAGGCGCTAATGTTAAAATCTTGGATACCGCAGGAAATGCCGTTTCGGAAACAGAAGGAGAATATTTTGAACAGAATAAAGTTTACCAAGAGTACGTAGATTTCTTGCAAGATTCAGAAGGAAGTTATTACCAAGCAGGTGTATTTTTTGCTGGAGAAGCTTGCGGACTAGGCTTTAGAAAAGGAGGAAAAATTATTAATAATACGGCACAGTTTGTAGGACATATTATTGAATAACTGAGTGAGTGGAGATTGAGTGAATGAGTGATTATTTTAAAATAATCACTCATTCACTCAATCTCCACTCAATAGCTTATCGCAAGTCCAACAAAACCACCTCCCATAATTCTGGATGCGTGGTATCAAAATATTCGTGAATAATCTCAAATCCTACACGAGCATGAGCCGCTAATGAGCGAGTATTCCTTTTGGCAACTTCGGTAATACAAAGGTCATATTTACCAGATAATCGCTCTTTGTGTAAGGCATACATTCCATCAAAAATACCTTGTCCACGATACCCTTCGGCTACACAAATTTGCCCCATTGCATAGTATTTGTATTCTTTTACTGGCTTACCTTGATAATTGAGTTCATCCAGCATATCAAACATGGCCATCAATACAGGAATATCATATCTAAAGCTTGTTGGCATAACCAGCGCATAACCAACCACTTTGTCTCCATCCTTGGCAATGATTTGTGGCTCAGCAGCATTCATTCTAGACAGTAAATCGAAATTATGCTGAACAGTTACAAAGCCTTGAGTAGTTGCTACATCTTCTGAAATATTCTTGTTAAGATTCTGTTGCTGTAAATCTAATACCTGATTTACTTCTTCATCACTTGTGATAGTTGTGAATATGATTGACATTTGACTCAAACGTTAAATTCTATTTCGTGGACCCATTAAACTTCAAACAATCAAAGCATTAGCATTACAAAGCTGTTTGTAAGCTTATTTCAGGAGACAAAACTCAGTATTTTAATTTATAATAAAAAATACCTTTTTTCGATATTTTTATAACAAAAAAGCATTAGTTCAATCTTCTCACCATGAGTCTTTTGATGACTTCAAAAAGTACTACAGGTTGTAAAGTGCGCCAATTGACCACATCTAAGGTACCTCCAAAATTGATATAATAGTCAAGGTGATATTTGGTCCATTCTTTCTGGATAAAATCTCTAAAATTACAAGCGGCAATCCAACCGTCCTCTACTTCTTCAAACCATTCGGCGTAATAATCGTCATCGGTTGAGCCATGAAAATTGAGTATATTCTCTCCTATCAGAATAAACTGATTAATTCCTTGTCCAATCAAGTGGTCGATTACATTGCGCTTAAACCACATAATATCGTTGTGAAGCGTATCATTCCATTCGCCAAACATCTCGATAATCACAAACTGTCGATTATAATCGGCAAAAAGGATTTTACAATACAAAGTGGGAGATTCAAACTCATCCCAAAATGGATGAATATAATAACCATAAATGTCATTTTCGTACATGGAAGTATTATACAACCTTCCATAAAAGGGAGAACGAGGGTCTTTTGATGCCACATAATGACTTTCCCATTGATAAAAGGGTTCAATATCTTGCATGATAGGGGACTAGGAATTAATGATGAATTGTGAGTGGTGAATTAGTACAGCACAAAGGATTTTCAACTATTTCAGATTGGGGATTTCTGATTTCGGAAATAAAGAAAATACCTCTATTTATTCTAAAAGATAGAAACTTACACTTCCGAAATCCAACATCTGATATCCGAAATAAACAGTTTTTCTAAACTCAGCACTTACAACTAATAAGATTTAATCATATCGCTTGGAATCGCTACTACGAAGCTGGCAGAGCCTTTGTGCTTGGTATTAGGTTCTTTGATGTCAGCCTCCTCTACAGTGTTGATTGTGACAATTTTCAAAGCTGGGTTTGCCTTTTTCAAATACCAAATAATTCCTTCAAAGTTGTTGGAGTGGTAACTGCCATTAAAGTGTAAAAACGCCTTGCCTTCAGACCAGTTCTTCAAAATAAAATGTGCCATCGTAGCATCTTTGCTGGCTTGAGCTTTTGCAATATTTTCGGCAGAAATGGTACTTCCTCCCATGCCGTGCATCCCTCCCATTTTCATCATCTCAGCATAGCCTGGCAGGCTCAAATCGACCGTAATCGGGAGTGGTGCTACACTTTTTTTTCCGTCATCGCTCAACTGATTAAGTGCTTCTAAGCCCCCTTTTGAAACTAAGCTTGCGTAGCGTCTTGGAATATTGGTTGCCACGAAAGGAATCTTGTTTTTTTGGGCAAAATCGACCATTGGCTTATAATCTGTAGCATAATTCTGCCACATTTTAGCTTCAGTCTCAAACTGCTTTCCTGTAATAATTCCTTTTAGATATTCATCAAGAACTACTTGATTGTCAGCCTCAAACATTTCGGCACCTAAAACCAACTTACCCCCTTTTTCCGTATATAAGTCTTTGGTAACTTGTAGCTCTAACCAGTGAGCAATTGGGTTGTCATGAAGTTCACCAAAGAACACAATATCAGCCTCCTTTGCGTCAGAAATCAGTTTTTCATAAGAACTAGACTTTAATTGTCCAGTATAAATTAAATAAGCTGGCCTATCAGCCACGAAGCCCAAAGCCAAAAATGCTAGCAATAGTATTAGAGTGATTTTCCGCATAATAAAAAAATGAATGTTTTATTTTCAAATTGATGTTAAAATAACACTTTTGTAGTTAGATGGTTCAACTTAGGTCATCATAATTATAAATTTCCGAACCAATACATTGCTATACTGTTAAATACCAGCCCTCAATGACAACACAAGAAGAGTTTATCACTAACTTTTACCATGCCTTTGCCCAAAAAGATACGCAAAGTATGGAAGCTTGCTATCACCCAAAAGCCACCTTTAGAGATCCTATTTTTTATCTAAAACAGCCCTCTATCATGGATATGTGGCGTATGCTTATCGAACGAGGTGCAGATATGAAAATTGAACTCTTGAAGGTACGTACTCGTAACAATAAGGTAGAAGCTACTTGGAAAGCTTCTTATACTTTTGGAAGTACGGGATTGCCAGTAGTTAATACCATTACATCTACTTTTTCATTTTCTGAAAACAAAATTTATCAACAAAATGACCATTTTGATTTTTACAAATGGGCTAGCCAATCTTTGGGACTAAAAGGAAAACTTTTGGGATGGTCAAGTTTTTTACAAAATAGTGTCAGAAAACAGGCCATGCAACGTCTTGAATCATACTCACAAACCATTCAAGCCAACTAGAATCTTTCTCTGGGTTATAATTTTCTCTTTCCAATAATACTATCCATTTCTATTTTTTTTTAGTTCTACGAAACTATTCTCTATTAGACTTGGTTTATTTAGTGTATATACATTAAACATCATTACATTAAATATTTTATCTGACCAAACTCATGGAATTATTAGAGAAATTGAATTGGCGCTACGCAACCAAAAGAATGACAGGAGCTACCGTTCCTGAAGAAAAAATCGACCATATTTTAGAGGCTATCCGTTTGTCGGCATCGTCGATGGGGCTTCAACCATATACAGTATTTGTTATTGAAAACCCTGAATTGCGCAAACAAATTCAACCTGCGGCATACAATCAGCCACAAATTGTAGAAGCTTCACATATTTTGGTTTTTGCTGCTTGGGACAATGTTACTGAAGCACAAGTAGATAGTTATATGGTTCAAATTGCAGAAGAACGTGGTATTTCTGTAGAGTCGTTAGCTGGTTTTAGAGCAAATTTTGGTGGAATTTTGAGTCGTTCGGCTGAAGAAAACTTCAACTGGACTGCTCGCCAAACATATATAGCATTGGGTACTGCCTTGGTAGCTGCTGCTTACGAGCAAGTAGATGCCACTCCAATGGAAGGTTTTAATCCTGCGGCAGTTGACGAAATTTTAGGTTTGAAAGAAAAAGGCTTAAAAAGCGTTTCCATTTTAGCTTTGGGTTACCGCGATGAAGCAAATGACCCTTTAGTAAAAGCGAAAAAGGTTAGAAGAACAGCAGATAAGTTATTTGTAAAAATTTAATACGATTATCTGGTTATCCATAAAAGACTATGCTCTGTGAGTGTAGTCTTTTTTTTGTTACCTTAGAAAAAGTATTTTTGATTTGAAAATTTGGTAATTTGAAGATTTGAAAAATGAAACGGTTTGAACTTTTTCGAGGCGTGTGAATAATTACTCCTTTTCATACTCTCATAACTTGTTTGTATACATGAAAGAACTACTTGAATCGCTGAGTCATAGAATAGAAATTGTAAGTACATACTGGCAATCTCAATCTGAAGAATCACTATCGTTGAAAAGCTCACCTGAAAAATGGAGTAAGAAAGAAGTACTTGGTCATTTGATTGACTCGGCACAAAACAATATTCGTCGCTTTGTAGTAGGTCAGCATCAATCCAAAGCTCAGATTATTTACGAGCAGAATATTTGGGTAAAATCGGCAGATTATCAGTCTTATCCTTCTGATGATTTATTAGAATTATGGCGACTGCTCAATAAGCATTTAATACGCGTATTGGCAAACTTACCAGAAGAAAAATATCAAGTTTTAACAAATTGGACAAAAGAAGCAGTGCCCGATGCATACCCTACTCTTTGGGAAGTAGCACAAGATTATTTATGCCACTTAGATCATCATTTGAAGCAATTGGGGATGGAACGTGTGTAAATAATAACCGATACGGTACGGCTTTATCGCTCTCTGTTTGACAAATAAGTTTGATTAGGAGAATAGTATAACTACCATTAGAGTACAGACTGATACAACAGCCCTGTAACTTGACATCATAATTTTCATAGAATAGTTCTTATTTCCTATTGATATTCTTAGATTTACCTGAAATAATACTTAACTCCATAAAGCTTTATAAACCTTAACAACCTATTATCATAACGATGAATAAAATAGCCGTTCTACTCACTATTCTTTATTGTTTATTTCTACTCGCTTCTCATGCACAAACTCCAACCCAGATAATTAAAGGTCAAGTTACCGACTCCGAATCCGGATACCCTATTGAAAATGTAAATGTAACCTTAGACAATCATATTACTATTTCTGATACAAAAGGGTACTTTTTACTCGAAAATATAACTGTTGGACGACATTCAATAAAATTTAGTCGCATTGGCTATGAGAGCAATATCATCAGAGACATATTAGTGGGAAGCGCGAAGGAGCTTGTTTTGAATATTAAGTTAACAGAGCAAATAAAAGTATTAGACGAAGTAGTTGTAAGACCTCAAGAAGAATATGGTTCTGCACACAATGAGATGGCTACCGTCAGTTTGAGATCATTTTCAGTAGAACAAACTAAACGTTATCCTGCAACGTGGGGCGATCCTGCTAGAATGGCATTATCTTTTGCGGGCACTTCAAATATAGATGACTCCTCAAATGAAATAGTAATAAGAGGTAACAGTCCTAAGGGATTACTTTGGAGAATGAATGGGGTAGAAATACCCAGTCCTAACCATTTCACGAGCGTTGGAGCTTCAGGAGGTGGAATTTCAGCACTTAGTATCAATGTACTAGGCAATTCAGACTTTTATACAGGCGCTTTCCCAGCTGAGTTCGGAAATGCCTCTTCTGGTGTATTCGATTTGACAATGAGAAATGGAAACAGTGATAAACGAGAAAGTAGCATACAGTTAGGATTTCAAGGTTTGGAAGCATCAACAGAAGGTCCTTTTTCTTCAAAAACTAAAGCGTCATATTTATTGAACTATAGATATTCAACTTTAGGGCTTGTACAAAAATTAGGCATTGTTAATCTAATCTATGAGAAGCCAACTTATCAAGATTTAGCTTTTAAAATATTTATTCCTTTCTCAAAAACTACCATATCACTATGGGGGCTTGGCGGACTAAGTGCCAACGAAAATGCGCAGTTTGCAAGTTACCTCCCTAAGAATGGGTCTAATTTTTATGCTACGGGTCTGAATATTGTTAGCTTAATCAACGATAATGCATACTGGGAAAATATTATTTCTTCATCTGGTAGCGAGACCAATGAAAATGATATAGTTTCTAGTAGAAACTACACTTATGGCTTCTTGCGCTATTCATCAAGGTTAAACTTAAAGTTAGATGCCCAACACACATTCCGTATGGGATTGATTATTAGCCATAATACTTATAATTTGCTTGATAAAAGGTTGTATGTAATAGACAAAACCCCAACCTATTTGTACATTCTAAAAGACAAGAACAGTACCCAGCTATTGCAATCTTATTTTCAGTGGAAGTATAGATTAAATACCAAAGTAACATTAAATACTGGAGTACATTTTATGTATTTAACACTCAACAAACAGTATTCTATTGAACCTCGTTTGGGATTACGCTGGCAGTTAGATAACACAAAAACAATTAATTTGGGAATTGGAGTACACAGTCGCCTAGAGGCTCTACCAACTTATCTATCAAGTAGAGGATATACGGCCAACTCGAATGGAGATACAACTCTGGTACAGTCTAATAGAAATTTACCTATACCCAAATCTGCTCATTTTATTATAGGATATGAATACCGTCCTAGTGATAGCTGGCGAATAAATTCGGAAGCATACTACCAATATCACTATCAAGCGTTTGTTTCTACGATCTCCACATCAAGTGCTCCTTCTTATGAATCTACTTATTCGACTCTCAATGATGTTGGTGCCAATTTAACATCAGCGCTTCAAAGTATTGGAACAGGAAAAAGCTATGGTATAGAATTAACCATCGAGAAGTTTTTAACGAATAGTTTCTATTTATTGAATACTACATCGATCTATAAATCAACCTATGTGGCAAGCGATGGAATAGAACGAACGGGGAGATTTAGTAGTAATTTCGTTGAAAATATCCTAGCAGGCAAGGAATGGAAAGTAGGAAAGCTTAAGAAGAATATGCTTAATATCAATTTGAAAGTAACTTGGGCTGGTGGGCTAAGAGTTCCTCCAATCGACTTGGTCGAATCTGAAAAAAAGGGATATACAATTTATGATTACAAAAATGCTTATGAGCACCATTTACCCAACTTTTTCCGCACAGATTATCGCATAAGCTACGTAATTAATAAACGTAAAAAATCTTCCACTTTTTCCTTAGATTTAAATAATATAACTGATCATAAAAACCCTCTGAGTTATAATTACAGCCCCAATTCCAAGAAAATCGTTTATGTATATCAACTTGGGCTGATACCTGTATTTAATTATCGTTTAGAATTTTAAACAGCAATAATAACGAAGGCTCTGTCCTTGGAATAACGTATCCTACTCAAAGCCCTAAAGATAAAATCCGCTATTCAAAGATTGCAATCATTGAACAGCGGAATGATATAGATAAATTAGAAGAGGAGTCAGCAAAAACCTAAATACGGACTACGCTAATAAAAGCCTGCTCCATCCAACCACTATTTTATCTTAAAATTAAGTCCAATATTAAAGCCAATTTTATTAGGCCTTACTAGTAAAAGAGCGCTTGCATCCGATTGGTGATTGAGAGCGATACTCATGGTTGGTTCAATAAAAATATAAGCATTGTCTCCTATTTGACGGCTTATACCATAGCCAATATTCAAAAAGCTATTGATTTTACCAGCCGCAGTTCCATTCAAGCTAGTATTTCCTTCCATACCCACCAATACATGATGACTTAGGGCATCGCCTTTCAAAAAAGTATATTCCAAGTCTACTCGTGTACCAAGATAATGAGACGATAAAGCATAGGTTTTGTTTTGCTCCTCAAACGCCACATCTGCTGTTTGGTTATCTACACTGCGTACCACCAATGAATCTGTACGAACTTTAAAACTAATGCTCTGACTAGATTTGGTGTAAGAAATACCTGTTTTCAACTGCAATTTATCAGACAAAGTAAACTTCAAACCTGCCTGAAGATAAACACCCAAGCGACTATTATCGTCATCTACTTGGATATTATGCACATATTTTGAATCTGAGCCATTTGGTGTTATTGTGTAGTAATTGACTAATGGCATCGCACTAAAATACAAGGAAACAGGCTTACTTGGCTGAAAATATCGGTTGGGTTTGCGCTGCTGTGTCTTAATTCTTGCTTTGTTAAACTTTACGGATAAATCAACAGGTTCTTTGGAGGCTAAAATCTCCAAATTAGGTTCCAATGCCTCTTCTGATGTTGACAAATAATCGCCTGTATTTTGTGTAGCACGAACAATTCTATCATATTCATCGGTAGATAGACCAGAAGGAGCTACTTTTTTATTCAAGTTCTTTTTCGCTTTTCTCAAAGATTTAGAAGATATCTCACCTGTAGATTTCGTGAGATTTTTCTTGCCAATATTTGAGCTCAATGTAGGCTCATCAGTTTTACTAGTTGAGCTTGCTAGAGATGATTCTGAAGAAGAGTTAGCTTTTTCGCTTTTCACTAAACCGTCCTCTTTTTGATCTTTTGAAGCTTCTGAATTGATACTATTATGATTTACCTCAGCACCTCGAGTGGTATTGGGTATGCTTTTGTCAAAGGTTTGTTTTGACTCAGCATTTGTATTTTTCCCATCTTGAATTCCCTCATTTTGGCGCAATGTACCTGCTGTTGTATGACTCAACTCCACATTTGAAGAGTCAACAAATCTTGGCAATAACCCAAACGAAAGCAGTAGCAACGCCACTGCCGCTGCCAAATGCCAAAGCATTAGTCGAGAGAAAGAAGGTAAAGGTAGCTGGGGTTCTATTTTGGCCCACAGCGCATCGTCCACATCAGATTCAAAATCGTTGAGCCTATCGTGGAAAAAATCTTCAAAGGGATCTATATCTTTATTGGATGCGTTCATAGCTGACAATTCCCAGTTTTTTTAGTTGTTTACGGAGCAACTCTTTTGCACGAGACAGTTGCGACTTGGAGGTATTTTCGCTTATTCCAAGCATCTGCCCTATCTCATTGTGATTATAGCCATCCACAACATATAGGTTAAAAACCATGCGATAGCCATCGGGTAGTTGGTGAATAAGTGCTAGTAAATCTTCGCTTGAGAGTGTCGCTAAAATATTCGGGTAATCATCATTGCTGAGTACAACTGTTTCATAATCTGTATTTTGTTGAAATTTTAAATTTGCATGATAATAATTAATGGCAGTATGGATCACGGTTTTGCGTACCCATGCGCCAACAGCCTCTGGCTTTTCTAATGACTTGATATTGTTAAAAATCTTGACAAATGCTTCTTGATAAATGTCTTCTGCCTCCTCTTTCGAACGCGCATAACGACGACAAACACCCATCAACTTGCCCTTGTACATATTGTAAAAGGCAGTCTGGGCTTTGCGATCATTCCGCTGGCAGGCTCTGACTAAATCCTGTTCATTTATCATTCAGTTGGCAATTAGTTTCATTGAGTGATTACTCACCTAAGTATTAATGCAGAATTGTGAGTTATGAATTGCGAATGTAAAGTTTTAAATATCAACATTTTACATATTCATTAATCCAATCTTGTTTTGCATAATAGTGTTTTATTTGCAATAAAAAAGAGGGTAATTTATTGATAATCATCATTTTAAGACTAACAAGTTTTATTTAATGCCTATTCTAACGAATTAGGATAGGTATTCTTTTATTCATATATCATCTGGGTAAATGTGACGAAGTATTATCGTTTTTCCAGAAAATATAAAAGGGAAAAACCACCTCAATCACAATATTAGTTTTACGAGAAAGACTCTCCCGAAATTCGGGAAAGCCTTTACATTCAAACCACTTGTATAATTATTTATGAATTCGTCTTTATTTTTTGATTTTAATCTTAAAATTGGCACTCAGTTCTTTTCCTTGAGTAGTCGTCAACTTTATTTTAATTTGATCATCTCGATCTTTTCCTTTGTCCTTATCCCAAGCACTGATTTGATAGTAAATTTTGGTACCTTTTACATACGCTGTTCCATGCGAACCTTGCTCAGCGATGCTTATCGAGCTAATCTCGGCGCAAGATGAAACATAAAGTTGGTAAGGAACTTCAAATGGTGTGGCTTGAACAATGGTTTCCGAAACTTCCATTACGCCATTATCAAATTTGGCATCACAGCTGGTAGCTCGAATTAAACTTACTTTTACCCACACACTTGGTGATGCAATACCATATTTATCAGAAAGCGTATATTCTAAATAATCATCTATCTGCGTTAAATATCCTGGGAAACTCGATGATGCTGGCTCATAATCAATTTTACCGCTATTGACACTTGCGGTACCATATTTGGGCCATTTGGTTATTTTGAGTGTATTGGTATTATAAGTTGAACACAAATTATCATTTGCCAAAATATCTAATTGTACCTTCGGGCTATTGCTTGGTAATACGTAATAGTTTGGTAGCAAACTCGTAGTACAAGCTCTCACTGAGGAACCTTCCACATCTAACTTTACCGCTGCTGTCATACAAACGCCCTGAGTACCAGCCGAACAGACCCGATAGAATAATAAATCGGGTCCGTCGTAGTCTTTTTTGGGGGTATAAACAATTCGGTTGTTTTTGACTACAGCCGACCCAAATAGTGGATCAAAAGCAATCTGAAGACTTGCCGAATCTAAAATTGCATTACAGTAACGATCATTTTTCAAGACATCCAACACACATTCTGCACCTTTATTGAGACAATGAAACAGATCTGGCATAACGCCTGCGTTGCATGGAACCTTATCCCAATTATTGGTCACTTTTACCCAAATACTATCTTTAACTTGTTTTTGGGTATCTAAGTTTACCACACTCAACACCAGCATATCCGTAGCATCCGATACCGTTGAGTCGGGTACATACACAATAAATTTGCCATTGGTGGTAAAATACGCTTTTCCGAACGCTCCGTTTTTTTCGATTTTGATGGCATGACCAGTCAGATTTTTCAAAAAATCTTTGACATTAATTGTCACCATATTCGATGGAGCAGTGTAAAGCGTATGAATATCCCACAGAGCAGGTTGAGCATCGACTGGCGTGACAGGAACCACATCTTTTTTGATTTCGTCACACCCGAGCAATAAACCCATTACGCTGAGTAAAATGGCAATATGTTTTATAAAAAACTTCATTATGATTTATGTCAAGAAAGCGTTAGCAAGCTGAAATCTTCCTTGTTGTCTGTCTTTATTTTATGTGGTTGAATACTCAAGCAGAAAGCTTTCTGCTAAGTTATCTATTTATCAATTTTTGCTACTAAAAACTTTCCATCTTTATCAAAATACAAATGATATTTACTTGTACCCACAACGATATGTAAGTAATAAGATTCGATTACACCATCTATTTTGAATGCTATCGCCTTGTCAAGCGACCAGCCCGAATAGGTTGTATTGAGATAACTTGTGATAGTAGCAGGCAACACATCAGCCGTTAACTTAACGTCCTCAAATTTAGGAAGTTTCAGTTCACCACTAACCGTTTTTGTTAAATTGCCCGAAGCATCAAAGGTTAGAAATACTAGTTTTTTATCACTCGATAAAGAAATATAATAAGAATCTACCGCTCCATTTTTAATTATTGCAATTCCTTTTTCATATTTCCAAGAAGCATAATTTGCGCTCAAATAAGCTGCAATATTAGCTGGAAGTTCAGATTGCTTTAGATTCTTATCTTCAATCTTGCGAATCTCTGGCGCATAGGTTTTGGTTGTTAGCAACTTTCCTGCATTATCATACGAAAACTCATAGAAAACGCTGTCCTTCTTGGCCAATACAAAGTAATATTTGTTAGCTGTTGAGTCGGCATTTACAGCAGCTCGCACAAAGGTATAACCTGTTAGTTGCGTTTGAATTGTTGCTGGCAGCTGGTCATACGTTACATTATAAAACTTTCTAAACTTACCTTTGATTTGTCCGTTGCGTTTAGGCTCTTTAAACTCAGCTACGAAAGCGCCATTTGCATCAAATACAACGGTTACTTTTTGGTCATTCCATTCTATCAAAACTTTGTACAGTGTGTTGCCATCTTTGTCTTTTCCTACAGCTACCCTTTCTAATTTATACCCTGCATAATTGGAATTAAGATAAGTCGTTACATTGGCTGGCAAAGATACCTTTGTCGTATCATCCGAGAGGCTAAATGAACTCAATACAGTTCCATTAGCCGAAATTGTTAACTCTATACTTTTTCCATTTACTTTTAAATCTACCCCATAAGTCGTATTTTGACTAAGTGTTGAGTAGTTTACTTGAGCGGCCTGTGGATAGTTGTTACTAACGGCCATTCTTACTGCTGAAGGAATTACGGTTGAATTGTTGGTAGTATTATCAACGGCAATTTGTTCTGGTTCACAACTTGCCAATAGAATTGCACTCATGAGTGCTGAAAATAAAAGGAACTTTTTCATGTTCGATTACGGACTTGTGGATTATCAAAAAAATCTCAGCATTTGGCCAGATACTGATGGACTAATTTGATTCCCCAATGGACAGAAATACTTTGTTGAGCATAGCAAAAAGCTATGGTTTTATTTCAAAACGTTTCGAATTATAAGGTGTGGTATAAATATTAGTACAAAATAAAAATTAAGATTGTGCTATGGGCTTTCAGGTATCAGCTTTCGGCGGTGGGCTTTGGAAAAAAGCATGGCTGTGGTTATTAAAAAACATTTTAACACTCTTTGCCTAGTGCCTATTGCCTAAACTCATAAATTAAATCTTATTCTGCACGATTACTTATCTATGAATAAAAATTTACGAAATATTTATTCATAGATACATGGGATTGTTGAATTCAATGATATTGACAGGAAGGTAAAAAGAAGGGTTGCACTGTTTGTTAAAAATTCTTAAAATGTAGATCTCGTATTGAAGAATTTGGTCATGTGACTTAAGTGAATTGATTGTATCTTAACAGTAGAGACGCAATGATTGCGTCTTAAGCCGAGTCATATCTAGCATAGTAATGAAGCTGTTTAAACTTTCTTTTTTTTATTGATTTTGCGTAAGAAAATGACTGAGAATGCCATAAAATGTAACGACATCCAGTTTCTGACTGAGAATTCGAATCTCACTAAAAGAGCT
>NZ_JASHIF010000031.1:0-40990 GCF_030056595.1 Flectobacillus roseus
TCTATTATATCTTTGCTGAGTACGTAGTACATAAAAGGTTGCTTGGTATGGTTCGCAAAACAAATATCAGCAACCTTTTTTATTTTTAAGCAATTCTACCAAAAGTCAAGATGACTTCATTATGAGTTTTGAGTGATGAATTGTGAAACTATTGTAGATTTGGGATTTCTGATTTCGGACATAAAGTGAAATAGACTGTGCTGGTGCTGGATTGAATCCAGCACCTTTTTTTTCTCTGGATTCTATCCAGAAGCTTTCTTTCCTAAACTTTATAAGGGAGTTGACTTTTATAATAGGATTAGAATCCTTAGATTGAATTAGTACTGGCTAGGAAGCCAGTACTAGCAGGGGGGCATCACTTTTTGAATACTTTTTTAGTTAACATCTTTCCATTATCCCATTTTTCTTGTTCCGTTAATACACCATTATCATCGTAATAAAACCAATCACCTATTTTTTTGTTATCAAAATATATCCCCTTGATGGTTTGAACCCCCTTGTCACTATAACACTCAAATTTACCCCTAAATTTACCTTGATGAACTTCTGCCTTTTGAACAATTATGCCGTGTTCATTATAAGTTACTGTCTCACCTTGCACTAAACCATCCACGTAAGTCTCAATATTTTGTAAAAAACCTATACTATTGTAATTAATCCATAATCCTTGTTTTAACCCATTTACTTCTATTCCTTGTGGAATGGTATATTTTTTTTCGAACGTTGTGTAATAAACTTTAACTTTTTGTGTTTTTGAGTCCGTACAAGAACCTAATATAAAACATGCTAAGTTAAATATTAGGATTATATTTATTATTACTTTCAAATTAACCATATCTATCACTATTTAAACTAAAAAATAGAACAATTTTTATTGTTGTCCATATATTATCCTGGCATTATCAATTATAGTTTTTTGAGCTTTCATATCTTCACACGCTGGTGCTGGCTTCCTAGCCAGTACCTATTTTTTCTCTGGATTCTATCCAGAAGCTTTATTTTAAAACTTTACTATTGAGTTGACTTTTATAATAGGATTGGAATCCTTAGATTGAGTTAGTACTGGCTTGGAAGCCAGCACTAGCAGGTTTATTCTACCTTTATGTCTTCATCTCGAATGTACTTTTGCCAAAAAGATAAATATTCACTTTTATTCAAATAACAGTAGACTTTACCATTTCTGACATCAATAACTGTATACTTTCTCTTCTCTATTGGGATGTCTTCCAACTTCAAACGACATGAAATTGAGTCAGTTGATACAGCGCAAATAAAATCGTCGTTAAATTTTAGATCCTTTATCGGCTCTATCCAACCACACGAAAGTCCCGGAGTTGCTACTGCTAAACGATTCGAGCAAGAACCTTCTATAATATAAGTACTACCTCCAGGCAAATCAATGACATCATCTGACATATTGCAGCTATTTAAGACAAAAAAGCAGGCAGTAAAAATTAGTTTTTCTCTCATAATAGGTTCACCTCGTGGATTGATAGCAGTGTGATAAATAGGGTTAAAGTTCTTAGAACGTGTTAGTACTGGCTTGGAGCTCGGTAATAGTTGGGGACAATATTGAACCAAAATATCTGGTTTTATAAACAGTCAAAAGCTTTCGAACTTCTACTGACATTTATCGTTGTACTCTATAATAAAACTTAGTGGTTTGACCTTTTTTATAATTGTTGTTTACAAAACTAAGGTTTTGAATGGACGGAACAAAGTTGAGTGAGTCCAGACTAAAAAAAACATTTTCCTTCGAAATGGGTAAGGAGTCTCCTTGAAATGCAATATTTACCTCTATCGTTTCTTTAGGGATAATGGCAGCCATTGCACAATTACCATTAGTATCAGTTTTAGAATGAACGGAAAAAGTCTCTTGAAAATTCAGTAGACCTTTTCGCTTATAACCACTAAAGTAAATCACTACATCTTTAATTGGTCTACCTTTGGTATCTGTAACGTTCAGTTTAACGGTTGTTGGAGTTGTAATTTCTTCTTCACAAGAGGATAGTGATAACAAAAGAAGAATGGCGAGTGATTTAAGAATTGTAGATTTCATGAGAAATATTTAGAATAAGTTTAAAACCCCTTGCTGGTGCTGACTTCCTAGCTAGTACCCATTTTTTCTCTGGATTCTATCCAGAAGCTTTCTTTTAAAAATTTTACTATTGAAATGAATTTCGTAATAGGATTGGAATCCTTAGAACGTGTTTGTACTGGCTTGGTACTCGGCAATAGTTGGAGACAATATTGAACCAAAATATTTGGTTTTATAAACAGTCAAAAGCTTTCGAACTTCTACTGACATTTATCGTTGTACTCTATAATAAAACTTAGTGGTTTGACCTTTTTTATAATTGGTATTTACAAATTGGGGATTATGAAAGTAAGAAACAAAATTGAGGGAGTCCAGACTTATAAATACATCATCATGGTAATTATATAAAGAGTCTCCCCCCACTTGAATACCAATTTCGATCGTTTCTTTTGGGATGATGATAGACATAGTACAATTACCATTTGTATCAGTTTTAGAGTGAATAGAGAAAGTTGGTATAAAATTCAGTAAGCTTACTCGTTTAGAACCCTCAAAGGAAAATCTAAAATCTTTTATAGGTCTACCTTTGGTATCTGTAACATTCAGTTTAACGGTTGTTGGAGTTGTAATTTCTTCTTCACAAGAGGATAGTGATAACAAAAGAAGAATGGCGAGTGATTTAAGAATTGTAGATTTCATTGGAGTTATTTATGGTAAGTTTAAAAATAATGTATAGAAATTTTATTACCCTTGCTGGTGCTGACTTCCTAGCCAGTACCCATTTTTTCTCTGGATTCGATCCAGAGGCAATCGTTTCAAAACTTTACGATTGAAATGACTTGCATTATGATATAAATAGCATACTAAAATCCTTAGACAGAGTCAGTATAGGCTTGGAAGCCATCAATAGCGGAAAAATAAAAACTTCGATATTTTTTTATTTTTTTCGTAGAAATCAAAGGCGGAAATTACTTTTTCTCTCTAATAATTATCTTATCTTCACCATCATGGATAAGATAAGAATAGTTTTTATCTTCATATTCTGCAATTACTTGATTCCTTCCCTCAACATTATGAAACGTCGAAATATCAATTGAGCTAACAAGAACATTTATTTTCTTAAGGTCACCATTTACCATTTCATTTTCTATGGTTGTTAGATATTGATTATCTCCCATTTTAATAAACAATTCTCCTAAGATACCTTCGTATATCGGATATTTTATTTCTTTCGAGAATTTAATATTCATTCGTCTGTATACGAACATTAGCCAAAAAATAAAAGCTGTACCTAAAACCAGTTTCTTAAACATAATTCTATTTGTAGTTTATTATTTTAAACAATTGTATATTAGCTGGTTGGCATTATTTTCTCATGCTCGTACTTGCTTCCTAGCAAGTACCCACTTTTTCTCTGGATTCTATACAGAAGCGTTCTTTTCAAAACCTTACTATTGAGTTGATTTTTATAGTAGGATTAGAATCCTTAGATTGAGTCAGTACTGGCTAGGAAGCCAGCACTAGCAGGTTTTTATTTACTATAATTAGTAAATAATGTGTCTGTCTCCATAAATATCCACTTTTCATTCGTTCTTCTCAGAATGCCTTTTAGAGTCATTTTTCGATTTTCTCCAAATAATGTTAATTCAAATTTTGTTGGTAAATCCTTGTGATAATTAGAGTCGTCAAAAGTATACTTGTAGTCATTAACTTTACCAATTTTACTCTCTATTGAGGAGTCTTCTTTCATTTTTTCAACAGACTCATTCAAGATCTCAGGGGAAAGTCTATTAAAGACTATATTATTCACTGTATCTAAAAATACATTTGCTATAATTAGGGTAATTATGATTTTAACTATTTTATTTTTCATGATTCTCAAGTGACAATTTGAATTTAACTCCCATATAAGTTTTGCACCAACTGAGAACTCTGCCCCTTATTTTTCTCACGCTGGTGATGACTTCCTAGCCAGTACCCATTTTTTCTCTAGATTCTATACAGAAACTATCTTTTAAAAACTTTACTCTTGAATTGATTTTTATAGTAGGATTGGAATCCTTAGATTGAGTTAGTACTGGCTTGAAAGCCAGCACTAGCGGGTGAGTCAGCATAGGCTAAGTAACCAACACTTGCGGGAAATCAAGGGAGCCATATATATTTGAAACATTACTTAATTGTCCTTTGAAAACGTACTATTTTCCAATCATAATCATTACTTTTCCCAGACCTTTTTAATTTTTTAGCAAATCCCTTAAAATAAAGAGTTTTTGAATTACCATCAATCGTACCTTCGAAATGTAATGAATCCGTTTCCTCAAATTCAATTGTATTGTAGTGATATTCAAAAGTACCAAAATCACCACCAATCGAATTCATTAAATCTTTATCTTTCTTCATTTGGTCTACAAGACCTTTAAGAACCTTTGGTGTAGTTGAGTCTATATATGAAGAGATTACCATTGAAAAAATAAATGATATTACAATTAATATAATAATTCCTTTGATAATTTTTCTTTCCATACTAGTTTGAAGAGTTTAATGTTGTTTTCCACACGCTGGTGCTGACTTCCTAGCCAGTACCCATTTTTTCTCTGGATTCGATCCAGAGGCGTTCTTTTCAAAACCTTACAATTGAGTTGATTTTTATTATAGGATTGTAATCCTTAGATTGAGTCAGTACTGGCTAGGAAGCCAGCACTAGCAACGAAATTATCAGCCTTCCAGGTCTACTTTAAGTAAAGAAACAGCCTTACTTACACATATTAACAGATTCTGGCGGTTGAATCCAGTCAATAAATATTTTTTTACCTTTTTCTATTAGCATATTATCCTTAGAGTAAAAAAAACAGCTATCTGCTCTTTCTTCATAAATCTCTCCTATGTTTAAGGTATTCATGCCTGTTGATTTAACTATTGCTCTTTTGTTATCAATTATACACAAGTAATCATCAAGACTATCTGATGGATTAAATCTTTCAATATCAGAACTAATCAAATCTAAGCAAATATATCCAGAGTTATGATCAATCTCTTTTTTTGCAATTATTCTACCTCGAAAATTAAATTTGTAAGTATTCAAATAGTAATCAGTATTTTTTTTCTCAGGAGCAATAATCAGAAGATATACGCAAACATAGAAAAAGCATATGGTAGATATTATCCATGTATATTTTTTTAAAAAAATTATCATGATTGTATTTTTTTATTATACTTTATCAGAGTTTATTATTTATTCTTCTGAAAGTAACTCTAAGATTATGTAATCCAACAGCAATATCCATATTCGATCTAGGATATGACTGGTTCTTAGGCGTATTTTTTCTTTGACGACTCTTAATCTTTTTACTCACGCTGGTGCTGGCTTCCTAGCCAGTACCCATTTTTTCTCTGGATTCTATCCAGAGGCTTTCTTTTAAAAATTTTACTATTGAATTGATTTTTATAGTAGGATTAGAATCCTTAGATTGAGTTAGTACTTGCTAGGAAGCCAGCACTAGCAAGGGCAATTGAAACACCTTGTGGATAATTTTGAGAAATACATAGAGCCCTCACTCAGTGTTTTTTTTTGATAAATCCATAATATATCACAGCACTTAAACCTACTAAACTTAAAGCGATTGTAGCTATTAATTGATCATAACTGTTTTCATGAGGTAATAAAATAATATTTGAACCTTCAAGATATTTAATATCCACGATGTCACCAATCCTATGACTCTCACAATAGTTCCCTCCAATTTGAGTATCGAAAACTTTACCCTGATATTCCACTTTCATGTGCCATTTTACCTTTGTACCAAGACATGAACTAGGCTTTTCAATAATTTTCATTTTGACAATTTCGCCTTTCTCATACACTTCGATTTCTTTGTGTACAGAATTCAAGAAAAAAAGTGGAGCAATGAATATGATGATACCTAAAACAATATTTGTCCTTTTCATTAGTTTGGCTGAATTAAAACGATAGGTCTTTGCACATTAGTTACATCTTTTTTTACAATACATACGCTGGTGCTGGCTTCCTAGCCAGTACCCACTTTTTCTCTGGATTCTATCCAGAGTTCTTCTCTGCAAAACTTCATTATTGAGATGACTTGAACTAGCATTGTAATTATTTAATCCGTTTGAAAAAGCTTGACATAAAGATGGCATTTATATGAACATAGTCTAGCTGCATTGTATCTCTGTAAAATACACATTTATAAGTAGTCCCTTCTGTATTCAGAAACCCATTATTTTCCCAATAATATTTTGTTTTAACTATCTGACCAGTGGAAGATTGATAGTGCAAGCGGAGGCTATCTTCAAAATATTCATAATACCATTTTACACCAGCAGGAGCTTGTATTCTTCCATTACCGATACCAACGAATTCCCATTTTCCTAAAATCGCTTTTTGTGGAGAAACCTCCTCGTCTTTACAGCTTATAGACAGCGTAAATAACAATAGTAAAATAAGTGCAGAGCGTGTTTTCATTTTTATGTAAGTAGAAACGATGAAAATCTAATTCTCGTTAAATTTTAAATATAATGATAAGATTAAACCAAAGATACTTCTTTAACAAAAAAGGTTGTAAGTAGCTTTCACTTTTATAGGGTTTACACACGCAACGCGGGTACTAGAAAAATAATTGTACTTTTTTTAATCCAACACAGCTAATATTTAGTTAATACTTTATGCGTCTGAAATGTTTTTCATTTCTAATAAATCTTTATTGCTTGATAGCAACAATATAATCCTTTGATAAACAATATATTAATCCTTATTCTGTTTATTTTCCCGCTGCTATCATTCTAATAAATAGCATATTTAATCATTAATAAATACATTATTCAAAAACTATTATGAATCACATCCTTACAAGCATTAGTTCAATGCTCTTATTTTTTTGTGCCTTAAATACTTCATTTGCTCAAAAAGATCTTACACACCCCCTACCTTCTAGTATTGTTTATGTGGACGCACTCAGTGACTTGCCCAGCCCTCAAAATGGCGTAATAACCCTCAATTCTGCCAAGGTATATATCATTTCGGGTTCTGTTGACATAGGACAGAATAGTATAAACTTAAATGGTGCAGGCTTGCGAGGCTTAGACCCAGGAAAAGACCGAATTATTTCAGCTACTAAAGGAGCTGTGCTCAGAAGTTTAGATGTCGATGTTTATTTGGAAAAGGTTTGTGTTATCCCATTAAGTGCTGCTACTACAGCATACGATTTTGAGGATAATACAGGTACTAAAGCCCTCAATTTATTAGCAGGGAATTCAGTAGTAGAAGCGCCTAGAGTTGCTAGCGGAGGTGTAGGAAGATTTAGTGGGTTCAACTCAATGTTTATTACGACCAACTTTTGGAGATGTAAAGATGGATTGAAGGTGACAGGAACAACAGGTAAGTTTTGTAGTGCCTACAATTATATTACGGGAATATCTTCAGGGGTTGGCATTGAGTTTTTAGCCGATTTTGAAGCAAACGACATTGATATGTCGAATAACTATTTCGTTTTTTCAGGAAGTACTGCTATTAAATTTCATGAGAAGGCAAAGGTCGATCAGGCAAGGATGAATGGTAATTTATTTAGAGGACCAGCCGTGCTTATTAGTGGATTTGATTCTCATACGCCTGGTTGGGAAATGAGACAAAATGGGGCTGGTTTACCTGATACAAAACCTTACGCCTTTCTGTACATGAATGAAAATACGGCTGTAACGAAACTAATTTCTCCTAATTTATTTACGAAAATAGCAGGCGAGACAACGACCATGAAAGCTGATGGTTTTGTTGCAACAGCAAATCGAGTTACCTATACGGGCAAAAGAACGCTGAATGCTCGTATTTATGCCAATGTAGGAGGAAAAACCCCAGAAGCCAATTCTGATTTATCAATAGCAATTTATAAGAATGGTTTACTCCAAATAGCGCCTAATTCATCTATAGCTGTAGGAGGAAAAGGGGAAGGATTTCAGTTAACCTTAGAAACCATCGCTGAAATTAACCAAGGAGACTATTTAGAAGTATTCATCAAAAACAATATCAATTCAACTCCTATCCTTGTAAAGGACTTGCAATTGAGAATTAGTGAGTAGTTTTTTTTGTTAGTATTAGAGAGCGTTTATCCCAAAAGATAAACGCTCTCTTTAAGTTAGATAATAGACATCATGCACTTCTAAGATAGAAATGATGGGAAAGTTTAAAATAGTAGTAACTGGTGCAGGCTTCCTATCCAGCACCCATTTTTTCTCTGGATTTTATTCAGAAGTAATCTTTCCTAACCTTCACAATTGAGCTGACTTTCACCGTAGACTTACAGCATTATAATAGAAAACCTATTTTTCAACAGGATTGAAATTCTTAGATTGAAGCAGTACTGGCTAGGAAGCCAACACTAGCGGAGATTATTCCTGTTTTTCATTGGTGTTTGGTAGTAAAACTGCATACACTTTCCAGGCTTTTTCCAAATCGTTAAAGAGCACTGCCTCTACAACACCATGATAAAATATATCTTTTCTCGAATCATGAATTGAGAGGTAATCTGTCTTGAAAAATCGTTGGTTAACATTTTTAGAAAACACAGGTCGTATGATTGATTTTGTCTTTTCGGGAGTATTAGGATCAAGCAATAATCCGATTGTATCCTTTTTCTTGAAAAAATATACTGTTGTTGGCATAGATTTTTATTTAAAGTAGTTTTATTCATCTAAAGCATCATGCCATAAAGCTTCTTAAAATTCATTGGGAATATTTTTGCCGAAAGCTCAATGACTGAATGTTATTTTGCCCACTAACTTATGCCATAAACTTTTAATTAACATAATGACAAGGGGTAATGTAAAGTTACAGCTTTGTAATCTTGATATATTACACTTTCTATCAAAATAGCATTATCATTACCCAAAATTCACTTAAACTTCGAAATGTTTAAAGCTCTTAAATTTCATTTTACTGAAGAGAAACCTTTATAACGTTAATTATCATTAGAGGTATATTGTAGAGAACTGTTTAAAATATCCAACTTGAACCAGTCAAGTAAAAAATTCGTAGAAAGGGTTGGATTCCTTAGATTGAGCTAGTACTGGTGTAAACAGCATATTGAAAGCAATTGCCTAGTTTTTAAATATTTTGACAATAAGGATGTCTACTTTATAAATCCTAACAATAAACAAGTGGTATTATTTTGGGGAAAGTTTACAATTTGCATGATTTACTCCTTTCGTTATACTATGGCATTATTAGCAGTACATTCAAAAAAAAATATCGATGTTGATGATTTAATAACATGTGTAATCAATAGCGCTATCAAAAAAAAAATTAACTTTAATATACATTATTATGGAAATACGAATGAAAATGAATTTGAATACGAAGTTTTTTTTCAAAAAGATAGCATCCCATACGAACATGAAATGAACGTGGATGGACATTCCCTTTCTTTTAGCCATGTGCAACTAGCAAAATATAAACTAAACGGGGAGTTATTGGATAGTAATTACAAATATTTTATGATAGATTATTGGAGTAACGGATTAGGGACAGTTGATTTGCTGTTACATGAAATTTTATTAGTGTTGGCCAATACATCTAATGACATGTATTTTGAATTTTATAATTTTTCAGAATCTACGATATATTCCAGTGAAGATTTGAAAAAAAAGCTTAATGAGTTTGTGAATATATTCAGTTTATGAGATTTGGCAAAAAGTGAACGAAATCATCCCCCTGTAAGCTTCCCTACAAAATAAGGTAGGCATAATTCATGTTCAAAGGGAGGTAAAATCATTTCTCAGTCAATAAATGATGTTGTTAAAAAGGTTTTTTCTAATCCCAATAAACTTCATCATCTTATTGAAGCTAGTTCAAACTCAATGCACCAATGGTAATCGATTGTTCTTAATAAGAACTCTGCTAATATACTAGATATAGTAAAATAAGTTCTTGAATATGAGGTAGATGAAATTTATAGAGGCGGAACAAAAATATACAATAAAAGTTGCATGTATTACTGGATATGGAATTACAAAAGTTGTTCAAATTCCTAATTTTAGGATTAACGGAGCCTTGACTCTTCCAAAAGGATGGGGTAATTTTTAGAAATATGAAAAAACTGATTGAAAGTTTGAATCAAATGGATATAAATAGTCTTTGCGATTATTGTTTAATTAATTTTGAAGACAAAGGTTTATTTCTTTTAAACTACCTAATTCAACGATTTGATAGAGAAGGAGATGAAGAAATAGCATCAATAGTTGACGCATTATTGAATACCGTAGCATGTTATTGGGAAGGTGCAGATTTATATAAATTATATTTCTATGAATCTGTATTATCTAAAAATCCTGAATCAAAAAATTACTTGGCAAACATTTTAAATTTTGGACTTCCGCCTTATTATGGAAGTATGAACGACTTATTTGATTTTCAAAAATATAAAGAAACCTTATTTAACCTAGACCCGCAAAATTCAATTTTTAAAGAATTGGAAAAATATAGTTCTTATGATAGAAATGGAAATCCTATCTAAAACAGAGCAGCTATCAACATTATTATGACGAAATGTAACATGTTTGGTAACATACTAGCAGATTGATTTGAGGTATTGAACTATCTCTATTAGAACTGTACGAAAGATTCTAAAACTGTCTATTTCGGATATCGGATGTTGGATTTCGGAAGTGTAAGCTTTTATGTTTTGTGTAAAATAGAGGTATTTTACTCTATTTACGAAATCCCAAATCCGTAATTATTGGAAATCCTTTGTACAACCCTATATCTCCATTAGCGATTTCTGCACAAGGGAATGGAATTCTTATCATCTGCTCAACTAATAAATCCTAACAAACATCAATGGGCTGTCGCTTTTTGATGTAATCTAAAATTTGAGGTAACTTCAGTTTTGTGTTTTGCAGCACTACAAATATAAAATATATCTCATGACTTCATATTGGCAGATAAGTGCTTTAAAAAAAATAGAATTTCCTAAAAATCATTCACTAAAAAGTAGTATCTTCAACCATTAATCCACTATTTATCAGTTTGAGACATTATACTTTTCTACAAAAAGTAAGTACTATTAAAATCATGAGAAATCTTTTGACTTAAGATTCTTAACTCTCAACTCATACTTTATAGTGGCTATTTTAGGTTCGAGATTCATTTAAAGAAAAGTAAAAGCCACAAGGCATAAACTTATCTGACACTATTCATATTTGATTCAGGCATCGAAGTTTTCGATGCCTTTTTTTGTACCTATACTACTCAATAAATTTACTCCGATAACAACAAAGCTGTGAAATAAAAAAGGCGATATCCATTACTGAATATCGCCTATCATTAATAAATCAAGTTTTTATTATAAAGTTTTATACAGAGTTAGACCCAACTTATTGTGAATGTAAAACATTGACAATAAAAATTTTACATTCACAATTCATCATTCACAACTCTGCATTAATCATTAATAACCAGGGTTTTGCATAGCAGTTTTTTGTTCAGATGTCAAAGGTTTTCCTCCGCTGTACACGCCATCCAAGAAAGTCTGAGGAATTGGTCTCAACAAGTGGTAATCTTTGATATTGTTTGCTGCACCAGGGTTGTAGGCTTTTGCTCTTGCCACCAATGTTTTGGTTCTGCTCAAATCTTCCCAACGGTGGAATTCACCACAAAGCTCTCTTGTTCTTTCGTTCAATACCAAGCACAACATTTTATCATAAGTAGACGTATAACCTAGTTTGTTGATTACGGCTACATCTTGTGCTGGCAAGCTGTTGATACTTGAAATTTCAAGAGCAGTTGCTGTAGTCGACACTGGAATGTTATTCGACTCATAGTATGAGTTTTCAGTCATAAATGAGTTGATGTTTACATTTTGTCCAGATTGAGATACAACATAAGCTGCAGCACCGTCTGTATAAGCAGCTCTATCTTCTCCAGCTTTGTAAGCAGCTCTTTTTCTTACAGCATTTATATAAGGAAGTGCTGCGTCATAAGAACCTTGTCCAAGATTTGCCAAGCGAATTTTTGCTTCAGCAGCCATCAAATACGTCTCTGCGGATCTAGCCAATACCATATCTCTATAACCTCTTACTTCGTTGATAGCCAAACGTGCACCGTCAAAATGCTTACTCAATGATGGGAAACGAACGTCTTGCACTAAACTTTTGCCATCCGAAGCATGGGCTACATATACTGTAGGGACTGTTTTGTTAGTTTTTGAGTAAACAATCTCATCCACATATTTCGTTTTTGTAAAACGTGTATCTGATGGACTATTGATAATAAACATCAAACCAAGGTCGCCGTTAACGTATTTACCACTACCGTTATTAAGTCTACTTTTTGTTCTAAAACTTTTCCAGAATCTTGAGTCATTTACTTGATCGAAAGCATCATACGTAAAATAAGTAGGTGCCAAACGGCTAAATGGACGCATACCCGTTAAGTCACGTTGCATATACGGAAGGTCATCATAACGTGCCGTAAAGTACAAGTGCTGGTTATTGAAGTTTGTCGCCAACAAATTGTCACTAAATTGTGCCGAAAGAATCAACTCAGACAATGATTCATTGGTACCATTAGGCTTGTTATAAGCCCAAAGATCGCCAAAATTGTTTGCCAAAGGGTGTCTAGCGATTACTTCGTCCGAAAGAGACACAACTTTTGCTAAATCAGCCGCCTTAGTAGAAGAGTTCCATGCATCATTGATTTCACTAGCTCTTGATAAATAAGCTTTTGCCAAGTAGTGAGCTACTGCATCTTTTGTGATTTTAGCAGGACCTCCTGTATTATCTAATAAATCGTATGCTTTTGACAAATCATCAATGATTTGAGCATATACTTTATCTGGACTTTCACGTGTAAACTCCAACTCTACCGTTGTACTAACACTCAATTTCAATGGTACTGCACCATATTGACGAACCAATCTTAGGTAGTTGAATGCACGCAAGAAATACCCTTCACCTAAAGCAGTCTTTTTGATGGCATTGCTTGTCGACTTACTTTCAGTAGCTGATTTAACAATTTGATTGGCCAAACCAATAGCAACATAATAAGTATCCCAAGCTCTTTCTGCTGCGATTGTATTACTGGTCACTACGGTTACGATAGGCTTAAAACCACCATCATAGTTGTTCCAAGGGCTGTTTGAGCCATCACCTCCTACATGAAACTCATCAGTTCCGTAGTTGGTCGTTGCAAACTGAACCTCCCCACTCAATGGTACATTGAATGTTTGGTTGTAAGCACCCGTTACAGCTGCTTGAATACCTTCGTCGGTTGAGTAATAGGCATTACTTCTTTGAGTTGTTAACTCTTCTTTTAGGAAGTCTGACTGACAAGACATCGTTGCTAAAAGAGCGAATGCACAAATACCTGTTTTTATATATCTAAACTGTACTTTATTCATCGTAAAAATCATTAAAAGTTAAAAATCTACATTAATACCCATCGTAAAGCCTCTGTTCCAAGCCGAGCTCTGTAAGTCCATATCAATCCACTTGATATTATTGTAAACCATTCCTAAGTTTTGAGCTTGGAAATAAACTCTTGCGTGACTTAAGCCTAGACTTTGAGAGAATTTGTCTGGCAAGTTGTAACCTAATGAGACATTTCTAATTTTAATAAATGAGCCATCTTTGTAGCCTAATGCATTGTAGTAAGGGTCACCTGCTGCCGCTGTATAATATGGGTGCTGGTAATCAGCATTCGTATTATTTGGCGTATAGTAGCTTACATCACGTTGGTTTGAACGACCTGTCAATGCTTCACCACCTGTATTATACAAGTAATTCAAACGACCATACAACATTACAGACAATGAGAATCCTTTGTAATCGAATGTGTTTGTCATACCTACAATAAATCTTGGAATAGTACTTCCCAAGACCTTACGATCGTTAGTTGCATCGATTTTGTAATCGCCATTCTGATCTACTGGTCTTACTGAACCAATCGTAAATGACTGTCCGTTAGCATTGAATTTTGCCATTTCAGCAGCATCTGCTTCTTTCCACAAGCCAGCAGATTGGTAATCATAAATTACACCTTGACTTTGACCAATGAACCATTTGTTGTTGATATCGTCCACTTTACCATTTGCCAATGATACAATCTTATTGTCTTGCCATGAACCATTAAATGTAGTACTCCATTCAAAACCACCTCTGTTTAAGTTTACCGTTGTAACAGTCAAATCTATACCTTGGCTTGATGTTTCACCAATGTTTGCATAAGTGTTCACAAAACCTGTAACAGACGGAATCGTTTTCAACATCAACAAATCTGTTGTACGAGAGGTATAATAATCTAAAGTACCAGTAACTTTTCTTTTGAAGAATGAGAAGTCAACACCATAGTTAATTTGTGTTGTTTTTTCCCAAGTTAAATCTTGGTTTGCCAAAGTTGAGTTATTCACTTGACCTGTCGCCAAAGTACCACCATATGGGTAGTAAATTTGAGAAAGACCACCTTGAGTTGCATAAGGATCGATTGCAGAGTTACCTGTAACCCCTACCCCTGCTCTTACTTTCAAGTCATCAATCCAACGTTGATTTGCTAAGAATGGCTCGTTGGTCAATCTCCAACCTAAAGCAGTACTTGGGAAGAATGCCCATTTGTTGCCTTCTGCCAACTGAGATGCTCCATCATAACGACCTGATACAGTAATTAAGAATTTGTTGTTGTAGTCATAGTTGATACGACCTAAATATGAACGAAGTTGTCTTTGAGACAATGAAGAGCCCCATGCAGACAATGGAATATTTAAGGCATTCCATTTTTGACTTGTCATTGGTACGTTATCAGCAGCCATGTTGTTTTTGTCGTAAGTCCATTCAGTTTGTGTCGTAAGTGCCATTACGCTCAACTGATGCTTATCGATTGTCTTGTTATACGTTAGCATGTTATCTAAAGTATAAGACAAGGCTTGATCTTTTGTCAAAGAAGCATAGCTTGAACCTGTTCTGATTACCGAGTTGGCATCAAGGAATACACCATTTCTATTGATTGAAACGTCTGGTCCAAAGTTCATTCTGAATTTCAAACCTTCCAATGCTTTTGAGAAACCTGCAAAGTTTACTTCAGAGTACAAACTACCGAAGATACGTAGGTTAGTACGTTGATCTTGAGAGTAGTTTTCTTCATTTACAACAGTCTTGAATGCATCATCGCCACCAGGGTACAATACTCTAGTGCCAGTAGCATCGTAAGGCACTGCATAAGAGAATAGGTTTCTAGCACTTTCGTATAATCCAGAAGCTCCTACGTTGGTATTTTTACCTGCGCCTGACTGACCATATTCGTTGATCGAGTAAGCTGCATTTAAAACACCACCCATCGAAAACCAAGCACTTGTTTTAACATCAACGCTCAATTTTGCTGAATAACGTTTGTAGCTTTGTCCCTTTACCGTTCCTTGGTTATCGATAAAACCAAAAGAGGCATAAGACTTCATTTTGTCAGTACCACCACTTACACTAATAGTATGTTGTCCTGTCAAAGACGGACGAGTTACCATACCTATCCAGTCTGTATTTTGTACCTTAGAACCATCCCATGTTCCACCTTCCCAACCTTTTAGGATATTATTCCAAGAAGCTAAGTCACCCGAACCTTTAAAAATCAAAAAGTCGTTAGCTTGAGTTGGTTTGTCACCACGTGGATACAAATTCTGATTCAAATAATAATATGACCATCTTCTATAATCGATATATTGCGCAGCATCCATCAAAGGAGAACTGTTTTGCAATGTTTCAGAAGTAAAGTTAGAGTTCAAACTCAAGGTATATTTACCATTTTTACCTCTTTTAGTAGTGATAATCACCACACCATTGGCACCACGTGAACCATAAATGGCTGTTGCAGAGGCATCTTTCAAGATGTCTACCGACTCGATATCATTTGGGTTGATGTTATCGATACCACCCGATGTCAATGGGATGTTATCTACTACATACAAAGGTGAGTTTGAAGCCGTCAATGAACGAACCCCACGAATTGTGATATTTCCTACTTGGCCCGGTCTTTCATTAGAAGTAATGTCAACCCCAGCCGCTTTACCTTGCATACCTTGTAACGCATTGGCAACAGGTCTTTGTGTAAGGTCTTTAGCACTTACGCTTACTACTGCACCTGTAACGTCTGATTTTTTACGCTCGCCATAACCAATTACGACAACCTCCTCTAAGGCCTTCGTATCTGTTTGTAATACTACATTAATTACCGTCTGATTTCCAACTGCTACTTCTTTTGTTTCGTAGCCCGTCGAAGAAATTACTAACACCGCATTGCCATCTGGTACATTGAGTTTGAACGAACCATCTACACCAGTTGTGGTTCCTTGATTTGTACCTTTGATTTTAATACTTGCTCCTGGAAGAATTTCTCCATCGCTTCCAGTAACCTTTCCAGTTACAGGCAAAGCCAAACTTGATTTGTTTGTTACTCTTACCGAATGTAGCAAACTAGCCTCTTTTGCAAGTACCAAATTGCCTTTACCTTCAACTTGAGTATAACTTCCAGCTAAGGCCACAAGCACACCCACATTTAGTAATTTTTTGAGCATTGAGATTAGGTTTTATATGAAATAATTGACAGAAAAAAGACCTTTATACAATATGATTTATTTTATATTATTTTGTCTTTTTTGTCAAAGATATTACCATCCCAGACCCAAACCATCATGCTCCGTCCTGACCGTATAGGCTACATTTAATTAAATTTATTCTTTAATTGATTCAATTTTCATTTTAGCAAAATATGATTTTTTTTATATATACTTTGTTTAGTTCTATTTTATCCTATTTGTCAATAAATGGAGCTAGAAGTATCAAAAACCTATTAAAATACAGTCCGATATCGTTTACGGAAATTCAACTATCCTATATATACGCAGCACAAAAAACAGGTATTCTTCCCTAATTAGTACATTTTCAAATAGTACAATTGCAATAGTTTATAGGCTGATAACATGGTGAATTTTTCATCTTTTGGATAGAAAATTCACCAGTATTTTTTTACTGATTGTATACCTATTTTTAAAGAAACAGCTATAAAAATGATTCCTATCACCTTTTCTATCCTGCTGTTTGGTCAAAAAACAGTACAGATACAGGACAATAAGAATAGTACTATTTCTGAAAATGATTTTATGAAATGGAACAAAAAAGTTGTTATTTTCCATTGTCAATGTAGTAAAAGACAACCTACTAAACACAGCAAAACAATCCATATGAAATATATTTTTGAAGAAAACTCTTTCCACAGTTATTTCTCATTATTAATCGAAGAAAACAAATTTGAACATATTTTTTATGACAATCGAGAAGAACGCTTGTTAACAATCGTATGGAATAGAGGTGAATCTCAACAAATCTCAATCGATGGGAATCCTTACAATTTTCCCGAAAATACGATTCTTCCACTGATGGTCAATCAGTCGTTTTGGTTCGAAAAGCCCCAAAATTTAGTTATCTGGCGTTTCAATAGAGAGTTTTATTGTATTGTCGATCACGATAAGGAGGTGTCTTGTGTGGGCTTTTTGTTTTATGGCATGAGAGAGATTACTTTCTTCCAACTATCAGCAGAAAACCTTCAACGTTTTGAATCTTTGCGTACAGTTTTTATTGATGAATTTAGTACCATTGATACCATCCAAGGCGAAATGCTGAGAATGTTACTCAAGCGTTTGATTATTTTAGTAACCAGAATCGCCAAAGAACAAAGTATTCAACCACCTATGGAGGAGCAAGATTTTGACATCGTCCGCCGATACAATATTGCTGTAGAAAATCATTACAAATCCAAACATCAAGTGCAGGATTATGCCGATATGTTGAGCAAATCACCTAAAACTCTATCTAATTTATTTGCACTGTACAATCACAAATCACCGCTTCAAATCATTCATGAACGTATTACACTAGAAGCCAAGCGTTTATTGATTTTTACCGAAAAACCCACCAAAGAAATTGCCTTTGACCTAGGTTTTGAGGAAGTAGCCCATTTTAGTCGCTTATTTAAGAAAGTGGTTGGCGACTCTCCTACTGATTTTAAAGAAAAACATTTTAAAAATTAAGTTAGTAGGCAAAATAAAATGTAAGATTATGCTTAGGGCTTTCAGGTATCGGCTTTCGGCGGTTGGTTTTGAAAAAAAGCATGGCTGTGGGCAATAAAAAACATTTGAACACTCTTTGCCTAGTGCCTGTTGCCTGACAACTCAAGTACTTACTAAAGCCCAAAGCCGATTACCGATGGCTTAGGAAATATTGGTAACAAGTCGGGAAAAAGTGGTTCGTTGTGAGCGAGTCTATTGTATCAACTTTGCATCAACAAAATGATTCAATAATACTTAAACAAAATCGAACATGAAAACTTTTGAAGTCCCAACTCGCGAACAAGTATCTGAAACAAACCAACATATTTTTGATAACCTCAAAAAAGGAATAGGCATGGTTCCTAACCTATACGCCACTTTCGCTCATTCAGACAATGCCTTGTCAAGCTATGTAACACTACAAAGTATGAAATCTGCTTTGAGCAATAAAGAAAAAGAGGTCGTAAACTTGGTGGTGAGTCAAACCAACGACTGTATTTACTGTCTTTCGGCTCACACAGCTATTGGCAAAATGAACGGTTTCTCAGACGAACAAATCATCAAGATTCGTAAAGTAGCCATTGACTTCGATGCCAAATTACAAGCTTTAGCACAATTTGTAAAAGAAACGACTATCGAACGTGGTCACCCTAGTCAAGCATCTGTAGAAGCATTTTTGGAAGCGGGTTATACCAAAGCTCAATTAGTAGATACCATCGTTTTGATTGGTGACAAAATTATTACTAACTACTTGCATGGCGTAACGCAAGTACCAGTTGACTTTCCTGTTGCAGTAGCTATTTAGTGATTGGTGGTTGAGTGAATGAGTGATTATTTTCAAAAAACTCATTCACTCAACTTAAATTAAAGCCCATGCGGCGATGAAAGCTGCATTTTTACAGGCTCAGCCATTTGAATACTGAGCATTGAAACCAACTGAAATACCGTCGCAAACATCCCAATGATTGCAAAAGCCTGCACCAAATAGCCTATCATAACTAGGAGTTTCTCGACGTATGCTAGTCTGCTAGGAACCTCCTCTTCTTCATCGACAAGACTTCCAAATAAACTTCTACAGTATAGAATAACGTCTTGATGATTTATAATTATTTTCCCCAAAAAGAAAACGCAGATATTAAATGCAAATGCTGGTAAAGTTGTGAGTAAAGAACCGATGATGAGCATGATTAAATAGGTTAAATTGAGTTTATTATAAATAGGTATTTTAAAAGTGTTTAAGTATTCTCTTCTTCTTTTATACTCATTTTGACAATTATTTTTTACAAAGCATTGAAACTTCAGCTTTTGATGAACATCGTTTCACTGGGTATATCCTCAAAAAGACCATCCTTTTCCTCCTCCACAAAATCTCAGTATCCAAAAATGTCTATTCAGATGGATTTTCTGTAGCTTAAGTTAAATTATTAGGTTTATTTCTCAACTTGTACGCAACTTTGTAGACTCATAAATGGCTTTAGGTAGTCTTGAAAAAGCATAAAGTTAGATTAATGAATTAGAAAAAGAATGTCCAAAACTAGAGATACCTTCCTGAGCATCCGCAGAAAACGAATTATCATTATCGTTTTTGCCTTTGTGCTCTACAACTTAGTTTCATATATCATCGACCCGTTTTCGGCTTATTGGAAAATCTATTTCCAACGAGATGCCTTTGATATTTTCTTGGACTTATTTCTCAATTTTAGTTTTTGTTGCTTCATTTCTGAATCAAGTATTTATTTAGGAATGCAACTCAACCACTATATCCCTTGGACCAAAAGCCCCTACCGTAGACTATTGATTGAAACAGGGCTCAATTTCATCTTGGTCATGCTTGCTATTGGCTTTTTTGATTTTTTGTATCGATTCCTCGAAATGTGTGAGGCTTGTCAGAATATGACAAGCTCAATGAGCATCGAAATGCAACGTGGTTATATTCAGTGGATTGTAGTGAGTGTTATTATTTCATTTATGATTATTGGCATCAATACCTGTGTGTATTTGATCGATAATTGGAAAAACTCTGAAATACGTGCCGCAGCACTCGACCAAATGGCTGTAGAAGCTGAATTGTATTCGCTCAAGCTCCAAATAGACCCGCATTTTGTCTTCAACAACCTCAGTGTTTTATCAGAAATGATTCTGAAAGACCAGCAATTGGGCTATGAATATGCCGAAAATTTTTCGAGAATATACCGTTATATGCTTGTCAATACCAAGAAGGATATTATATCGCTCGACGAAGAATTAAGGTTTTTAAAATCGTATATTTTCCTAATTAAACAACGCATTGGTGATGGCGTAACGTTTGAAGTAGATATCGAAAAAGAGTGTTTAGGCGCTTATTTGCCTCCTTTAACCTTACAGTTATTGGTAGAAAACGCACTGAAGCATAATAAAACCTCTCGCAGGAATCCACTCCAAATTTGTATTTACAATACCGATCAAAATGAACTTATTGTAGAGAATAATCTTCTCCCGATTGAAAACCCTATGAGTTCATCAGGTTTAGGACTGCAAAACATTCAAAGACGCTATAAGTTATTATGGCAAAAGGGATTAGAAATTGACAAAAGCACCAATATTTTCAAAGTAATTATACCACTGATAAAAGCATGATCCAGAAAGTACTCATCATAGAAGACGAAAAACCAAATGCCGATAGACTCGAACGTTTGATAAAATCTATTCGACCTAATGCACAGATTGTGGAGGTATTAGACTGTATTTGTGAAAGTGTAGAATGGTTTGAGACTCATGAAATGCCTGATGTTGTCATGATGGATATTCGTTTGTCGGATGGATTGAGCTTTGAGATTTTTGAAAAAACTAGTATTTCTTGCCCTATCATATTCACGACGGCCTATGATGAATATGCCGTTAAGGCTTTCAAATATAATAGCATCGACTACCTCCTCAAACCTGTAGAATTGGATGAGTTGGAGCGTGCTTTTCAGAAATTAGAAAGTACCTCCTCTTTGCCAGAACCAGCTTCCTTGGCGAATTTATTGAATTACTTTCAGCCCAAAAATTTCAGAACTCGGTTTTTATTGCCATACAGAGATGGGTACAAGAGCTTGCAAATCAGCGATATATCCTATTTTTATTCTAAGCTAAAAATCACTCGTGCCAAGCTACACAATGGTACAGAGGAGATTATTCCGTTGACCATGGAAGAGCTAGAAGAGCAACTAAATCCTAAAGATTTCTTCCGTGCCAATCGTCAGTTTATCATCCATGTAGATGCCATCGAACAAATTCACAATTACTTTAATGGAAAACTAAAAATTGACTTGAAAAAAAGTCCAGAAGACATGGAGCTAATCGTAAGTCGTGAAAAAGCCAGTTTACTCAAAGCTTGGTTGGATTTTTAACGTATTGACTCTTCTTTGATTTCTTATTTCGGTCAGACACGTTTTCTTTTCAGAATCCAATTTTGTCGTTTCGGTCAAATTTGACTTACCTTCTCGCTTTTCTCTTTATTTCTTTGTATCAAAAATTTTCTATCTATACGAAATCATGATACAAACCGCATTCAGAACAAGATTGTCTAGTAAGGCACTATTGTTTTTTGCTTTTACACTCTTGTTATTTTCATGTAAAGAACAAGCACAGCAAACCCAGCAACCACCTCTAGTTGTTGATTTTATCCAATTAGGTGCTACCAACGCCGAAGTCGAAAAAAAATATCCAGGCACAATTGAAGGGACAGTCAATGTAGATATCAAAGCTCAAGTAACAGGTTATTTGGAGCAGATTTATGTCAAAGAAGGAGACTACGTCAAAAAAGGTCAACCACTTTTCAAAATCAAAGGTGATGTTTACAACGAACAAGTCAATAATAGTAAAGCACTGTTAGAAGCTGCCTTGGCGGCACAAGCTACTGCCAAATTAGAGGTTGAAAAGTTAAAACCTTTGGTAGAAGGCAAAGTAGTTTCAGAAATGCAACTCAAAACAGCTCAATCCAATTACGAAGCCGCAACAGCCCAAGTCCAACAAGCACGCGCCGCCCTTGGCTCATCAAAAATCAACCTAGATTTTAGTGTTCTCAAAGCTCCAGTAAGTGGATATATCGGTCGTATTCCCAACCGTGTTGGCAACTTGGTGATGCCAAATGATGCAACGCCCTTAACCACTCTTTCAGAAATCGATGAGGTTTTAGTCTATTTCTCCTTAAGTGAAGCCGATTATATCTCGTTTGCCAAAGAAGGAGGATTTCAGAAAAATGCTAATTCGGTCGAACTCATCATGGCTGATGGCTCGGTGTATAACCACAAAGGTCGCCTGACTGTGGCAAGTGGTAACATCGACAAAACGACTGGGAGTATGTCATTCAAAGCAATTTTCCCCAATCCACAAAAGCTTCTTCGATCGGGTGGTACAGCTAGAGTAATTCTTAAGAAAGACTTTGATGGCGTTTTGAAAATTCCAATGGGATGTGTCAAAGATATTCAAGATAAATTTTTCGTCTTTACCCTCGGCGACAGCAGCAAGGTATCTATGAAACCTTTTGAAGTCGCAGGAAAAGTAGACGGTCAATATATCGTAAAATTGGGACTAAAGGCAGGCGAAAAAATCGCCACCAACAACATCGACATGCTCAACGAAGGCGTAGTAGTGAAGGCGGTGATTAAATAATCAAGTGACAAAGGCGCAGAGGCAACAGGCACAAAGTGAATCTTTTTACAACAACACTCTGTGCCTTTGTGTCTTATCCCTTTTGGCTAAATCAAGTGACAAAGGCAAAGAGGCAACGGGCAAAAAGTGAATGTTTTTAAAATAACCCTCAGTGCCTTTGCGCCTTATCCCTTTAGAATAAAATCAAGTGTCAGATGCACAAAGCCAATAGGCACAAAGTGAATCTTTCTAAAATAACACTTTGTGCCTATGTGCCTTATCCCTTTGTGCCTTTACAAAAAAACCAACCATGCTAACAAAAATAATAGACAGACCTGTGCTGGCTACGGTGATTTCGATTGTCATTGTGGTACTAGGATTTGTGGGTCTCGACAGACTATCTGTCACTCGTTTTCCAGATATTTCGCCCCCAACTGTAATGGTATCTGGCTCGTACCCAGGGGGTAATAGCGAAACTGTGATTCGTTCGGTAGTAACACCGCTCGAAGAACAAATCAACGGGGTAGAAAACATGCAATACATCAAGTCTACGGCTAGTAATGATGGTACATTTTCTATTTCGGTTATTTTCAAACAGGGTGTAAATCCTGATCAAGCGGCTGTAAACGTTCAAAACCGTGTACAACAAGCCACGCCTATTTTGCCACAGGAAGTAATCCGTATGGGTCTTACCACTTCCAAGCAACAAAATAGTATGATTCTGATTTTCAACTTGTTTACTGAAGATAATAGCAAATATGACGAAACCTTTTTGCAAAACTATGCTAATATCAACTTGATTCCACAAATCAAGCGTGTACCAGGCGTAGGGCAAGCGATGGTTTTTGGGGTAAAAGATTATTCGATGCGTATTTGGTTGAATCCTCGAAAAATGGCAAGTTATGGTCTTACACCAGCCGAAATTACTGCTGCTATAGCAGACCAAAGCTTGGAGGCATCTCCCGGCCGATTAGGAGAAGAATCGGATGCACCACTCGAATATGTAATACGATATAAAGGAAAGAAAAACTTGCCCGAAGACTACGATAATATTGTCGTAAAAAATCAAGGCAATAATATGATTCGTCTGAAAGATGTGGCACGTGTAGAATTTGGGGCTATTTCTTACAGTGGTTCAAACTCCTCGAATATGCGCAATGCCGTGACCATTGCGATTTTGCAAACCACTGGCTCAAACGCCAATGCCATCGAGATAGGAATCGATAAAGAAATTGAACGATTGTCAAAATCCTTTCCTCCAAGTATCAAATGTTCCAAACTCATCAGCACAAAAGAACGTTTGGACGAAGCAACCAATCAGGTAAAATCTACCCTGTTCGAAGCCTTTATTTTGGTATTTATAGTAGTGTTTGTGTTTTTGCAGGATTTCCGTTCAACGCTTATTCCTGCCATTGCAGTGCCTGTGGCTATTATTGGTACCTTCTTTTTCTTATTAGTTTTAGGTTTTACTATCAATATCCTAACGCTTTTTGCCTTGGTATTGGCAATCGGGATTGTGGTCGATGACGCCATTGTGGTTGTGGAGGCCGTGCATAGTAAAATGGAAGGTAGCGATATGAGTGCCAAAGAAGCGACGCATTCGGCCATGAGCGAAATTACGGGAGCGGTAGTATCCATTACCTTGGTAATGTCGGCGGTATTTATTCCGATTGGTTTTATGACTGGTTCAGCAGGGATTTTCTATAAACAATTTGCTTATACACTTGCCATTTCAATCATTATTTCGGCAGTCAACGCCTTGACTTTGACACCTGCTTTATGTGCACTTTTATTGAAAAATAATCATGCAACTGAGCATCATGGAGAAAAGAAAAAGCTAGGTTTTGGACAAAGATTCTATGTCGCATTCAACTACGGTTTCAATAATTTCACAAATCGCTATGTCAAAATCATTCGCTTTCTGGCAGTGCGCAAGTGGCTGGCTACAGCTTTAGTGGCAATTGTAATAGCAGCCTCGGCTTGGGTCATGAACTCTACGCCAAGAAGTTTTGTGCCAATGGAAGACGACAATATGTTCACTTACGTATTGAGTATGCCTCCAGGGACAGCCCTTACGCCTACGACGCAGGTGGCCAATAAAATCAATAAACTTCTGTCTGAACTCGAAGCCGTTGAAGATAATACTGCAATCACTGGCTTTAACCTTTTGAATAACAGTACCAGCCCTGCCTATGCGGTAGGTTTTGTAAAACTAAAGCCTAAAAAGCTTCGTGGAAAAGTACAGGATATAGACGAGTTGATGGGTGTAGTCAATCAAAAGCTTTCTGTGATTAAAGAAGGTATGGTTATGACAATGCGCCTTCCCCCTGTTGATGGTTATGGTATGACCAATGGCGCTGAGATTGTTTTACAAGATCGTAAAGGTAGAAGTCCAAATGTGCTTAAAGCTAAATCGGACGAGGTTATTGCTGAACTCATGAAAGTCTCTGGCGTAGCATCGGCCTACACGGTATTCCGTACTGATTATCCTCAGTTAGAGCTCGAAGTAGACGAAGACAAAGCCAAACAAATGGGACTTAGTGTTAGTCAGGTTTTGGGTACTGTCCAGAGTTATTTTGCTGGTGACCAAAGTTTGAATTTTTCAAGATTCGGAAAATTCTATCGTGTCAATATCAAAGCTGATGGGGTGTTTAGAATGGACGAACAGGCTTTTGATGAAATTTATGTCAAAAATCTACAAGGACAAATGGTGCCTGTGAAGTCGATTGTGAAACTTAACAAGGTGTACGGACCAGAAGCAGTAAGTCGCTATAATTTGTACAATGCCTTGACGATTTATGTAAATGCAATGCCAGGGACAAGTAACGGTGCATTGATGGATAATTTGGAAAAAGTGCTAGACAAACTTCCAGCCGATTATAGTTATGAATGGACAGGTTTGAGTTTGGAAGAAAAAGCTTCTGGCAACCAAACCTTGGGTATTTTAGGACTCTGCTTACTGTTTGTATATCTCTTGTTATCAGCTCAGTACGAAAGTTACTTATTACCAATGGCAGTACTATTGTCTATCCCTACAGGTTTATTGGGTGCATTTTTAGGTATTAGAAGTATTGGTTTGGATAACAACATTTATGTACAAATCGGGATGATTATGTTGATTGGTTTGCTAGCCAAAAATGCCATTTTGATTGTCGAATTTGCCGTGCAACGCCGTCGTGCAGGACTCAGTATTTTGGAATCTGCAATAGATGCTGCAAGAGCCCGTTTGCGCCCCATTATCATGACTTCTTTTGCCTTTATTGTCGGTATGATTCCATTGATGATTTCCGAAGGAGGAACTGCCACAGGTAACCACTCGATTAGTACTAGTGCAGCGATGGGGATGTTGAGCGGGGTAATCCTTGGGATTGTGATTATTCCAATTCTGTATATGTTTTTCCAGTTTTTACAAGAAAAAGTAACAAGGAAAAAAGCGTAAGAAAATGCTGAAAAAGCACATTTTCTAATTTTAGAAAAGAATATAAACATGAAACTAACAAAATATATCAGTATAGGATTGATCGCCTTGCTTTCGGCCTGTACTGTTGGCAAAAAATACAGTCGCCCCGATGTGAGTATGCCTGAGCATTTCAGAAACTCCATTTCGACTACTGCGGACTCTGTTCAGTTGCCTTGGAGAACTTTTTTTAAAGAACCTCAATTGGTAGGTTTGATAGAAAAAGCCCTTGCCAAAAACAACGATGTATCTGTAGCGGTGTTGACTATACGCCAACTAGATTTGAATTACCAGCAAGCAAAGCTAGGCTTATATCCGAACCTTGATTTTAGTCTGGGAGCCAACAGAACTTGGCTTTCCAAAAACTCCTTAAACGGCTCTTTGAGTGAGCAATTTCTAGGAACGGCATATATGGACGATTACAGCGCTACGGTGCGTTTGTCATGGGAGGCTGATATTTGGGGAAAAGCCAAAAACCATAAGGAGTCGGCATTGGCGGAGTATTTTATGCAAAAAGAAAATCTTTCAGCGCTCAAAACTCGCCTGATTGCCCAAGTAGCACAAGCTTATTTCAACCTTTTGACACTGGACGAACAACTTTTGGTTGCCCAAAAGAATATTGCATTCGCCGACACAGCCTTGACAATGATTCGTTTGCAATACAAATCTGGACAAACCTCCTCATTGGCGGTAGAACAAGCAGAGGCACAGAAAAAGACCGCAGAATCATTGATTCCTGTAGCAAAACAAGCGATTGCAGCACAAGAAAATGCCCTTAGCATTTTATGTGGAGAATATCCCAATAGCATCGAACGAACTAAAAGTATGCAAGAAGCTTTGCCAACTACCCTATTCAGTGAGGGAGTTCCAGCCAATTTGCTCAGTCGTAGACCCGATGTAAAAGCCAGCGAATACGCAGTAGTATCTGCCAACGCAAAAATGAATTTGGCAAATATCGCGATGTACCCAAGCATTAGTCTGACACCTTCCATTGGAGCAAACTCCTTCAAACTAAATACATGGTTTGATTTGCCAGGTTCTTTAATCAAAACTGTGGGGGTAAATCTCACACAACCGATTTTTAATAAAAAAGCCTTAAAAACAGCTTATGAAGTTTCTGTAATAGAAAGAGAAAAATGGGTCTTAAATTTCAAACAGAGCCTACTCAATGCCGTTGGAGAAGTTTCAACGGCGTTGAGTAGAGGAACAGCGGCAAAGGAACGTTTGGAACTGATTCAGTCAAAAAATAACTCTCTTTCCAAAGCAACCAAAGATGCCTTATTGCTTTATAGAAACGGTATGGCAAGCTATCTGGAAGTAATTACAACGCTCAACAATTCACTACAAAATGAATTAGATGCCATCAGTGTTCGCAAAGAGCAGTTCGATGCCACTACAGAATTATACCGTTCATTAGGTGGAGGCGTAGAATAGCTTTTCGTTGAGTGAACAGGTGCAAAGTGGCAAAGGCACAAAGTGATTTTCTAAAATACCTAACCCTATTGTAGAGACGTTGCATGCAACGTCTACAAATTAGTGTTTTGTGGTGTAGCCGCAATTCTTGCGGTTGCCATTTTGGATGTGACAACCGCAAGAATTGCAGCTACGCAAAGAATCAATCTTCTCACTGCACTCATTAGCAAGCAATTATCAAAAGAGGAAATAATCCCTTAAAATACTACTTCTTACCACAAACCTATTGGGAGCCGTTGCGTGCAACGGCTCTACTTATATTTTTGTAAAAATTACTCAATTTTACTATTTTGGATTTTTATTTAAAATAATAATGTTATGCTTCCTAAATCTTCTATTTACTACACACTAGTTCTCATATTTTCAGCTTGTATCTCTCCCGTTTTGGGGCAACAAAATACCCCTAAACTTTTCTTTTCAAGTACTGATGCATTAGATTTTAAAACTGTAGAACGTCCCTTCACCTCCCAAGAAAAAGAGAATTTCCTATCCAAATTTGATTCAGGATACGATACATTACGCTATAATAAGCAGGAATCTAAAGAAGAATTTCTGATGGGTATTCATTTTCTAGAACTCAATGGAGATAATAGTATTGATGCTATTTATTATGGATATGGAGGTTATGAACCCAATATTACCATTTTCTTCTTACAAGAAAATGGTAAATTTATTGAGCAATCAAGACATTTGGAAAGTATTGCTTCTTTAGAGTTTGATGCAAAACATCAACTTCAAAAAGTTACCTTCTTAAACTTAGGGTGTTGCGGAGCCTATATGGAGTTTAAAACTGAGTATATAGTAGACGCTAAGTTTAAGTTTAAACCTACCAAATCCAGTGCAAAAATGTCTGAAACGACGTTTCCAACGCAATATATGGCTCAACCAATCAAATTTGAAGTGATCAATGATGGTTATAGTCTGAGATATAAACCACGAATTTATGATACCCCAACCGAATTCCGTTCAAGTCCTTTGAAGGGAAATATATTAGGAACTTACGAAAGTAAAGCACAAGGAATAGCATGGGCAGCATATACCGACCCGAGCGGCAGAACTTGGTGGTTTGTGGAAATGCAACCCACCAAAAAACTTAAAACGGAGTTTATGTACGACAATGATGGAGCTTATGTATCAACTCCCCACACTCATCTTGGTTGGATGAGTAGTCGATTTCTAAAAATATTAGACTAATTCTATATGCCAAACTTAACCCACATCAGTAAACTACTCAGCAAAATACTTCGCCATCAGCCTGATTTGATAGGTATTCAATTGGATGAAAATGGCTGGGTAGAGGTATCTACGCTATTACAAAATCTGGAAAAGTACCAAACCCAGATTTCGTTTGAACAACTAAAAGAGGTAGTAGATACTAATAGTAAAAGGAGATTTTCCTTCAATGACGACTTCTCAAAAATCAGAGCTAATCAAGGACATTCTATAGAGGTAGATTTGGCTTTACAGACACAAATTCCTCCTGATATTTTATATCATGGCACAGTAGAAAAAAATCTTGATTCTATCTTTGAAAAGGGTCTTTCAAAAATGAATAGACATCACGTTCATCTAAGTGCAGATACTGAAACCGCGCAAAAAGTAGGAATGCGTCATGGAAAGCCCATAATTTTAACAATTGAAAGCAAAAAAATGTATGGCCAAGGCTATGTTTTCTATCTTTCGGAAAATCAGGTTTGGCTAACCGATAACGTGCCCAGTGAGTTTATTCAGTTATAAATAGACGATAAATATTTAATGATAGGCTTTCCGCAGTCAGCTACGGGCATTCCTCAAAATATTTTGAAACTTTTAGCCTACTGTATATTGCTTAATGCCTACGGCTTACAACCTAAAGCGTATTATGAAAACACAAAATTCAGTTTACATTGCTCAGAGCCTCGATGGTTATATCGCAGATAAAAATGGAGGCATTGCTTGGCTCGACTCTGTTCCTAACCCTGAGGGCGACGATATGGGTTATTTTGATTTCGCTAACCGTATGGATGCACTAGTAATGGGGCGCATAACCTTCGAAACAGTCTGTGGCTTTGACTGCTATTGGCCCTACACCAAACCTGTATTTGTATTGAGTAATACCCTTTTTGAAATTCCAGAAGCATATCATGGCAAAGCATTTTTGGTTAAAGGTACGCTTACCGAGATATTGACTCAAATTAATGAGAAGGGCTTCTCTCGACTTTATATTGATGGAGGAAAAACTATTCAACATTTTTTGAAAGAAGACCTTATCGATGAAATGATTATTACGACCTTTCCCTTATTACTCGGAGGTGGATACTCTCTTTTTGGTGATCTTCATGAAACTTTGACCTTTGAATTGACTTCTTCTTGCATCTGTTTGGGGAGTTTGGTTCAATCTCATTTTATTAGAAAAAGATAAATCATATAAAGGGATATTTTCGCTGTTTAGGTCAACACTTAAACATATTCAAAAAATAATTTCTCAATTTTTTACACCTATTTTACCCATTTTCTTCGGTAAATCCCTCTCTATTCACTCAGAACAACGTTATAGCAAAAATCTATATCTTAATAAGAATAATCAATTTGACTTATAATTATTATTATCGTAATTTTAACATCGAATCAAGGAAAAATCCTTTTTTTATTACTAATATTATGGTAGTAAAACTTAGCATTCAAAGTGAAAAACCTTACCAATGACATATTACCAAATGTCAATGCGGAATTTTACTTTTGACAATATTTTACCGTAAAAAACTAAACAATTTATAAAATGGAACATCACTCATCAAATCACGGTTCTCAAGAGGGAGGTAAATGCCCATTCCATCACGGTGCTTCTGCTCCTGCGCCAGCAAGACATGCCGCAGGCGGTGGTACAAGAAACCAAGACTGGTGGCCAAATCAATTACGTTTGAATATCCTTCGCCAACACTCTACTTTGTCTAATCCTATGGGTGAGGATTTCAACTACGCCGAAGAGTTTAAATCATTGGATTTGAGCGAAGTTAAAAAGGAAATTGTTGAGTTAATGACAACTTCACAAGATTGGTGGCCTGCCGATTACGGTCATTATGGCCCATTCTTTATCCGTATGGCATGGCATAGTGCTGGTACTTATCGTACTGCCGACGGTCGTGGCGGTGCAGGTTCGGGCTCTCAGCGTTTTGCTCCTTTGAATAGCTGGCCAGATAACGTAAACTTAGATAAAGCTCGTTTGTTGCTATGGCCAATCAAACAAAAATATGGACGTAAACTTTCATGGGCTGACTTGATGATTTTGGCAGGTAACTGCGCTCTTGAATCAATGGGCTTCAAAACTTTTGGATTCGGTGGTGGTCGTGAAGACATCTGGGAACCAGAAGAAGATATTTATTGGGGTGCTGAAGACAAATGGCTAGAGTTGAGCGGTGGTCCGAAAAGCCGTTATTCGGGTGAGCGTGACTTAGAAAACCCTCTTGCTGCTGTACAAATGGGTTTGATTTATGTAAACCCAGAGGGTCCAGATGGCAACCCTGATCCATTGGCTGCTGCACACGATATTCGTGATACATTTGGTCGTATGGCGATGAACGACGAAGAAACTGTTGCCTTGATTGCAGGTGGACATACCTTCGGTAAAGCACACGGTGCAGCTGACCCAGGCAAATATGTAAGCGCGGAACCAGCAGCAGCTTCTATCGAAGAACAAGGCTTAGGTTGGAGAAACTCTTATGGCTCTGGTAATGGTGAAAATACGATTACTAGTGGTTTGGAGGGTGCATGGACAACTACCCCAACTAAATGGAGTAACAATTATTTCTGGAACTTATTCGGTTATGAGTGGGAATTGACCAAAAGCCCTGCTGGCGCACATCAGTGGATTCCAAAACACGGTATGGGAGCCGACACAGTGCCAGACGCGCACAATCCATCGAAACGCCACACGCCAATCATGTTTACAACTGACTTGGCTTTGAGATTTGATCCTGCTTATGAAAAAGTTTCAAGACGTTTCTTCGAAAACCCAGATGAATTTGCTGATGCTTTTGCTCGTGCATGGTTCAAATTAACACACCGCGACATGGGACCTAAAGCATTGTACTTAGGTTCAGAAGTTCCTGCTGAAGACTTGGTATGGCAAGATCCAATCCCTGCGGTTGATCATGAATTAGTTGACGAAAATGATATCGCTGCGTTGAAAGCAAATATCGCTGCTTCTGGCTTATCAGTTTCAGAATTAGTATCTACTGCTTGGGCTTCGGCATCTACTTTCCGTGGTTCTGACAAACGTGGTGGTGCAAATGGTGCTCGTGTGCGTTTGGCTCCACAAAAAGACTGGGAAGCAAACAATCCTGAGCAATTAGCGAAAGTATTGTCAACATTGACTTCTATTCAAGAGGAATTCAATGCAACACAATCAGGTGGTAAAAAAGTATCATTGGCAGACGTAATTGTGTTGGCTGGTAACGTAGGTGTTGAAATCGCTGCTAAAAATGCTGGTGTTGAGGTGTCAGTACCGTTTACGCCAGGACGTACAGATGCTACTGCTGAGCAAACAGATGTAGAATCGTTTGCAGTACTTGAGCCATTAGCTGACGGTTTCCGTAACTACAAAAAGAAAAAATATACAACTTCTTCAGAAGAAATGTTGGTCGACAAAGCACAATTATTGACTTTGACAGCTCCAGAAATGACTGTTTTAGTGGGTGGTTTGCGTGTATTGAATACCAACTGGGATAAATCATCTCATGGTGTATTTACTCACCGTCCTGAAGCGTTGACAAACGATTTCTTTGTAAACTTATTAGATTTCTCAACTACTTGGAATGCTACGTCTGACGACCAAGAAGTATTTGAAGGTCGCAACCGTATCACGGGTGAAGTGAAATGGACAGCTTCAAGAGTTGACTTAATCTTTGGTTCAAACTCAGAACTTCGTGCTATTGCCGAAGTATATGGTTTCCAAGATTCACATGCGAAATTCGTAAAAGACTTCGTAGCTGCTTGGACAAAAGTAACCAACCTAGATCGTTTTGATTTAAAATAATGATTGACTAGATTATTAAGTTGGTGAATAAAACCCGACGGTCGCTTGACTGTCGGGTTTTTGTTTTTTAGAAAATATTCCCTCCCATTTTTCCCCAGTTTATCCTGCCAAATCCCTCATCTGTCGGAAAGGTTTTCTAAAAATTTAGTGTTTTGATTTGTTTTGAATCAGAAATCAAACAAAATCTTGTTCAACAATTCACTAAATTTAACATAACATTCTTTGCCTTCGCAAAGCTTGTTTATCCCAATAGCCATGAATAATAAACCGACTTTTGAAAAAACTTTTGAAGCTGAATCTATTAATACCTTAGACCTTCAAAATTTTACTGGTAATCTCGAACTAATTGCGCACGACGATAATACCATTAAAGTAGAAATTTATGCCAGCGTCAGAAGCATTTTTACCTTTTTTATCTACAGCGATCCTCTGCTTGAGTTTGACCATGATACACATGATTTAAGATTCGAGCAATCTGGAGATACTTTTAGTATTTATGCTAAACCACGATACTTTAATGTATTCAACTGGTTTAATTTTCAAAGCACTTCTTTTCGTATCTATATTCCGCATCGTTTGAACTCGCAAACCAAAACTTTTGGGGGCGATGTCTCACTGAAAGGTATTGGAGGCAATCACTTTTTTGAAACTTGGGGTGGCAAAATTTTGGCACAAAGCACCAAGGGTAACCTCAAAGGAAAAACCATGGGAGGCAAAATCGAACTGATTTCTTGTCAAGGAGATATCGATGTGTCGACGATGGGTGGAAATATATATGTGGCCAATAACCAAGCTAATATTCGGTTGGACACCAAAGGTGGTAATCTGCTTGTTCAAAATCATAAAGGTTCTATTAATGGCTCGAGCTGGGGCGGTAAAATAGAAGCTTTTGGCGTAGAAGGCTCTTTCGAATGCCATACTTTGGGTGGTAATATTCGCCTGAATGATATTCATGGGAATATTGGGGTAAGCACCAAAGGAGGAAATATTTCCGCTGATATTCAGTCTCCAAGCCAATATGCTTGGTTTGATACTTCAGGAGGAAATATTAAAATCTCGATGCCTCTCAATCAACCTATGAATTTGGATGTTTCGGGAAGCCGCATTCAAGTACCACCGCTTGCTGATTTTAAGGGTTTGATGACCAATGACATCATTCATGGTACTATCCTTGGAGGCGGACCAACGGTAAGCGTCAAAACCTTGGGAGGTAAAATCAAGATTCGCGAAAACAATCAACCATTCGAGCCAATCCGACCAACGGACTCTTCTTTCAAAGATGGTAGTACTAAACCCAACATTAATCTTGAGAAAAAGCCCGTAGAAAATACCCAGTCCACTTTTTCAACACCAAGTAATCATTTTGAAATGGTGGATAGTCCAAAACCTTTTAGTCTAAAACCTCCGTATGACTTAGGTTTTAGTATCATTTTTTGCTTGCTTGTCGGTTACGGAATTACGAGTATTGCTTATTTTACTTTAGAAATACTGGGTAAATGGCAAATTGATTTTTCAGCTATTCAGCCAGATATGGTGCTATTGACCACTGCTGCTGGATTTTCGGCGACCTTGGCTTGTTACATTTTTTTGACATTCATCGAGCCAAAAATTCCGCTCGATGAAGTAAAGTTTTTACCCTTAATGGGCTGTGCATTCGCTTCTTCCGAAATTTTACAATGGAGCATTCTTCGTACCAATGTTTGGGCATACAGTGTGCCAATGGCAATTTATTTTTATATGGCATTACCTGCTTTTATCAGTTGGGCATTTTTATATTATTGGTTTCAGCACAGGAATATCAACCGTAAAATTTCTGAAAAAGAATATCAATTACTTAACTTAGAAAAGCTCAAATCAAAAGCTCAATTGGATGCTTTGGAGGCAAAAATCAATCCTCATTTTTTATACAATGCCTTAAACAGTATTGCAGGGTTGATTCATGAACAACCGAATCAAGCCGAAGAAATGACTATACAATTATCCAAGCTTTTTAGATATACAACAGGTCGAACAGAAGAAAGCTTTCATTCACTTTTTGATGAACTCGAAATTATCAGGGCGTATTTGAGTATCGAGGAGGTTCGTTTTGGTCACCGACTATCTTATGCTATTAATTGTGACGAAAGTTTATTTTCTCAGCAAATTCCCCGATTTTTACTTCAGCCCTTGGTCGAAAATGCCATCAAACATGGTATTTCAAAAATAGCGGAGAATGGTGTTATTGAAATAAACATCAAACAAGCCAATGATTTATTGACGATTCAGATTCACGACAACGGGCCATCTTTTTCGGAAACATTGGGTGGTGGTTTTGGATTGAGAAGTGTTAAAGAAAAACTTAAATTGCTCTACGGCAACAAGGCTTCTTTGGAACTCAAAAATAATCCCAAAATCATCGAAATTGTTATCATGAATCGGTAGTAATATCTTGCTTTAAGCGCTAATAAATTCATGAGAAATATTTTACTGAGAGCCCAAAGCTGAAAGCCGAACGCCAAATTCATAATTCACAACTTACCATTCATACTCATGCCATACAAAACTATCCTAATCGACGATGAACCTATTTCAATCAATCGAATCAAAAGATTATTGAAAGAATATGACGATACCTTTGAAATCATTGGCGAAGCACTCAACGGGCAAGAAGGTTTAGCGTTGATTGAAGACCTCAGACCAGATTTGATATTTTTAGATATCGAAATGCCCATTTTGACAGGCTTTGAGATGCTCGAAAAGCTTACGTTTATGCCTATTGTTATTTTCGTAACCGCTTACGACCAATTTGCGATTAAGGCATTTGAAGAAAATTCGATTGATTATTTATTAAAACCTATCGAAAAAGCTCGCTTGGATAAAGCCGTACAAAAGCTCCAGAAATTTACCGAAAATCAAGCCCTAAAAATCTCAGCTGATAGCTTACAAAGTTTGACAGAACTCCTAAAACCTAAGAAAGAAATACATTCTATTTCAGTAAAACAAGGCGATAAAATCTTAATAATAGCCTTACAGGATATAGCTTTTTTTCAAGCAGATGATAAATATGTATTTTTACATACCCTAGACAACAAGCAATTTATCACCAATTATACGATTAGTAATTTATCCGAAAAACTACCAAGTAATTTTATTCGTATCAGTCGTTCGAGTATTGTCAACGGTAGCCAAATCAGGGAATTGGAAAAACATTTTAGTGGAAAATATCTCGTAGCCCTCAATGACAGCAAGCGTACCAAAATCGAAACGGGTATCTCCTATCACGATAATCTCAAAAGGTTTTCTTTGTAGAGACGTTGCACGCAACGTCTCCAGCAAAATATCTTAGTACCATACAAAGACTGCCATACAGGTTTATTAAAATTGCATAAATAATTACACGCAACATACCCTACAGCGACATCCACTGTTCGTGCGAAGACGTTGCGTGCAACGTCTCTACGGTTTTTGTGTGGCAAAATATTCTTTTTTGACCACCGATGCTGTTTTATGATCTCCCGAATGATGCCATCCTGGAGGCATAAAGATATAAAGCACCTTATCTTTTATGGTCGGTGCATGATATACGTCTTTGGCTAAAAGGATAATTTCACCAAAATAGGCATCCCAAAAATCCCCAGCTTTCATCGGTCTGGTAATTCCATATTCTATTTCCTCCTCATATTTTTCGTCTTGCAAAGTTCCGAATACCTTGTCCCAAATATTAAGCAGATTACAAAAGTTGGTATCCATATATAAAGGATTGCGCGCATGATGTACACGATGATGCGAGGGGGTCAGAATGATTTTATTCAAGAAACCCAAACGAGCATCTTTCATTAGATTTTCACCAATATGAATAAATGCACCCCAAGTGCCATCGATAAACATAATTAGGAACAACAAAGGAGGATTTACTCCCATCAATATACAAATCGTAGTACGGATAATATCAGCATAAGGGCCTTCCAAGAAAAAGTGAGCGTAAGTAATAGATAGGTTCATAGACTCGGAAGCATGATGCGTTGAGTGCAAACACCAGAATAGGCGCACCTTATGACCCAGATAATGGTACACAAAATGGGCAAATTCCCAAACCACGTAGCCATAAATAAACCAATACCAAGTAAACTCCGATTTGAAAATGGCATAAGGCTCAAACAGACCTATGCAAATACCCACCATCCCAATCGAAATAAATCGAGATATAACACGATTGAAGATATAGGTAAAAAAAGCGATTTTATATTGGGTAAAACTCAAGCGTTGGAAGAAAAACGCTCTGATAAGTTCGGTGACAAGCAATACAGGAATAAGCGGAGCTAATGCTTTTCCGATGCCATCTTGGGTTAAAAGGGCTTTATAATTATCCGTCTGAATAATTTCGATTAGACCACTAAAGCTAAAAAAGCCTACAATTTCACGATACAAGGTTTCTAAGATTTCCATAATGTTAAGTTTGAGAAAATTGGTTCTCAAAATTTAGCAAAATCATTTTAGAAAACTCTCGGGTTCTGTATGTTTTAGAAATATCTCCAATAATTTGCAATTCGCGAATTGCAAATTATTCAAAAAAAATAGAGACGCAGGCTTTGCGCCTCTACCATCAATATGATTTCTTAATTGCTTTTGATGACAACATTATCTACAAAAAATGCCGTTGGAGAACAAGGCTCATCTGCACCTTTGAGTGGTGGATCATTAGTTTCGTTTGGTGTTTGGCGATTTGGAAGGTTACGATAAGCACCTGTGCGTAGCGATAACCTTTCGACAGACTTCACAGCCTCCGCCAATTGTGCCTTTTCTAATACTTTCTTACCATTTATCAATAACGTATAGTGACCATGGGTATTTGCATCTGTCAAAATATCGACTTTATACCATTGTCCTTTTTGATAAGCTGAAACTACCTTTTCGGTACTTCCATCAATAGCAACGATTTGTCCATTTTCATCAAAACGTACTCTTACAGGACGATTGCCATATTGATCGGTCAAATCTATTTCGAGTCTTCCAGTATTGGTAGCATCTGCAAATATATCTAAACTAGTCTGTGCTTTGGTTCCTTCTTGGAATACTCGAATAGCACGAGCATAATCATACAAATCGGTATCGGATAATTGTAGTGCTTTTCCTGTTCTGCTAGGCGCTTTCACTACCTCTATCGGTGCCCATTTTGGTGCATAAATATTCCAGTTGGGTACAGCGCCTTCTATAGTCAAAGCATCAAAGTTATCCGAAACGATACCTTTTACTGCATATTGGATTGGTACAGGAGTACGACTCACCCATACATCCTCTTTATTGACGGTATAGGTCATCCACATATCATTGCCCGGAGGATTGCCATTTCCTTCTTCGATGCCACGCATATAACAAGGACCAAAATCTTTCCAGCGCCCCGTAAATCTACGCACGGGCACTTCGCCTTGAATCAATAACATATTATCAAACAAAACTCCATCCTCGCCCGTCACCACGACCAATGGAAAACGATACTGCGTTTGTTCAATAGGGTTGTAGCTAATTGCATAACGACCATCGTCTGTTTTTTGCCCCCATTGTTTTCCGCCCGACATCAAGAAAGTAGGTACTTTTACAGGTTCAGAAAAAGTTTTTCCTTCATCATCCGAAAGCGCTACTAAAGATTTTTTCCAAAGAGCTACTACTTTTCCATCTTTACGATGATAAAATGACAAGGCTTGTCCAGATTTGTTGCCATTGTAAAACCCATCCACGCCATGATCCTCATCATACCACTGAAAAGTCATCAATTTATCTTTTAGCAACGCATCACAGGCGGCGACAAAACCAGCATCCATTGATTTTTTGTAGAAAGGATACGAGGTATTACTCTCATTCCAGTTAGCTTCACTTTCATAACGTATAAAGTATATCGGTCCGTAAGAACCATCCTTGTATGCTTCGCGCACCACGCGACCGATTCCCCCTTTTCCAAAAGGGTCATCAGTATGTCCATAAAAGGCAATTACTAACAAACGACCATCTGGAGCCACATAAAATCCCATACGTTGGTGCATCATATAACCATGATAACCCGCAGGAATCTTCACGCCTTCGGGCGCTTTGTAAGGAGGAAACACCACCTCTGGTTTTTCCCAATGACGACCATCTTTTGATTTTACGATTAAGGTCTGCCCAGGTGCAACATGCTCATCTGCTGGATTACTCAAATACTGTTGATAAAACGTATTATTCCAATAACAAAGATTAGAAGCATGGTTGTAGGTCCAGCCATAGCCATCGGCATATTCGGGATGGGTACGGTTAGCGCGCATCGTCTGGCGGTTTTCGGTACCGATAGCATAACGCAAACGACCTTCGTGTACACTTGGATCAACGGTCTGACCGCCGATATAACGTACTGGTTCTGTGACACTTCCTGTTTGTGCCACGCCAGAACTGGCTAAACTAAACAGAATACAGGGAATAGAAATTATTTTTTTCAAAGTTTTAGAAACGATTTTAAGAGTGAAAATTGGGTAATGGGCTGCTTATTCTTTCTAAATTTAAGGAAAAAACCTATTTTTATACTCCAAGTCTATGGGGTAGTGTTAGGACAAAAAGCCTTTCTTTAAGTCGAATTAGTTCGTTTTTTACGAAAAGCTGTCGGCGTTTTTCCTGTATATTTTCTGAATTGTTTACAAAAATGACTCTCATCTGTAAAGCCAAATTCGTCGGCTATTTCGGTCAAAGAATGTTGACTATATTGCAAACGGGCTTCTATCAAACTCATTTTGAGCTTGGTGATATATTGCTTCAATGGCTCGCCAGTATGTCTTTTGAAGAAAATACTGATATAGGCAGGTGAATAGTGAAAAACCTCAGCCAAATGCTCGATGGTAAGCAATGAAGGTTCATAAATATGTTGTTTGATATAGCGTAAAATCGCCTCTACAGAGTCATTGGTGGCTATTGGGGAGGCACTTTGTCCTAATAGATTCCTTGCCAAAATCACCATGATACTACGCATAAGATTATCACGAATAATTTCAAAATATTGAGATTCTGGACGCTGATATTCACTTTCAAGCACATAAAGTAAATGATGAAGCTTTTGCTTTTCTGACAACTCATGTACAATTGAACCTCTGCTTTGTGAGGAAGTATAAAGTAAAGAATCTACTATTTTTTGCCAAGTATTGCCCTCCTGCGTTGAGTGCTTCAAAAACGATTCATTAAACCTGATAAAACAAAACTCCGTCAGCGTGGCTATCTCGAAATCATGGAAATCTTCAGGTCCCACCAAAAACACATCTCCTTCTGAGTAGTCATACGAATTGCCGTTGAGGTTATGTTGACCTTGTCCTTTTAGGATAAAAATAATCTCAAAATAGGTATGCTTGTGCACTGAATGCTCCCATTGAGTCGCCTCAAAATGATAAATATTGAATGCAGTATGTAAAATATAGCGTTTCATCAATCGTCAGGATATTTACTAATTATCTACCAAGATATAATGGATTTTTACCATTATCTAGAAAAAAACATTTGTAGTTTTGTATCTTCATTGACGTAATACAGTACAAAAAATATGATAAACCACTTATAATCAACATACAATATAATACAGAAAATATAATCTATCCATAAAGAGCATAATGGAAATATACATATTATTAGCTCATCACTTCAAAACATTGATACAATCATGAAAAAATTAGAAAGACGTTCATTCTTAACCAAAGCAGCAGCAGCGTCGGCATTGACGGCCGTTGCGCTACCTTCGGAAGCAAAGCCAAAGAAAAAAATCTTTATCCACCATGTTTATTTTTGGTTGAAAAACCCATCGAGCGAGGCTGACAAAAACAAACTTATCGAAGGACTAACAGGATTATCGAAAGTGCCAACCATTCGTTTTCATCACATTGGCACACCTGCAAGTACCAACCGTAGTGTTATCGAGCGAGGGTATTCGGTTTCGTGGATGTTATTTTTTGATAACTTGGAAGAAGAAGAAATCTATCAAAAACACCCCATTCACCTCAAATTTGTGGAAGACTACTCACACCTTTGGGAAAAGGTAATTGTGTATGACTCTGAGCAGATTTAGGAAAAAGGATTGAGGGGTGAGGCATTAGGGGATTTGTGATATAGCCACAAGCTTTCATAGGATGAACAATCTATAAAAGCTTGTGGCTAATTTTATGGATATGTTTTGAAATAATTAGTAAATCTATATCTTTGAAACTACTCTACCCAGCTTTTTTTAAGTAGATATATTTTTTTGATAATGAGACATTTGCATTTTTATCCATCTTAAAAAGCTGAATATTCTATTCTCAATAGCTGTATCTGTCAGTATTATT
>NZ_JASHIF010000032.1:0-40112 GCF_030056595.1 Flectobacillus roseus
GTATCTTATTAGAGGATGATGAGTTTTTTGTGGATTTAGTATTTTATAATCGCCTGTTGCAATGTTTTGTCATTATAGAAATCAAAACTCATAAATTGACTCATCAAGACGTGGGACAATTACAGATGTATGTCAATTATTATGACCGAGTGGAACGTTTAGCCCACGAAAACCCGACAATTGGTATTCTGTTATGTACCGACAAAAATGATACAGTCGTAAAATTCAGCTTGCCTGAAAATCAAAAGCATATTGTTGCTAGTAAATATGAGTTAATATTACCAACCGAAACGCAATTGAAACAAGCCATTGAAACGGAGTTAGAAAAATATCCTGCACATGAATTTTGAAGAACTTATTAACTCAATTGAATCTACTCACGTTCAATTATCGTCACAGGCGGTTAAGCAGGTGAATTATTTACAAACGATCCGCAATTGGCTGATTGGTTGCTATATCGTGGAATTTGAGCAACATGGAGAAGATAGGGCTGCTTATGGGAAAAATCCGATTCCTCCATTAGCATCCAAGCTCAAAGAATTAGGAATAAAAGGAATGGGACAACGGAATCTCTATACATTTAAAGAGTTCTATCTTTGCTATCCTCAAATTTTGCAGACAGTGTCTGCAAAATTCAAAAATGTGATGATTAGGAAAATAACAGAAGGTACTGACAGGGAACACGATGCCTTAATGCTCCCTATCGAAACGCTTCTTAATACGCTCTCTTTTTCGCATTTTATTGAGTTATTACGTCTTGATACGGATCTTAAAAGACGTTTTTACGAAATTGAAGCGGTTAAAAATGCCTGGAAAGTGCGTGAGTTAGAACGGGCGATTGATACCTTACTTTTTGAAAGAACAGGACTTTCGAAGGATAAGGCGAGCGTAATTGCCAAAATGAAAGACCAACAGCCATTTGAACCGAAAGAACTGATTAGAAATCCTTTATTTTTAGAGTTTTTGGGCTTAGAAGAAAAAACGCAGTACTCTGAAAATGATATGGAAATGGCAATTATCGACCATTTACAGCACTTTTTGACAGAATTGGGGAGAGGTTTCTGCTTTGAAGCTCGCCAAAAACGCATTACATTTGGCAATACGCATTACCGTATAGATTTAGTTTTCTATCACAGAATTTTGAAATGCCATGTACTGATTGACTTGAAATTAGGCAAATTTAACCATGCCGACTCAGGGCAAATGTTGTTGTATTTAAACTATTTCCGTAAAAACGAAATGACCGAAGGCGATAACCCGCCAGTGGGTATTATTTTGTGTGCCGACAAAGATGATGCCTTAGTAGAATATGCCACCGCAGGACTTGAAAACGAACTGTTTATCTCTAAATACATGCTTCAATTACCTGATAAACAGACACTACTCAAATTTATTGAAACTGAACTCAACAACCAACATGCAACATGACCAATAACATACAAAAATAAATCATGGAAAATAAGGAATTAATTTTATGTACAAGTAGAAGTTATTTTGACTTCTGTGGAGTTGAGAAAAAATAGAAAAGGTAGCTAATACTTATTTTGAGAACCCAAAAATGGCTTTACAATTTGAAATTGACACCTGAAACTGAAAATAGCCGAATAAAATGATTAAGAAAAGTAAAATTAAAGAGTTAATTAACGACAAGGTAGCTCCTATACTTAGTGATGAGCTGACTAAACATGGATTTAAGTATCAAAAATCTAAGCAACTTTTTTCACGTCAAGATACAAAAGGATTTTCCCACATTATCAATATTTCCGCACCCTACTCACCTCTTGTTCATGATGATAGTACAGATAAATTGTCTTTCGTTTTTGAAGTTTACGGAGAAATAAAAATTCCTAGTTATGAAAAATGGACTTTTGATACCCTTGGGTATCAAACTAATTTCTATTTCAATACAGAAATTTTAAGATCAAAAATTGAACTTTCTTTTGACGACTTTGACGATGATAGTTCTTACGCACCAACAGCTTCACAACAATTCAAAAGAATTGTGACACTGGCACTCACGAGAGACAGCAACTTCCATGATGGACTTATTCCTTTAGATGACTTTTTGAACATTAGAATCCCAAACTTAGTTTCTAGGATATCTGAAAACGCAGATATTTTGAAAATATATAAAAGTTCTCATTCTCCTTTTCAACATATCAACTTATTATTTTTTGGAGGATATGTTGATTTAGCCAATGAAGAATTTGAAAAATACTATCAATTTTTAGTTCAAGAAATTGAAAATAAACTCAAAATTTCAGAAGCAGAAGCTCATAATTCAATTGGGGTATTAAATTGGTTAATAAAAAATGTTAAAAAGGTTGCAAATCTAACTTTTGTAAATCCATTCGAAGGCTCTATTAAAGTTCTTAATTCAAAGAATGAAAAGTTTGAGTTTTCTAAAAAAACTCAATTTATTGAGAAACTTCGACTTGATATTTCTCAATTTGAAATACGAGCATTCAATATAAATCCTTTATGTGAAATTTTGATTATTACGAAAAATCAGAAACTAATAAAAATAAATTCAAAAGGAGAATTAGTTTTTGAAAGAGAAATTGAAAATATTCCTAATATTTGGGCTTTTGGAGTAATTGAAGAAACCAATGATTTTTTCATGAACAATTACATCTTTACTCCAGACAACAATATTATTGAATTGAATTTACCAGTTCAAAAACTTAAAAAAGGACAAGTTCAATATGCAGTTAACTCAGATTTTGCCTATTGGCATAAAAATGAGAAGTATTTGATAGTCTATGAAGGCACCTTTTTAGTTTTCAGTAAAGATGGAAGTTTAGAGAGTAGTATTGATATTGGTGAAAAGTATCGAAGTAAGATTCTCGCTAAACGAGAATGGATATTAATACAAAAAGGTGAGACGGCTAATATAATTCTAAATTTTGATGGTAAAGTATTAGGTACTTACGAATTTGGGAAAGGAAATACTCTCTATGAGTTTTCTCCAAACTACGAATTTCTAATTTCTTTTTCTTATTCAACCAAATCTCAATTTTATAACCTAATAAATGGCGATAAAAATACTCTGTGGGCTCACCCAACGTATCTTAAGGACTACAAAGAGAAAATCTACAATGGTGTATCGCATAATTTTGGAATGAATATCGCTAAATTCTCGCCAGATAATAAATATATTGTTGGTGGTGCAGATCATGGAAAATATGTTGCTTGGAATTTACCCAAATTAGAAAGAATTGAGTTGATGCCTTCAGATGAAGTGATTGAGTTGTTAGAGCCATTAATAACAAGTTGGTCAAATATTAACGAAAGAGGTGTTGAAGTAACGAAAGTAGAAAAAGTAACTTTAGGAAGTCAAACATTTCTAAAAAATAGACGAAATGATATGTCCCAAATAATCTTTTTTGAAGATGGCGACATATTTATAACTGAGCTTGGTTATGGAAAATTTGTACTTTCTTGGGACAGAAACTTCAAAAATTTGACTTACAAGAAAATTGATGGAAGGTTAGACTTTCACTCTAAAAAATATTTGACACAAAATACAAGTAAAGAATTAATAATTTATCAGCAGCAATAACCACTGGCACCAGTAAATAAGCGTTCGTATTAGATATCAGCAAGTTTGATGATTATTAGGCTTCAAGAAAGGCATACATTTACCACAAAAATGGCGGTAAAGCCGTATTGGGAAATGATGGTATAGATTTGCATTATCAAATCGAAGGAACTTCGGAAGAGACTATTTGATCTAGTTTGTGACTCAATTATGTACTTTTTTATGAATAGAAACGGGAGTCTATTTGAATTAGACTCCCGTTTCATTGTAGGCTAGTACATCTCTATCTTCTATAACTTATTGCCTTTGGTTAATAAAATTTAGTCCTGCTTCAAACATTCGCTTATATCCCCTACGGGGGCGGATATACGTCAGGAAATTTATTTATATTGCGGGATATAAATTCGCAGTAACACATTAAAAAAAACGCTTTGTGAAACAGCTAATAAACATAATAATTGGACTATCCTTTCTTCTTTTCACAGCTTGTGGGCAAGGAAAAATAAAAACACCAGAAAACGCAATGACAAAATTTGAAGAGTTTAAGAGTAAAGAAAAATTTTTGCGAGACGGTAAACTTTTTTACCCAGGAATTGGCGACCCAACCCTAAAACCTATTCTGACTGAAAAAATTAATCTTGCAGCAGACGATTTTAAAAAACTTGCTGACAAGGGAAACTCAACCGATACAGAATATCAGAATGCAATAAAAATCGGGCTTGACCGATTTGCCGACCTCTACTTACAACTTGACACAGAAGACAGAGAAAGAGTGTGCAGTTACTTTGAAGAACTAATGGATATCGTAGGACTTGAAAGCTCAGATGGACACTTGAATGACTTTATGTATGGATTTGACCCGACAAAAAAGTAGCAATAAGACTACCAAAAATGTAAAGCATTTCCTAAATATGAAAAAGCATGAAATCAAAAAACATAGGATTATTATTGGTACTTCTTTGTTCGTTTGAAAGTTGTAATCATCAGAAGGAAAGTGTTAGTAATAGTACAACGTACAAATTTCACACTGAAATACCTTTGGGTACTCATGTAAATGGGTATGCACATTATATCTATATTGGCAACTATGATGTAAAAACTAAAAGAGATACATTATTTTTATTGGATAAGGCAATGATGTATGTAGATACGGTTACATATGCAAAGCCCGTAACTAGTATCGCTTATGTTAATAGCATTGATAATTTCCCTAAATCAATGGATGATCAAGATGCTAATGAGATAAGAAAGCATACGATATTTTATATTTCATTCAACGAGGATAGTCTATTGAAAAGAAAGTATTTTATAAACGGATTTTACAACGCAGTCAAAAAATAACTTATGCGTCGCATAGAAGAGTGTGTGAACGTATGTACTTAAATGGTGATTATTACTGCCGTCGTTAGCAGTTCAGTGAAAATACCAACACCTGTTATAAGCAACTTACTAATTATCTTTTGAACAAAGTGTTAAGAGTTGTGTCACATATGCCTACAATACAATCGATTAAATTTTAAGAAAATGGGAAAAGAAAACTCACTAACACCTATTGAAAGATATTTGAATCACTTAGACAATATCTTTCAACAAGAACCAGAGTTCTATAAAAACGATAGTTTGATTGAAGGAATTTCAGGAGTGACTTCAATTGTTTATAGAGACATTCCTGAAAAAGGATTTATAACAGCGCTTACTTATGGACTTTCATTGGTGAAACATCCTGAATGGAAATTTGGAAGACCCGAATTATGTATTTCTGTTGAATCCTCCAATTTAGACTGGGGACAAATTGTAGGATATATTGCAAATATACTTCGTGGTGACTGTCCATTTTGTTACGGACAAACAATCAATTTTGGGGAACAAATAAGTGATGATTCAGAAATGAATGCTTTTTTCATTTTTGCGCCAAGTACATTGGACAAAGAAGATTATTCAAATATTGATATTGGAGCAGACTATAAGATAAACATAGCAGGACTTTATCCAATGTATTCTGACGAATTGGAAGTGTTTTCAAAGATTGGACTACAAGAATTTTGGCATAATCCTAATTTCGACAACTACAGTGTCAATAGACACAAAATAATAGAATGACAAATCTATTAAGGTAATAGGCGTTTGTCCAAATCGCAGGTTCTGTGATAAATTCGCTCATCTACAGACTGTGTGGTGAAAGACAACTTTCAGTTTCTATCAATATTATAAACGTAAAACAGCTTGATTTATGAGTATGATTGGTAATTTACTTCGAGTAACGAAAGTTGAACTCGAAGAATATTTAAAAGACAGTTCGCTTTTAGAAGAACGTATTTATAACAATACATCTGATGAAGAAGACCCAAAACTGGTAGAAATTGATAGGTCATGGGAAGGAATATTATTTTTATTAACAGGACAGAACCTTGAAACAATTGACCATCCTATGGCAAGAGTATTATTTAGCGGACAAGTCATAGATGAAGAACAGGATTTGGGTTATGGTCCTGGACAATACTTGACACATAGAGAAGTAAAAGAGTTAAATACAGAGCTTTCCAAAATAACGACAGAAGAGTTAGAACAAAGATATGATTCAAAGAGAATGATGGAGCTCGAAATATATCCGAATACTTGGGAGGAAGATGAAATGATCAATTATCTAACTGACTATTTTGAAATCCTGAAAGAAGTATTCGCAGAAGCAAGTAAAAATGATGAAGCCATAATTACCTTCTTGAATTAATTAAACATGAAAGGAAGGCTATATATAACAAGAGATTTGGCGTCTAGTGAAGCTCATAGGACAGCTTAATTCAGTTTCATTAAGAAATGATAAATACAACTACTTGAGATTACTACAATAATAAAACGTTATGACAAAATATCCAGAGGTTAAAGACCCCAATTTAATTGGAGAATATCCTGCCTTAGTAATGTCAGGTGGTGGTTATGTTTGGGATGATGTGTTGGAATATCGAGTTTGGTGTTATCCTGCGAATGGAGCTCCTGATACAGAAGATAGCAACGATTATTATTATTATTTTTCTACTTATAAAGAAGCGTTTGAGTTTTCTAAAAACAATGTAGGCTGTGAGCCACCCATTGCATTAATATTGCAAGAGGAATATATCGACGAAGAAGAGCCAGGAAAGTTTGTACATATCAAAGAACCTAGATTGACCGAATGGCAAGTTGAGTTTTTAAAAAGACCGAAGCGGACGGATAAAACTATTCCTGATTTTTTATCCCCAGATGCTCCAAGTAACCGACTTGACATTTTACGTGGGTTAGTTTAATCTTAAATCTATATAAAACTCAAAACCTGCATAAAGCCTTGAAAGGTAGAGATATAGACATCCTAAGAGGACAGACAATGGACACAAAAATAAGACAAGGGCAATTTGAGGTAATTGATAGTTTTGCTCTTAGACGCAGGAACGAATTTTATCTAATTGGATAACAAATCGAAGGGACAGTTCAGGAAAGATGGTTTATTAATGCCCCATTCAGCAAATCACTTTCACTAAGTGTTAGAATTAAAGCAGTTGAGGATATTGAAATTTCAAGTGAAATCCGTAAATACAAACTATTGATAGTTTCGGGCGATAACGAAACTATAGACCTTTTACTTGGACTGAAAATAGGAAGTGAGTTACTTGATATTACAATTGAAGGAGAAGATTAAATGAAAGCTACCCTCTACATAGACAATTGCAACATTGGGGATGTGATTTTTTCCATCATTGACGAAAGTATGGGCGGTATTGGTGGTAACTTAATCACAAGCGAAAATTATAAAAAATATCAGCCTACAATTCAACAACATTTTGAGAAGCAAGGAATTTCTAATATTGAAAACTTCAATTTTCGTATTGTTCTTTCAGACAATTCTGAATTAAAACCCCATGGTGGCATCGGCATAACGGACTCCCCATACTTTGACGAAATTTATGTTGAATCTGCTGGACTTGACACAGAAACAATAACGAAAATAAAGAACACCAGCACAACACCAAACGCTATTCATTAGTAACAATCTTAAAAAACACCTAGTATGGGACGACCTCTTTCTGACATCACGATATACTACCATGGTACTTTAATAAAAAATACACCTGAGGGCTCGGAGTTTGGTAGAACATTAAACTACATTTCAGACTTCTATCATAATTCTTTAGACGGTTACAAACCACCCAAAACAAGCAGAATAACTTTACATGTTGGACCAAATATTAGTTTGGCTGGATCAAGATATTTTGGAGCAATTTGTATATATGATAAAATATTCAATTAAGAAGAATATCTAAGTTTATCAAAGCATGGAAAGTACAAGTATATTCTGGACTTACTTCATTTTGCGATATTGGAATTATCAGAAACTTATGGCTGGGACAAATCAGTTTTCATTAAATCCTACAATCATATAATTGCAAGTCAATTCAAATTTGAAAGAGTTTACCCCCAAAAAACATCGAGAGACAAGAAATCTACAGGGCAAGTTTTACTCACCAAAAGTGTAGATCAATCGATTTTAAGCATACAAATACAATCTGGCGGAAAAACTATCAATAAGATTTTGATCGAAAAACAGAATTGGTTTTGGGATGACATGATTTATGAATACTCAAAAACGTGTAAATGGTTAGATAACACAAAGTTTGGGATAAAAGACTATCATCGACAATGCTACTATTCTATGCAAGATGATAATGTTTTTAATAACTTATTGACTGAAGATGATTTCGGTTGTGCAAACCTAGGGCGTCTTACTTCCAATAAACTTTAGTTATAAAATTGAAACTTCGTACGCTCATTACAACCTCAAACACTTCTAATTATGGACGAAAAGCAACGAAAAAAAGAACTTACTAAGGAGTTTAAACAAAAACAGAGAGAAGCATTTGAACAAAGTTTACCGATGGAAAGAGTACTTTTTGAAAAGCTCTTTGACTATCTCGACATTAAACTTGAGGAGAACGAATGTGACGACACTAACAAACTTACAAGGGAATTTTTAACGAAGAATAAAATTGAAAATAATCAAGCCGTTTTAAGTTGGTTGTCAGAAAATGGTGGTTATTGTGATTGCGAAATTTTAGCAAATATTGAAGAAAAATTCGATTAGGATGGAAAAGTTTGAAGAAATATTATCGAAGTATGAACTTGTTAAAAGACGTAACAAGCCAAGGATCACTTTTAAGAAAGTTGAAAAAATTATAGGCTTTAAACTTCCTGAGGACTATAAGTCTTTTGCGCTAAATTACTCAGAATTTGAAGATTTTATTGGCGAACAAAATATACGACTTTGGAATTTTGACGAAATCATTGAAATTAATGAGGAATACGAAATTTTTGAATGTTTACCCAAAACATTAGGAATTGGAGATAATGGAAGCGGAGAATTTATAGCAATTGAAAAATTAGATAATCTTAATTTCAGAATAGTGTTGTCGCCTTTTCTCATTGAAGAAGAAGCACATATCGAAATTGGAAATTCTTTCACCGACTTTTTAGAGCGTTTAGAAAATGGTATAGAATGGTTCAACTAGTAAAATACTGCTATTGTAGTGATAATCTCTTCGTATCACTTAATCCTTTATTGTAAGCTCAATAAGTTTTGCATCTCGTAGGCGTCTTTCAATTTATTGGGAATCTGATTGATGTCTTCATATAATTTTCTACCTAAATTTTTCAATACTATGTAGCAACAAACAGTTGTATCTATTCAGCTAAAGCTATGGGAAACATGAATTTTACTGGTTAGAGACGTAACTCCTTTGCATCTAAATAGTTGTCATTTTGATAAACGTTGGACAATAACCCTAATGTTAAAACTTGGGATGACTCATGCTCTTCTACCATGCGGTTCATTTTGAACCGCATGGTAGAAGATAAAACAATTTGGGGTCATAAGGTTCAATTTGAACCTTATGACCCCAAATTGTTTTTCTTAGGATAGCAAACCTTCGAATTTGTTAATAATATCCTGAAGTTCAGCCAAATACCTTTTATCTTTATTCTGGTAAAACTCATTGGCTGTTTTAATTAATTTCTGATAATGAGTATCAAATGCTGAACCATCTTTCGTTGCTACCGAAGCTACAGGCTTTGAAACTGTACTTTCTAGTTGCTCAATACTTGTAATAGGTTCTTCAAGGGTGACTTCATTCGCTAATGCCTGAATTGTTCCTTTTGAGACTTTTTTCTTTCCCGTCAAAATTTCATTTCTTAGCTCGGTGTCAAGTTTGTTAAGTCCCTTGGCAAAAGCCGCATCTCGTTTAATCGTTGAGCGTCCTACATTAAATTCTTTTGAGAGTCTTTCAGCAGTATCTCCTTTTTCCGTAGAATCATAAGGTTCATTTTGAACCGCATGGTTTTGACGGTCATATCGCCCTATTTCATTTTTTTCATTTAAAAATCGAAGTCCTCTAAAATAGGACACTTGCTCAGGAGTAAGGTTTCTTCGCCCTAATTGAAGGTCAATCATGTATTCTTTGACTTGTTGCAAAGAACCGAAAGACATTAATTGAACACTAAAAGAAATACTGTTCTTCTGACAAATTTCATATCGGTTATGACCATCCACAAGTATATATTGTGGAGCAGAAGGATTTTCTGAGTTAGAATTGATTACTCCCGCAGTGGTTTCCCAAACAGTGAGAGCATCTCTACAGCCATTTTTGATAATATTACTTTCGAGTTGTGAAAACTCATCGACGCCAAGCGGCGGGATAAACACACGAAGCTCTTCAATAATCTGAATATTATTTTTGACAGACTCGCTATTAATCAGTTGATTATTACTAAAAGTTTCTTTGGTCTTACTGGCAATCAAACTGCCAATATTTATCTTTTTAGCCATGACGCACTATTTTAAAAACTGTAAATAATCAATATACTCGGCACAAAAAGCGGTATAAAGATGTGCTGCCTCCGAATGATTAGCAAATTTTGAGATGGTATTCCCTGCCACTTGTGCTTTTTGAAAATCTACCAAATGCTTTATTTCTGTATTGAATATACGTAAAGGTAGATTATGACGCACCGCCTCTTTGATACCATCGTGCACACTATTCTTCTTGACCATCGTGAATACTAAGCCATCGATTTCGAGCATAGGGTTCAAATTCTTCTTTATTTCATGGATTTTCTCCAAAAGAGAGTTAACTCCTTTCATGGCCGCCATTTCGGGCTGCATGGTGATAAGACAAGAATCTGAAGCATACAACGCCGATACGGTTAGTTTGCCCAATGATGGTGGACAGTCAATTAGAATATAGTCATATTTGGTCAGTAGGGGAGTCATGCGATTTTTCAAACGCAAATCACCTCCTGGCACAAGAATTAACTGATATTCGGCATTACCTAAATCTATATCACTTGGCGACAAATCCAAACCTTCCTGTAGCTCGATGGTAGGGAAATCTGCATCATGAATCAAGGCATCTGCTACCTGAGATTCAGGTTGTTCGATACCCAAAATTTGGCTAAGGTTACCTTGAGGATCCAAGTCAACCATCAATACCTTAAAACCTTTGTTCGCTAAGGCTTCGCCTAGCGAACATACAGTGGTAGTTTTTCCTACACCACCTTTATGATTGATTACCGAAACGACTCTGGCTTTTTGGTAAAGGTCGTCTCTATAACCATAATCACGAAGAACGCCGTCTAATGCTACTAAATGCTTTTCGCTAAGTTGACGCCCTTTGGATAACGCTTGTGCTATAGTTCCTGAAGGGATAGAAGCTTGCTTTTCGACAGCTGCAACAGATATGGCTGGTCGGTGTCTCAAAAACTTTAACGCATTTTCTTGTGTAAGCATTTAATTATTTTTTTGTAGTAAAGTTATGACAAATATAAAATAAAATGTCATAACTTTACTACAAAAAGGGGGAAATTATTTGCACAGTTTTTTGATTAAATAAACCTTTGGATAAACTAAGGCGAGTTTTTTGGAAGCTGCCATGTTCAAATTTCCAAAAAACTCGCCTTGTGATACTTTTACTAACCCAAACTTTATTCTAAAACGAGTTTTTGGGAAATTTATTCGAGTAATTAGCTTACAAAACTCACATACAGGACTTAAAAGTTCATCTTAATGGGTATTTCGAGGCCTTAAGGCGAGTTTTTTGGAAAAAGGATACTTAATTTTCCAAAAAACTCGCCTTAGAATACCAAGCAACACTATTCTCGTAATAAAAAACCTTAAAACTTTCCCAAAAACTCGCTTTAGCACTGTATTTAAAAGTACAGATAATATCACAAATATTGTAAGGCGAGTTTTTTGGAAATCGCAATAACAAATTTGCATCAAAAGGCTAGAACATAAAAAGCCTACTAATCAGTGGGTTAAAAAGCTAAGGCGAGTTTTTTGGAAGCTCCGGAAATTACATCATTTTCCAAAAAGTGTTTAAAGGAAAAAGGAGTAAGTTCTGGGAAAATTAAATAAATACTATTATTTTTAGTAATACTCTTTTGATTTTTATATTTCTCATATATTATTTGATTGATTTAGGGGCTTGTAACTTATTGAAAATCAAATATTTGCAAGCCGTAAGGCGAGTTTTTTGGAAGCATAAGGCGAGTTTTTTGGAAATTTTCTTCTTCGTAAGGCGAGTTTTTTGGAAGCTAAGGCGAGTTTTTGGGAAATTTCATCAACTTTAATAATCTTGGAATAATACAATGGCACATACAGAACTTGAAGAAGAACACTATTACGAACATCCATATACCCCAAACAGGAAAGATAATTATTTACCCAATAGAATGGTTATCAGCAACACCCAGTTCTCTAGGGTAGAGCAACGTTTATTTGAATATTTTATTAATCAGATAGACCATAATTCTATAAATATCAAACATGGGATTTCAGTAAAAATTCCCATTACAAAAATTAGAGAAACGGTTAAAGTAGAGCAGGTATTAGCGGTTACACGCTCAATGGCTCAAAAAGTGATGACCTTTTTTGATATGTCAAAATCACATATTGAGTTTAAGCATGTGCCTTTATTTTCAAGTATTAGTTTTAATGAAGATAACTCTGGCTACCTAGAGTTCCGTTCAAATGCTCAATTATCACCTTACTTAGCCTCGTTGGGTACCCAGTACACGCGTTATGATTTTAAAACAATCTTAGCCTTTCGATCGATATACTCAACGATTATGTATAAGATTGTGAAGCTTCATTTGGGTCAGAATCGTACGAAGTTTATTTATAGCATAGATGAGCTCCGTCGGCTTTTTCAGGTAGAAGAAAAAAAATATACCAACTTAAATGACTTCAAAAAGTATGTACTAGAACCTGCCAGAAAAGAATTAGCCTCGACCGAGAAATTTCCCATTGTGGTAGAATACGAGCATTTGGGCAACAAACAGCGTAATGTCACACATTTGGAGTTTACAATCGTGACTCAGTGGGAGTTGAGCCAATTAGAGCAGCAAGAATACCGCGATGCAGTCACGCTGAATCCATCATTGGTTTACGCAAAGCTAGAAGAAATCATCGACCAACAATATTTAATCAAAAAAGAAACGAAACAAATCATTTTGAGTAACGCAACATTGATTGACAAGTTTGTAACCATCCATATCGAATTTGAAAATGGATTACATCCAAAAGTCAAAAACAAAACGGCTTACATACTAGCTTGTCTGGATTTAGTGAAAAAGAAAACAACACGGTCGAAATAGGGGGAGATAGGAAGATTGTTATAAACAAAAGCGCAACACTAGTTCCAGTCCACAACAATAATCTATTTTATATCGAACAAACCTATAAAGAGCTTTCCACAATACAATAGTATGCTATAGTTCCTATTGATCGACAATTTTTAAGTACCTATGTTGGACAGTTTGACGATTCGATACATAAGATTTACATCATAATGTCATCAAAAACAAATTATCGCCAATATTATTCCCTATAAAAGGAACGCTATTGACGATAATGTCTCTTACTCACCTGAAGTAAAACTGTACAGAGAAAGTTTTAAGCACTGATGCATGAAAAGATAGCTACATAATATTGCAAAATCGATTCAAAACCATGCTTTAAAGCAAGATAATGGGTTTACCTTCATTTTTAGAAAATGTGAAGACGTCTTCTAATGCAATTTTATTAGGGTTTGAATCCTTTTTTATTTTAAGACAGTGAGAGTATACATCAGGATTTTGATAAATATTGGAGTGAATATAGTCTTGACAGATTGCATTTTGGGATATTTGACCCTTCAACAATTTGTTGATAACAATCAGAATCTCTGTTTTAATTTGGTAGCCACATAAGAAAGCAGAACAACCCGATTAAGGATACTATAGTTATTTATATTCTTTGTTATTTAGCGAATAAACATGGCAAGCTGTAGGATTCCCATGTTTAGTGTAGCTTTTAATCCTTATTATTTTTGAAGAAGCCGAAAGTGTAGGTTGGGCTAATATGCTTAGTTTTCTTGTTGAAGCGTTGGTATTTACGTAGAAATAGAGTTATGTTATTTTCTATTTTATTTTATTTGCTGTTTATTTTAAAATCTCTGGCATTCACTACCTTCGTGATACAGGGCTTGTTCATAAAAATTATAGAGCTTTCATTTTCTTTCGTGCTCTTACATTTGACAAGTGACATCAAATTGTAGAAAATAGTGTAAATGCTGTTAACCAGTCGTTTACATGTGTCATGAGTCACAATAACGTGGTGAATACAAACCTTAACGCCTCATAAATATTAATTTAGAATAAGAATAAGATGGAACAATGGGCTATCCCTCATGCCAAATTTTAAAACTTTAAAAGTAGGGTAGTCATTTTGAAAGCAACTCACATTTCCGAAATATCTATTTTAGGTATTTGATGGTATTCTTGTCGATAATCTATCAAATTTTATGGCATGCAGGCATTGTTATATGTGAACCTAAAAAAACTGAATGTTAACGCTGTTAACGTTCAGTTTTTTCGCGTTAACGCGACTGTTAACACGTGTAAACGCCTGGTTAACAGCGTTTACACTAATTTATTCAAATGTTGAATAGAGGGTGGGACATTTGGATATAAAACCCTTCGAAATATGCTCAAAAGTGCCAGAACAATAGGACAATCTTTATAAAATATTGGTTGTGAGAGGCGCAATAATCTCAATATCTGCAAATAATTAGACTAGTATTTATTACCAAACATCAAGGAAATGTGTATATGCTCACTTTATCTTGAATCGAGGGGTTTCAGAGCATGATTTTAATTCTAAACGTAATAAGCTTAATCCTTTAAAGTACTCCTTACTCACCAAATCTTTTCAATTATCTACTGATAGCATAGGTCTATACGACCGTTTACTCAATTACCGAGTACTTTCGATACTTATTTACAAAAATCCAGTCTTTAAAATATATAAGTGATTAGAAGAAATACCTATTTTTGTTTATTGAGCTTTACACTTTATTTATATTATTTTACTTGCTATTATGAAAATAAAGCTATACTTATTTGTAATAATCGGATTTTTATATTCTTGTAAATCTACAGAAAATAATGTTTGGGAAATTCCAGCAATTAATTCTATTTCTTTGGCTGGCACGAGTATCCTCCAAACTGAAATATCGGATAGCGATAGACGAGTTATTATTTGGGTTCCTTATCAAACTAACCTAACATCTCTAGTACCAACAATTGTAACCAAAAATACCATTACGATTATTCCTTCAAGTAATGTGGTTCAAAACTTTTCGGCGCCAGTATATTACACTCTAGTCTCGGAATCGGGTCAAAAAGTTATTTATGAAATTCAAGTGAAGACTCAAGAGCAACCCATACCACTAATTAATCGGGTAATGGCAGATACATTAGAAGCCGGAATGAGTTTTCAAATACTAGGTCGTAATTTTGGACTTAACCCCACTGAAGTTCAAGTCTCCATAAGCAGTGCTGGTAATACTACCAATTTGAAAACGGAATTATTGGATTCATTGCATATACAAGTTTATTCTCAAGACAACTTGTTGCCGGGAAGCTACACATTAACACTTAAGGTAAAGAACAAAAGCACTGAATACACTAAACCTTTGACGGTACAATATCCTACTCCTCTTATAGACTCCCTTGATTACTGGAGTACTATTCAAGAAGAAAGTATACAGGTCTTCGGTAAATACTTATCAAAAAACTATGACTACAATATGGTTTTGACTGATAAGGAAGGCCATACATTCATGGTGCCTATGTTTTTTAATAATGGAATGCTAGTATGTAAAATCCCCGTTTCAGTAAAAGAGGGAACATATCGCGTAAAAATTATTAATACATCGTTAAAAAAGGAAAGTAAGATTGTTGCAAAATCTATCACTGTGTATCGAAAAGATATGCCATTTCTAAATGATTCAAAAAAAATAACAGAATCAAGATTGAAACCGGGTAGCACTGTAGAATTTACTACTGAAAACTTTGAGAAAATACCCGCAAGGTTTTATCAAGTGCAATTAGATGGCAATAATGATAGTTTTGTACAAAATGCACTTTATAGCTCCTCCAACAACCGATTAACTTTCAGTGCTCCTCAAGCTAAAGGTAGGTATAGTATCAGTTTGGTTCTAAGTAATGAAACTAATATACTGTATCAAATCAATACCAGATTTCTTTTGACTATAGAATAATTTCCATATTTCATCTTGCTATTATAAAAATGAAGAAACTACTACTTCTATTAGTGTTTAGTTCTACACTTGTTATGTCTGGTTTGTCTCAAGTAGGCAAACCAGTTTTGGATTTAAAAAAGTTTACGGATCGAAGTATCGTAGTTAGACAAATGCTATCTACAGATAGAAGCTGCTATGAGTTTTATAAAAATGGGGTTAAGCTCATAGAAGGACAAGACTACTTCATAGGCCCAGGTTATCCCAATTCTTTCTATTATGTAGGGGGTGGCACTCGAGGTGGTTTTTATAGTGTCGCAACCGATTTTGGCTTTTTGAAACCTAATGATGTACTCACTGTAAAAGATATATGTCGTAATGAGATATCAGACCCAGTGGTAGTATCTGACGACTATGTGTATATTGAAGTTCCGAAAGGTAATAGTTATCAGGGTAATGGTATTAGCCCTACCTACGCTCTTCCTGCCTATGATAAGCTATCCAACCCTGTACAAACGGGAAAGTGTGAGCCAGTATTAATTAACGCCCACGTGTTAATGGCAACTGTAATTGATATTACTACTGGAGATCCAATAAGCTTAGGAACATTTAAGGTCAATGGTTCACCCATCTCCTCTGGAGACTTTTCAAGTTATTTTGCAGGGAATCCGACAAACTATCAAATTTCATCAGGACAAGTAAACACTTCAAACTTTTTGAAACTTACGGCTAATACCTATTATTCTGGTTCTACGCCTTATTCTATTGAGTACAAACATAATGGAAGTAATACCAGCGGATTTGATTTCACTTTCGGAGTAGGGGGTGTGCAAGTTCGCTTTATTACAAATAATAGCTTCGAAATCTGGAAACGTAATTATCTGGGTGATTTTGATATTAGCCATTTTGATGGGGACTTTAGCAATAGCACCTATAAAATTAGCTTCGATGAAAGTGCGTATCATATTTATATCGATGGTGTAGAGTATGGAAAGCTTGATCGATTTGTGAAATATACAACTACGACAGGCAGTTTAGACAATAGTTCTGTATTACCTTACCGGACTGGCGTGAAGCTTAACCCTTCCAGTTCGGGTATACATTATGTTAGTGCAACAATTGATGGGGCTTTAAATGTTTATCAAAAGCTACAAGTGGTTGAGGATATCTCTTTGTCAACTACAGTTGTAAATGCGGGATGTGCAGGAGCCAACTCAGGTAGTATCAGTGTATTAACAAATGGAGGGCAAGCACCATTCAGGTATTCATTAAATAGTGGGAGCTTTCAAGCAAATAATACATTTACAGGATTAGCTCCTGGAAATTATACTATTAAGGTGAAGGATGCCTCTGGTTGTGAATCTACAACTTCTGCCACCGTAAATGGTAACACTCCTCTTTCGTTAACGAGTTCGGTTCAAAACGAAACATGTTTTAATCAAAAAAACGGACGAATTACCTTTTCAGCTTCGGGTGGAACGGGCTTCTACAGTTATTCAATAGATGGTCAGAATTATGTATCTAGGCCTCAATTTGATAATTTAGCTACAGGTAGTTACACAGGCTATGTCAAGGATTTGAGTGGATGTATAAGTACCAATACTGGATTAATCATCAACTCCGACAGCAAATTGCTTCCCCCTTCGGTTGCGACTTCTCATGTAACTTGTTTTGGAGGCAACAATGGTGGTTTTAACATCAATACCTCCAACTCTACCTCTAATGGAGGTATTCAATACTCCATAGACGGAGGATTAAACTTTGGCTCAAATGCACAATTTCAGGGACTTTCAGCGGGAAGTTATCAGATTGTTATCAAAGATAATGTTTGTAGTGCAACAACCTCTGGCACTATCACACAACCAAGTGAAGTGATTCCTGTTGTGAATATCCAAAATCAAATATCTTGTAACGGACAAAAGGACGGAACGCTCTTACTAGGCGCCTCTGGAGGTATTGCTCCCTATGTGTATTCATTAGACAACATCAATTACTCGAACAATTCAACCCGGAGTAATTTAGGGGCAGGTAACTATAAAGTATGGATAAAAGATGCTAATGGATGTATCAAAGAATCAGGTATCACTACAATATCAGAACCATCAATATTGATTGCCAGCCTTCAAAGCAAACAAGATGTTATATGCAATGGAGGTAGCTCCGGACAGGTAGTATTGGGAGGTGTAGGAGGTACACAACCCTATACTTACAAACTTACTAACCAGTCAAGTTATAGTCCAAACAATACGATTTCAAACCTTAAAGCGGGTATTTATACCGCGCAGGTACAAGATGCACATCAATGTATGAATAGTATTCAAGTTGAAATACTTGAGTCAAGTAGTATTGTGACCAATGTGACTCAAAAACAAGATATTCTTTGTAAAGGCGCATCAACAGGTCAACTTACCCTACAGTCCATTGGGGGAAACGGAGCCTATACATATAGTTTGGAGGGAACAAATTACCAAAGCAGTAATATTTTCTCAGGGTTAAAAGCAGGGGCATATTCGGTTTATGTAAAAGATCTTACGGGTTGTGTTAAAGTAATACAGAGTAGTTCGACTACCTTAGTTGAACCGTCAGCCTTGGAAATGAACTTTCAAAGTATAGCTGTAAAATGTAATGGACAAGCCACTGGCTCATTTACGGCAAATGCCAGCGGTGGCGTCGGGAGTTACTTATATTCTATTGATAACGTCAACTTTCTTTCTACAAATCAATTTAATAATCTTACTGCTGGAAATTATGTAGTTTCGTTAAAAGATGCCAATAACTGTACCTTACAAAAGAGCGTACAGGTTACTGAACCAACAGCACTTTCAGCTAATTTCGATATACTTAGCCAAGTCCTCTGCTTTGGAGGAAACTCAGGCACAATAAAAGGTCTATCCTCTGGGGGAGTTGGACCCTATCAATATTCATTGGATGGTAATACTTACCAAAATAATGACACATTTGGCTCTCTGACCATCGGCGACTACAAAGTATGGATAAAAGATGCAAATGCCTGTATAACAACGAGTACCAATAAAACTATCACTCAGCCTACAGACATTACTTTTACCATAAATTCTGTATCAGCCGTTAAATGCTTTCAAGGTAACGATGGTGTTGTAACACTCCAGACTACAGGTGGTGCCGGTAATTACAGTTATGCCGTTAATGGAAGTACTTTTCAAACGGCAAACACTTTCACTAATTTGACAAGCGGAACCTATTCTTTCTTGGTAAAAGATGGGAACAATTGTCAAAAATCTGTTCAAACGACTGTATCACAGCCAGCACAGGCCTACACAACTTCCTTAGCTTCGACAGAAAACCTTTCTTGTTTTGAGAATAAAACAGGAAAGATCGTGGTCACTAGCCAAGGAGGTACAGCTCCCTATTTGGTAGGCTTAAGCACAAATACCTTACAATCTAATCCTAGCTTTGAGCAGCTCTCAGCAGGCAATTATACGGTGTATGGTAAAGATGCTAATAATTGTACTTTTAGCCTCGGAGGCATCAACTTGTCTCAGCCTTCGGATATTACTTTTTCTACGTTAATGAAGAAAGACGTAGACTGTGACTATTATTCAAAAGGAGAGGCAAAAATACTAGCAAGCGGTTCAAACGGTGGGTTTAGCTATCTACTTAGTGGCGATAATAGTCTTGGCAATCCCATCAATCCCATCAATAATACAACTGGCTATTTCAATGAATTGGCAGCTGGCGATTATCGTGTAACAGCAACCGACCAGAGAGGTTGTAGTAAAAATTATACTGTTACCATTATTCCTAAAAACTCAAAAATAACTTTTGATGTCAATAAATCATTCCCTAGTACCTGTAATTCCAATGATGGAGTTATTACCATAACGAATGTTCAGGGAGGGAGAAATGGATACAACTATCAATTGTCAACCCAACAGACAGCTTCTTCGAATTCACAATTTTCAGGTCTATTCTCAGGAACGTATGTCGTTACCGTTAGCGATGAGTTATGCTATTATAGACAAAATATTGACCTATCAACACCGAATGGAATTAAGGCCAATTATCAAGTCTCGGGGATTAATTGTACATACTCTGATGGTAATATTTCGGTGATAAATGTAACAGGTGGAAACGGGGGGTATGTCTATAAACTCAATAATAATCCAGAAACTAGTAACCCTTATTTTAGCAATCTATCCCCTAATGTATACGCTATCGAAATTAGGGATACTCCACAAAGTTGTAAATATGTATTGAGTGTAGAGCTAAAAGAACAAAACCGCTCAGATTTACAGTTGGTGAGTAAATCAGATGCCTTATGTTTTGGAGGAAGTACAGGTACAATAGTTGTATCTGGAAACAATAATCAAGCGCCTTTTCAATACAATATTAATAACGGCGGTTGGCAACCCTCAGGAAGGTTTGAGGGATTAACCAAAGGAAGTTATAAGTTAACCAGTCTTAATGCTTTAGGTTGTCAGGATAGTCTTCGGGTACTCATCTCTGAACCGACATTGTTGGTAGAAGAGCTTTCAAAAAATGATAACCTTTGTTTTGGAGATGCCACGGGTAAAATTTTTGCCAGTGCAACAGGAGGTATTTCACCTTATCGTTTTTCAAGAGATAATCAAAACTATCAAAGCGAAACGAATTTTGAGAATCTCAAAAAAGGTGATTATACCATTTGGGTGAAAGACGCCAATAATTGTATTAGCAATAAGGCTATTACTTTGATAGAACCACTACAACTAGTAATAAATCCGTATTATCAAGATACAATTCGTTGCTTCGGAGAAACTAATGGTGTCATAACTATTCCTACTCAAGGAGGTACTCCAACGTACAGTTATTCCTTAGACGGTACAAATTATATCTCAAGTAATAGCTTCGGCGGATTAGGAAAAGGCAATTATACTATTCATGTAAAAGATGCCAATCAGTGTAAAACAGAGAAAACCTTAAGCTTGACCGAGCCTAATCTACTAGCAATATCCCAAAAGGATTTTAAAAATCCCTTATGTTATAAATCAAAAGACGGTATCATTGAAGTAGTCTCTACTGGTGGCAATAACGGAAATATTTATACAATTGATTACGAAAACCGTAGTCAAAACAGCAGCTATTTCAACAATCTTCCAGATGGTAACTATTCCGTAAAAGTCACAGATCGAAAAGGTTGCACGGCAACCGTCGGTAATATGGTATTAACCGAGCCTAGCAAAATCAAGACTGTAAGTGTTGGTACAATGCCATTATGCTATGGTGATGGCAATGGTAAAATCAATATTGCAATAACAGGCGGAACACCAAATTACACAGCGAATTTTGAGGGAATAGTGAGTGCAATAGACGGCTCAAGAAATACGAAGGAGTTTTCAAATTTGTATTCAAAAACCTATACATTTTATGTAATAGATAGTCACAATTGTGTGGATACAGTAAATTACACTTTAACACAACCCACATTATTACAAAATAAAATCACTATCAAAGAAAATGACTGTTTTGGAGACTTGACAGGTCAAGTGCAAGTGCTTGGTTTACAAGCTACTCCGCCGTATCGTTACTCACTTCAAAATCAAGAAGTAGCAGAAACATTTGAATCAACGGGTATTTTCTCAAAACTGAAATCAAATAACTATACAGTCACAGTATATGATTTTAATAACTGTAAATTAAGTACTAGCGTCAAGGTTGCCCAGCCTGACAAGTTGGTAATTACACCAATTTATCAAGATACAGTAAAATGCTTTGGGGAAAACAATGGAGCCATATTGTTGAAAGTAACAGGTGGAGTAAAGAGTTATATCTACTCAAAAGATAGTATAAATTACTTTAGTGATAGTTTGTTTTCGGGACTAAAAGCAGGTCAATACCATTTTTGGGTAAAAGATGCCAATAAGTGCTTAGCTACTTCACAACTATCAGCAACCGAGCCACAACTATTAGATTTGAGTTTATTCTCAAAATCTAATCCCCTATGCTTAGGTGAGTCAAACGGGATTGTACAACTGACAGCCACAGGAGGAAACGGCGGTAATATCTATTGGCAAGATAATTCAACCAAGCAATCCGCTGACCGATTTACAGGCTTAACTCAAGGACAATATACCTATAAAGTAGTGGATCGAAAAGGTTGTCAAGATACTGTCCGCTTGGTCGAACTCAAATGGCCATCAGCCATATTGGCACAAGTTAACAAGTCACTTCCTATTTGTTACGGCACAAACACTGCCCAACTCAATATCCAAGCCTCTGGAGGTGTTGGTGGGTTTACAGCATTGCTCAGTAATGCCAATTTGAGTAAAACCATAGCTCTGAATAGCGGGCAGGGAGTCTTTGACTCGCTTCATGCAGGAAACTATCTTGTCAAAATCAAAGATGCCAACGGTTGTCAATTACAATTGACGAATACTATTCTAGAAACAGACAGTTTAGAAACCTTTGCTCTGGGATCGGGAAAAGGGGCAGATACCTTGTGCATTGGGCAAAGCATCACTTTAGATGTAAAGAATAAAGGGAAAAATATTCGTTGGTATTTCAACGACATCGAGGAGCTAGCCCGAGCAAATCAATCTACCTATGCTATCGTTAACCCTGGCATTTATAAGGTAATAGTGTCTAACAAGACAGGATGTACAGTCGAGAAAAGCTATACCCTCACCAACAGTAAAAATGCGCTCAAGGCCGATTTTACACTCGCTACTCAAGCATTTGTGGGAGATACTATTGTTGCCCTAGATGTAACAAAGCCTGTACCTGACCGTATTGTTTGGTTTATTCCAAGTAATTCAATTCTTGTCAGTAAAAACTCTAATAAAGTAGTATTCATTCCGACAACAGAAGGTGAAAAAACGGTGGCAATGTATGCCTATTTGGGTAATTGTGAAAACTACTTAGTTCGTAATATTAAGATATTCAAGCCTGAAGATGTCAACGATACAGACTCATTATATTTCTACCAGAATAATCCTGTGACCTCGGCAATCATATTTCCAAACCCCAATCAAGGTCAGTTTTACCTAAAACTTAAGGCAAAACTAAGTACAGACGTATTTGTACGCTTGGTTAGAGTAGCAACAGGCGAGACAGTATATAGCAAAACCTATCAAGTAGCTGAGAAGGATATTAATACAACACTATCTTTTCCAATTGATCTTGATTTACGAATCGGAGCTTACTCAATGATAATTGAAGCCAATAAGCAGAAGCTAACAAGGCAAGTAATGATAACTGATTACTAACCAGATATTTATTCGAAAAATTTATAATAGAATTAGAATCTAAGTACTATTGCTAGTCTGTCAGGATACACCTCCAACAGACTAGCATCCAACTGAAGACTAGATATGAAAAGAACCTTTATTGCACTTACATCTATCATTTGGGCAATGTTACTGATATGTATCACTTTCCCTGCCTTTTCAGGCGACAATATAACCAAGGATGCCTTTGAAATGTCAGAGGAAGAATCTCTAAAGTCAGGTATCCGTCCTTTACGATTAGAAAACCAAACCATCATGCCTTGGCATGATGGGAAATATTATTTTATAGACGACGGCCGAAGCGTATTGCCTTCGGCAACGGATGAAGTCTCTACTTTGGCAATTGAAAATGCAGTTAAGACAGCAGAGTCAAGGGTTCGAATAGAGAATGTGAATGCTTTTGTAAATGGAGGATGGCAGAAATTGAATCTCAGTAAATTACCCATAGTAATTGAAATTGGAGGTACAGAACATGGTGGTTTAAACGCTACTTTAGTTATTACCTCTCTAATTTTTACGAAAACTGATACAAAAGCTCAGATAGGAATCTTGAGTAAAATGAATTCAAATGAAGCCCAATTGAATGAAAAGAAAGAGGTCACAAGTTTATATTTTGGGGGAGAGCTAACTTTAAAAAAAGGAGGTTCTTTTAGTGCAGGGTTACAATTAATCGCTCCTATGAATATATCACTATTGTCATTGAGTGGTGTTGGCAAACTTTCCTTAAGCGTTGGTACTGGAATATGTTTGGGTTGTAAGGCCTCAGAGACCAATAATCCTAGTGCGTTTAGTCTTCGATTGTCAGGACAATTTGAGTTTGACCCGCAATTTGTAGTAGCAGAAAAGATCGATGGTATTGCAATTACTGACGATAACAGGGTTGCCAAAATGGTATTTGGCGCCAAAATAACCTCATGGGGTGATTTAAAAATCAAACTTTCCTTTCCTCAAAAATATGGTTTACAGTTTACACAATTCAAATATATAGGATTCTGGTCTAGTACAACGAATCCCGAAGTAAGCACTGAGATTTGTGATACAAATTTATCAGATGGAAATGTCATGCTAGATCTTTCAACTAACACTAACCCGAATGCAACCTCCAGAAATATAATATCCTTTCTAAATTTTAGACTTAGACTTCCTACTGCACTTAAAAAGAGTACCTCAGATGCCATATTCTTAGATCTAACATACCTTAATATTGATGATTCTGGGAATTTAAACGGTAAAATGTTTTATAATAATAAAATTGAAGCTAGGGCTTCTGATGGTAAAGGCTTTTCAGTTGATATTACTAGAGCAGGTGTGACTATCACAAAAAATGAGTTGAAGGAGTTTGCGATTGGAGGTGATTTGGAGCTTCCTATTTTGGATGGAAAAGATCTTAGTTTTGACTTAAATAAATCAGGAGAGATACTCAATTTTTCAGCAACATTAAAGCCAGATAAGGGAGATAAATTGAGAGTGAATTTATTCAATGCAGATTTAAGTTTTGATAACTCTACTAAAACTTCAACGGCGAGTTCAACAAATGGAATTAAAGAATCTACATCGACCACAACAGGTTCAGCAGCAGATACTTTTATAAGAGGAGAAGGTAGTATCAATCTCAATACAGGGGTAATAGGTGCATTCGCTGTTACAATCAGTAAAGCCAAACTAACGATTGTGGGGTCTGGACAGACATACTCTTTGAGACTACCTATGTTAAAAGTTTTAAGCGAGTCTCCTTACATAAATGCATTTACACTGGAACCTGTAGCCAATACAGGAAGCCAAATTATGGGGTTTGCTTTATCACTTCAAAATATATCTGCTTCTGTTTCATCGGATAAAAAATACATCAATGGCACTACAACGATTAGTGCAGGTGTCCAAGGGTCAGAAGCTTCTCAACAGATAAGCCTGAGTGGTGACTTCGAGTACCAAGTGGAAATTATGGATTCGGATAAGCCAAAATTCAAGTATAAAACATTTGGCCTCATTGGGTTTAAGATAGAGGGACATTTTCCCAGTTTTGATTTTAAAGCATCCGTTGCCACATTTGAAAATGCTAAACGGCTAGGTGTTGACAATTTAACAGGTTTTGAAGGTAGTGGTAGTTTTGGTTTGAAATTAATGGCGCCTGAGCATTCAGCAGCCATGACCGACGGACAATCATCTAACGGTGATGGAAGCGTAGGCGGTGGCGTATACATTGTATATGCTAAAAAATCGGGTGTACAAGAAGCTGCATGGGGAGTTGATGTCGATCTTCAATTTGGTTCGCCTGGGATTCCTTTAGGTACAGTATTGTTAAAAGGAGTCTTTGGTGGCGTTTATAAAAACCTGAGCATGAAAGGTGATATTGCCGATAAGGTAAACGGAGCACGAACAGGCTTATCTTATCAATGGGATCCTAACGCATGGGGATTTAATTTAGGATTGGATATGACTACCGCTGCCAACGTAGACTTATCTATAATGTTGGCTGCACAAAGCACCAGTTCTGGCGGACTTAGTTTCAAGGCTGTGGGATATGCCAGATACCAGCTTCAGGATATTATGGATAAAATCCCCCCTGTAGGAGAAAAAATGCTTACAGGGTTTAAAGAAATGGGTGATAAAGTATCTCAAATCAGAAGCAACATACCTATTAGCCCAACACTATTCAAGGAGGTGGCACAAGCTGATGAAGCCGTTGCGAAAGGTGAAACCAAAACCGAAAGTACTTCAACAACTGGAAATACAGCCACCGCCAGTAAGAATAACAGTTTGGCAAACTTATTTAGTGGAAAAGAATCTGACAAAAAAGGTTCAGCCTCCCCGAATAGAATAGCATTGGGCTTAGTCGTTGCCTATAATTCAGGCGGTACCGATCAAGAAGGCTCATTTTCTATCAAAATGTACCCCGACATCTTCATTAACTTAAATGTTGGGTTTGGTAATGCGGCAGTAAAGTCTACTGGCTACGGAATGCTTTATATTTCGAATAGTAAAAAGTATTTGTACATAGGGCGTGCCAATCCTGTAAGTGATCGCCTAGGATTGGTATTTGAGTCCAAAAGTAGTGCTTTGGATATTACAGCAGCAGTAAACGCGTACTTTATGTTAGGAGATGGAGTTGACACTGATCTGCCACCACCACTTGTACCAGAGAGTTTTGCTTCAATTTTCAATGAGAAAAAAGAAGATATCGGTGTGTCAAATCAATCCATGTTGGCCGACAAAAAAGGGAATCCAGATTTAGTACAAGGTACTGGGCTCGCATTCGGAGCTGCCGTTTCTATCAACATAGGTATGAACTTTATAGGTGTGGTAAGGGTAAATGCAAGTGCAGGAGCAGGTTTTGATGCCCTTTTGGTAAAAACTTCATGTCCTGAAGGTTGGGTTGCCTCAAGTGGTAACAGTTGGAATGCTCAAGCTCAAATATATGGTTATGCAAGTGCTGATGTATCAGTACTTGGAGTTCCTCTGTTGGAGGCTGGTATAGGGGTATTACTTAAAGCTAGATTCCCTCAACCGTTTTATGCAGAGGGAATTTTTGCAGCCTATGTAAGGGTATGGAAGGCTAAAGTTTCTATCAAAGTGGATGCTAAAATTGGTGATAATGCCCCAAAACCTACCTGTCTGCCTGCAACAGATAGCGATAATGTGACACTCACAAACTGGAATTTTGTAGAGTCGATTACCCCCAAAAATACGGTGAGCCCTCTTGGAAACTTTTATTTGAATGCTATTTACCCAGTAGATCAGCTATCTAAGCTAGCGCAGTCTAAAAAGTATAAAATGGAAGTTATAGTAACCTATAAAAAGCCAGATCAAAGCTTTTTCTCTCTTGGTGTTCCATCTGTTACAATTGCAGATATAGATCCTCTAGATATCTCTAAGCTAAGTACTCCTATTGCGTTACCAAGAAAACAACTTGCCTCAAATACTGACTATGATGCGAGATTAAGTATTCGTATATATGATCCAATTATACAAGATAGACTTAAGAATACAGTCTCAACTACCTTGGATAATACTACAATTCAGTTTAGCCAAGTATATGATTTTTCATTTAAAACCAATAACCAACAGTGGGATTTAACTGATTTGGATGTAGTGGCCTATCCTGCAAAAAACCAATACAATACTTATAAAGGAGAGTACGAAGGTAAGGGATATTTTAAAGTAGAAAGTAGAATTGCTTCTGAGATTAATAATCTATGTACTGGCTGTCTGTTTTCACTGGGTATCTATGAAAAAGGAAATCTGATCGGTGATAAATCACCTTTAAATTTGACCGATGCTAATGGAACCTCGTTTTCTTTGAGTCAGCTTAGCTCAGATAAAATTTATGAACTAAAAGTTGAGTATACTGAAAATGGCGTGACAAAACCGTTTTATACAGCCCACTTCTTTAGAGTAAGTAAATTCAATACATTTAAAGAGAAAATTACAGCTTATCGTGCAAATGCTCAAGTTTCTTGGAACACAAGCAATTATGGATTTGAGGTTATAACCAACGAATCAGTAGACGAAGGTTTTTCATTAGAGGAAAAACAAAAGCTATCTATGTATCTAAGTGATACAACACCATGGATTTCAGCATTAAATAACAAGTGGAATAACACAAGTTGCGTTAAAGGAGACGAGGCTAGCTACGCTTCCGATTTGATGTTGCCTACCCCATATCTAATACAGAATAATTATTTCTCATTAAAAGATGAGGTTCTAACAAGAAATGAAGGTGAAGATAGTCCAACAAAAGCACCTGTTTTTTCGGTTATGAATTTTAACAGCATGATTAACAACGGTGTTTACGAATGCCTCTTGAATGGCAATAATAATTTACCCGTTCCAGAATTGTTTCTTCCTCAAGGTACCAGTTTTTGCATTGATATTATCAACGATATCAAAAAATTTGGCTATTACCAACAAAGAAATTGGCAAAGTTTACCTGCTTTATATTCAGAAGCTACTAATAGTTTTTGTTTTGCCTCTAGGCCTGCACTAGATTTTAATGAGGTAAATACCCTAAGCAAAAAAATTGTAGTACACTGTGAGCGTCAGGAAAGAGATAGTACCCCGATACTTTATAGTTTCGAGCTTTTTGATAGTAACAATAAGGCAATAGAGTTTCCAAGTAATTTGAAAATCAAACATAATTTTACAGGAGAGAATGAAACATTTAGTAATGTCAAATACAAAGCGGAAAATGCAATTGTAAGATATTCATCACTACAAAAAAGTGTCAGCGAATGTGCGAGTCCTCAGAATTTTAGTGTTGAAGCCGCTGGAAACTACACATTTACTGTTCAAGTACACCCTCGTCCTAAGATTACCCCTTGTATTACTATTAGAAAAAACGACCAAGCTATTATCAATCAGGTGGATGGTATGTGTGATTCAGACTGTGATCCTAAAGGGGATACGAGAGTATGCGATATCTGCAAGAATGATATGGCTGCCATTCTTCAAAATACAGGTTCCACGGAATTTCACTACATTATTGAAAGTTGGGAAAATGAGGTAACTTTCCAACCTCAAAAGCTGCCTGAAACACTGTATTTGACGCTTTCTAATGGTAAATCGATTACTTTTTCCCAAGGTAATACTGCTGCTACTTTAACTCTACAACCAGAAGAAGAAGCCCAGTTAGTGGCTAAAAAGGAGTTGCTTAAAATAGTTATTCTTGAAAATGAAAAGACTTACAAATGTGGTGAAAACTTGGATGCAAACGAATATAACTATAAGCCATTTGCATTTAACGGAGCAGGGGCTACAGCTACAGAAGCTTGTGGTACTGCTAAAACTATAAAAGCCTATACCAAGGCAGATTTTACGGCATTCAAAGAGGGAGATTTCGCTTACGAAGAAATTAATCCAGAGGTCAAGCCTTTGTCTTTACAGTATTACACCATGGGTAGTGGCATAGAGCGTAAATGGTATGCCTTCAATAATGGTATTTTCCAACAAGCTAATTATTGCATAGCTACGCCTTTTGTTTATATCGATTGTAAAAATAACGATGAGGTTAATAAAAAAGGTGCCAAATATACAATAGGGTTTTATACAGATGGGACTAAGTCAGTTCAAATGAAACCATGGAGCGCTCCTGCTGAGGGCTACTCATTTACGGTTTTATCGGCAGATAATAAACCAATTACTTTTTCGATATCACAACAAGAAATTACCTCGGCCTCTCAGTTATTTAGATATACAGAGGATGGTTGTCGGACAATCATAAAGACAGATTATGGACCGGGGTATACTGTAATTACCCCGCCAAGAACTGACTGTGAGAGCAGATTAAAACCAGCGAAGCCATCTATTAAAGCATCATCGACTACCGTAGATTTTGGAACAACAATTTCTTTGGAGGGTTCTGGCTGTTCGGATGGAACGAGCTATGTTTGGAGCACGGAAGAAACTACTGCTCTAATTACACCAAAAATTACAAATAGTACAGACTTTGAGCTACGTTGTTTAAACAAGGCGAACAACTGCTTGAGTGAGTCTGAATATGTGGCGATTAATTTAACACCCCTCCATATTGAGGTATCTAAAACCAGTATTTGTGCGGGGGAAACCGTGTCCTTAAAAGCTACCAACTGTGCAGGTTCTATTAACTGGTCTCAAAACGATCAGGCTTCTTTAGGGACAAGCCAAGAACTTTCTTTGCAACTGAAGGAATCAGCTTCTATTACTTTGGAGTGTACTGTTGAGGGTAAGAAAAGGTATACCATTACCGATATAGATGTATTACCATCACCACAGCCTCCAACAATTGCCCTTGCTTCAACAAGTTCCTCAACAATTTGTTTTGGAGGCTCTATTTCAATCAATGTGACTCAGGGCTGCCAAGTAAGGGAAACCTTGGTTTGGTCAATTCCTCCATCAGGAAACGGTTTTGTCTTCTCACCTCCTGTGAGTACAGAATATTTTGCCACTTGTAAAGGTGAAAAGTGTTCAAGTAGTAAATCGAATTCTATTCCAATCGAGGTTTCTGTTCCAGTAAAGGCCTTGATTACTAGCGGATTGGAGGTTAATAAAGTTTGCTCAAACACTTCTGTCAATTTATTTGTAAACAATTGTTCAGAAAGAGAAACGGTTGTCTGGTATAAAGACAATACATCTACAATTTTTAGTGAAGGTAAAAGTTTAGTTATTACGCCGAATAAGTCCTCTACCTTCTATGCTAAATGCCTTCGAATTATCGATCAGAATCGTGGGTTACGATGTGAAGGGGCGCTTTCTGAGAAAGTTACCATAGATATTGTCGATAATACATCGCTTAATACTAGCTTGGCTATTAGCACTGATGAAATATGTGCCAACCAGAGCGCTACGCTCACAGCTGCAGGATGCCCTGTAGGTAAGCTTGAGTGGCAATTTGATAATGGTAATTGGACTGAAGGAGGTTCTACAAAGGTTGTAAATGAGGCAGGTATATATCGTGTTAGATGTAACCTCAATAATCTATGTTTTAGTACAGTTGTTCCTTCAAAACGACTAGTCGTAAACTCATTACCAGAACTACCCTCGCTGTCCACGAATAAACCAAATAACTCCATTTGTTCAGGGGATGCAATTCAGTTGATAGGCTCTTGTAAACAAGCAGAGATAGTCTGGAATCAACAAAATGCATTGGTTCAGCCAGCTATTAACACATCTTATAGTGCATATTGTCAAGATGCTAAGGGCTGTAAATCACCTCAAGATGCATCCATCAGCATAATAGTTAATAGTATTCCTAAGGCTCCTATTATTTCTAATAGACTTGGTCGTTCAGTAATCTGTACTTATGAAAGTACTGTTATTGAAGCTACTTGTGAACAAGGTACCGTGGTTTGGGAATCCCCAGATAAGTCTTTAAGTGTATCGAATGCTCCTGTCGGACAAATAACCTATCGAGCCAAATGTGAATCAAATGGTTGTACAAGCCAATGGACTGACTATACATTGACAATAGCTGAGGTACCAAACCAGCCTAGTATTGAGGCATCAGTACAAGAAGCGTGTTTCCCTCAGTCAATTACAATTAAGGCATCAGGTTGTAGCCAAAAAACCGTGTGGTCGAATGGACAAGAGGGTTCGGAAATTCAAGTTAATAAAACTGGATTTGAATCATTTAGAGCAAAATGTATCATTAATGAGTGCGAAAGTGGATGGAGCAATTCAGTTACAGTCCATGTAAAAGAAAAACCAGAACCGCCAGTACTCATTGCCCGTGATATTTGCGAAGGACAGCCAACCAGTGTGGAAATAGCCTTTAACTCAGCAGGAGGTGCAAGCTTACAATGGCTAAGTGACGCCCCAAAAGCTATTGGAGTTGCTGGTAATTATACCTACACAGCAATGGTAAGTCGTGATGGCTGTCAAAGCGATAGCCGTTCAGTGAGCCAACGAGTAATTCCTTATCCTAGTCCATTGAGTATTTCAGAAAATGCTGAATGTGGTTCTACATTATTAACGGCACAAGGTGGTAACGGTAACTTTACTTGGAGCAATGGGCAACAAGGTAATACCTTACGAGTAAATAATACAGGTACATATACCGTTAGCAGTACCAACGAAATGTGTGGGGTAAGTACCAATGTAACAGTAGGTAACATCCGTCAAACACCAGAGCCACCTTATTTAGCAGCAAAAGATATTTGCGAAGGACAGCCAACCAATGTGGAAATAGCCTTTAACTCAGCAGGAGGCGCAAGTTTACAATGGCTAAGTGAAGCCCCAAAAGCTAATGGGGTTGCTGGTAATTATACCTACACAGCAATGGTAAGTCGAGATGGCTGTCAAAGCGATGGCCGTTCGGTGAGCCAACGAGTAATTCCTTATCCTAGTCCATTGAGTATTTCAGAAAATGCTGAATGTGGTTCTACCTTATTAACCGCAAATGGTGGTAACGGCAGTTATTCTTGGAGCAACGGGCAACAAGGAAATACACTTAGAATTAGTAATACGGGTGAATTTACTGTTAGTAGTGCCAATGAGATGTGTAATGTCAGTGCAACTCGTTCTATTAGCTATATCAAACAAACCCCTGCCATGCCTGCAGTAAATGTAGTTGGTGCCATTTCCGAAAATGGTATTTATAAGATTTGTGGCAATAATGCTGTGGCTAATATCTATTCAGATAGCCCATCTGATTGGTATTCAGGAGATAATTTAATCAATAGAAATTCACAATATCTTGAAGTAAGAGATTCGCAAACCATCCGAATTCGTGCGGAAAGAGATGGGTGCGTTAGTTCGGATGCAATTGTAACAGTACAAGTGATAAATGTAAATCAACCAAATCCAATTGAGGAGTTACAATACTGTGGTTATACCCAACTCAGAAGTAGCTGTTCAAACGGAGATGTAGTTTGGTATAATAATACGGATTCGGAAATTGGAACAGGAGGATCAATTCAAGTGGGCAATGCGGGTACATTCTATGCAAAATGCCGTGTGGGTAGCTGTATGAGTTCAGAAGTGTTAGCCCATGTTCAAGCGATTAAGATAAATCCTCCAGCAACTAATTTGACTGCGTTTACCAATTCATCACAATCGGATTGTGGTGAAAGAACAATGACTTTTTTGGTAAATGATTGTCCAAATGCAACTCCAGAATGGAGTACTGACGGCAATTCGTGGAAAAATGTAGACAAATCTCCTGTCTTCTTTTTAAACCTTTACATGATGCAAGTACAGGTAAATCGCAGTATGGATGTTCAGGTTCGTTGTAATGATAGAGGCTGTGTAGGTCCATCTACAAGCTATCACCTAGATTATAGACCTACTCCTCCAGCTCCAAGTGTTTCTTTAATGGCCAAAGACAATGATTGTGGCTATATCCTCCAAACACTTGGTGATTCTAACAATGGAAGTACGATTCAATGGTCAAGTAATTATCGAACCTCTCTGGGCTCTGGTAATCAAATAAGTGTTTCGCATAATGGCGTTGGTGAGGTTTTCTATGCAATAGCTAGTCTGAATGGTTGTAATAGTACTAATTCAAATGGTGTACAGTCTGTAGCTTTGGATTGTGACCCACAATGGGTACTTACCAAAACAGAGAATAGAGTGATAAATGGGGAAATACTGGTAATACAGACCTACACTAACCAAAACCCTAGATCATTTAATTACAATGATATTAAAGAGATTGTCTCACAAAGATGTCCTGCTTCTTTGACGATTAATGACGACACTGTCGCTCGAATACTGGCGGTAGATGACTCTGCTTGTAAATCCCAAACAGTGAATTGGTACGATGTATCGAATCCAACAAATCCGATTTTGATAAAAAGCCAAAGTACGAGTGTCAGAGGAATTTTTATTGGAAAAACCATAAAAGTTTCATGCGAAAACCTATGTGGTACTCAAGTTGAAGGCATCAAAGTTATCAGGTAAAGATAAATACTGGGGCCAAGAGTATTATTCCTCTTGCCCTAGTATTGACTACTAAGTTTTAGTATTTCCTTTTCGTATAAATATTGAACCCATCAAAATAATATATAGAATCATTTATGAAAAAACTTCTGCTATTAATCTGCTTACAAGTGATAGGCTTTGAAATGTACTGCCAAAGTAAACCACAGAAACAGTCAACAATCAACAATCAAATAAAAAAGTCAAGTACTGTTCAAGCCTTAAAAAGCATACCCACCCTCCAACTTCTTGCCAAGCATGGTAAGGGTACAATTCGTTTGCGTTGGGTAGCCCAAACCCCTGAGATATGGGCTTTGGGGCATCAGTATGGGTATATCTTGGAGCGTACTACCGTAATTCGTAATAATAAGACTTTAGCAAAACCAGAAGATTTTAAAACAATAGCTTTGTTGCCATTCTCCGAGCAAGAATGGTCAAAACTAGCTCAGACCGATGACTATGTTAGAGCTGCGCAATCATTCTATTTCTACAAACCAGAAGAGCTTGCCGAGAAGGATACATCCCTTAAAAGTGCTATTACTCGTGGTAAATTCGCATTCTCTTCGATTGCTGCTGATTTTTCTTCAACAGTTGCCAGCCTGATGCGGCTATCATTCGAAGACAGTTTAGTCAAATCAAATGAAATTTATCATTATACTATTAAGCTCAACCATCCAGATTTTCAAAAACTCAAAGCTGAAACTCGTGTAACTGCTGGAATGAGCTGGAATATAAAGGCTTATACTCCTCAAAAGTTGGTAGATTTAGATTATGTAGATAGTACTGTGACGCTCAAATGGGTAATTCCTCAGCAAGCCATTTTTACTGGGTATGTCATTGAGCGTTCGGCTGATGGAGGTGTCAGCTATGAGCGGGTGAATCAAGCTCCTTTTGTTCCTATTGAGAATTCACCAAAAGAAAAAGATGCTTTTCTATATACTACAAAAGTGCCCAAACTAATGCTTAATTACTATTATAGAATTAGAGGAATTGATCCATTTGCAGAACAATCAGATCCTTCTAATTCGGTAAAGGTATTTGCTTTTCAGTCTCGTTTACCTGAACCCGATAGTTTATTGTCTAATTTTCTCAATAAAAGAACTGTTGGAATTAGATGGAGATTTCCTGATAGTTTGACTATCAACCTTCAAGGGTTTAATGTGTACAAAACTTTGGATTTCAAGAACTTCACTAAAGTTAATAAGGAGGTTGTTTCTAATAGCACTAGAACTATTTTTGATAGAATCGAAGACGGCATCGAAAATATCTACTATACCGTGGCAGCCGTCGACTTAAGAGGTCGCCAAAAGACATCTGAGCCTCTTTTAGTAAATATTATTGACTCTATTCCGCCCATGAAGCTAATGAATCTCCATGGGAAAATTAATAAAAAAGGGATTACCCGTATCGGGTGGACTCATGGCAAAGAACGTGATCTATTTGGATTCAACGTATTCCGTGCAGAGGGTATTCGTCCCAAAGACATGGAACTGATTCGTGTTATCCAGCACCCAGATACCGCTATGATTGATACGGTGGCAATGGGGACTACCAACCGAAAAGTCCTCTATGTAATTGTACCTATAGACTTTCATTCAAATGCTACAAGAGCAAATGATACCTTGGTCTTATATCGACCCGATGTTACTCCTCCTGAACCTCCCAAAACGGTCTATTTTGCTTTTGAAAATGAAAAAGCATCAATTAAATGGCTGCCAAGTACCAGTGAGGACGTTGCTGCCTACAAGCTTTATAAACAAGATTTACCCGATACAGCTACTCGATTTATTGCTGATGTTAAACTAGCCAAAGATACCCTGCGCTATATAACCGAAAGTATGGAAGAAGAAAAGTCTACCAATTATCTCCTTAGAGCAATAGACCAAGAGGGTCTTATTTCAAATGATTCTAATCGTGTAGAAATCAAGCTCAATCGACCTCACCGTCTTCCTGGAGTAGATACGCTATTTATTTCTTACGACGACACCAAGCAAGAAGTAATCATAAAGTGGAAGTATAACTATTTCTCAAAAAAGCGGCAAATACAATCTTTCTTTTTAAGCAAACTTACTCCAGGAACTGATTTCAACAAGCTAGGCATTGTATCGGGCGATACTTTTGAATATCGTGATCCAATTCAATCATCAGGAACTTATTTCTACCGGGTCCTTGCCGAAAGCACCGATGGTATCATCTCGGTGAAAGGAAAGCCAATATCAATTAAAGTTAAGGTCAAAAAGAAAGAGTAATATAATCCTCAATCACAGCACCATATTAGAACAGCGATTTTGGACAGAATGATAATGATTTTTATAGGATTAAGAATCATTATTAACACCATTCTTGAGATCTTTCTCAGTAATGAATCTTGCTATTATTTCACCTATCCCTCATTGGGAGTTTTATAACTTGTATTATGCCTAGCATAAATATTACACTTAGACTATGTTTGATAGGAGGTATTCTAATATTTTCTCTTCAACAACCTGCTTTTAGTCAAGACTTAGAAGCAGAGGCTCAAAAACTAAAAAACCTTGCCAAATTACCCTCTCAGGTATTACAAGAAGGAATTAAGGTAAGTGGGGGAGTTAACTCACTCTCTACCTTTTATACTACCAATGCCGTAGAATCTACTGGTAGGCTACCTTTTGAGTCAATTTTGGCGGGTAATATCAATTTTGATTTTTATGGTAAGGTCAAAATGCCTTTTACCTTTACTTTCAATAGCCAAAATATCAACTTCAAAAGTCCTTTTGATGAGCGTCTTCGCTTTCAAAATCCTTTCAATCGTTTCCAATTTAGACCAACCTACAAAGGTCTAACGGTGTTGATGGGAGTGAATAGTATGACTTTTTCCCCTTATACACTCAACGGCCACCGTTTTGATGGTATAGGTGTGCAGTTCAAACCCAAGCGTAAACCCTTTTATGCTAGCCTTATGTGGGGAACTTTGCAAAAGGCCGTTTATCGGGACACTACAGGGCAAACTCGAAACAATAACCCTGCCTATCAACGCAAAAGTTGGGGATTCCAATTGGGTTATAAATCAAAAGGTTATCTCGAAGAAATTTCTTTATTGAACTCGCGCGACGAGCTTGGCTCATTGCCCTATACCATCGATGACTTCGCTTATCCAGAAGCCAATGTTGCTGTGGGATTTAAGGGTTCTGCTTTGATTCAAAAAAATTGGACATTATCAATGGATTTGGCGATGTCTGGGCTTACTAAAGATATCCGGAACACTCTGAATGAACCCCAATCCAACAACTTTTCATTTGGAGGACTACTACAAACCAACCGTTCTACGATTATTAAAAGAGCCCTAAAAACAGGACTAAAGTATGGCGGAAAATCTTTTCAAACAGCGCTAGAATATACCCGTGTAGATCCTGAATATAAGACTCATGGAGCTTATTATTTTGTAAATGACCTCGAAAATGTAGCATTAAATACCACAAGCAACTGGTTGAAAAACCGCCTGAATATTGCCGTCTCGATTGGTCGTCAGCATAATAATTTGGCAGAGAGTGCCAATCTCCAAACACTCTGGCAGTGGGTTGGCTCTACCAATATTAGTTTTATACCTTCTGACAAAACTATGCTCAATTTAACCTACTCCACCTTTCAGAGTTATACCAATTTGCGTACAGATATGGAATACCTAACCACCATTAGTACCTACGCTGGGCTTGATACACTCAACTACCGTCAGATAAATCAGAATTTACAACTTATGTTTGTCAAAAAACTTCCTCGTGCTACCAAAGAGCACCCTCAGGTTTTACAAGTCCAAGGTTTATATCAAGGTTCTTCAAACCAGCAAGGTTCGTTGACTCGTAGCACACAGGTAAACACCCTTAACCTTGTTTACAATAATCAACTTGTCGCCCAAAAAAGAAACTATTCTGTTGCGCTCAATATCAATCGAAATGATTTAGTAGTCAGAAGTGAGTGGTTCGTTGGCCCTTCTTTTACCTACCAAAAGGCTCTTCTCAATCAAAAGATTCAGATCCAAAGTGCCTTGAATTATCTGAAGACTATTCGGAGTACCGATCAGTCTGGCGATGTACTTAATGCTCGATTTACTTTAGGATTTCAGCCTAGTAAAGAACATCAGTTTAATCTTAGCCTTTTGAGTATGTACCGAAACTTGAGCCCTGGCAAAATCATAGAGCGCAACTTTTGGGATATGACCCTCACACTGGGTTATCAGTATCAGTTCCAAACCAAGTTTGGCGCCATTACCCCAAAAACAAACTCAAAATAGGCATACACCCCTTATCCTAACAATCTTATGATAAAGAGCTTACGATTTTATCTACAAAGCCTGCTACTATTATGTGTATTTGGGATTAAAGCTATTTCCCAAAACTATCCCCTGAGTGGGACGGTGTCCTTTATTCCTCAGCAGAGTCTGACTTGGAGTAGCTTTTATACCACCAATGCCCTAACGATTACCATCAATCTTAAAGACAATACCAGCACTCCCGGCCCTGTATTTGCCCGAATAGCCCTTACTCGTCAAGGTACCGACATTCGTAATAACGAGAGCTTTGTGGCAAGTAAGGGTATCACCGTAAACTTTGGCGGTATTACCACCATTACAGGAATTGATTTGGCGGAGAATTTTTTGCCTACCAACTTAGTATCACAGGGTCTTGACCCCAACTTTTTCAGCCAAGGGGGAGTCTTATCTAGTGGTTTTTGGACAATAGAGGTAATACTTTACGAACTAAATGCTGCTCGGAACTATCGACAGGTATCAGACAAATTTAGTTATAGTTTTACCCAATACAATGGTTTGCCTCCTTTGCTCAACCTTCCCAGTAACGAATCGGAGGTAGATGCTCGCTATGGACAAAACTTTAGTTTTTTGTGGACACCCCAAGCTACCTCCTTGAATGGTCAAGCTGGAGTAAGCTACCAATTTAGCTTGTGGGAATTGGGAGAGGACGAAAACGCCAACGATGCCTCCGAAGGCAAAACCCCCATATACACCACTAGTGTATCGGTACCTATGCTTGCTTATGATGCCACCAAGCCACTTTTGCAAACTGGTAAGCGTTATGCTTGGCAGGTACAAGTCAAAGATGTGTCTGGTACGAATGTCTATGACAACCAAGGCAAAAGCCAAGTATGGGAGTTTCGTTACGGGCTAACCTGCTCATCTCCCAATGCACTTCTGCTGAAATCCGTAGGCTCAGGGTATCACGAACTTTCGTGGGGTGCTGTCAATCTGGCGCAGAGCTATCAGGTTCGCTGGCGCAAGAAATCGAGCAAGGACGACTATACTTTCCAAAATACTACCAGCAATAGCCTTGTATTAGCGCTTCCGAGTGGCAACGAATACGAGCTATCTGTTCAGAGTGTTTGCTCAGGAGAGAATAGTCAATGGTCTTCGGATATTTATCAAGAAAATCCCCAAAGTGGTACAGGCTCTACCACGGCGACAGTTATTCCAAACGCAGCTACCAATCCTGCTGATATTCCTGTAAATGGAAGCGATGTAAACCAACAGGATTATGATAATTTGGTTTCAAACCTTCAGCGTCCACCCACTACCACCGAGACTCGTTGTGGGGTTAGTGTCGTAAAAGACGTAGTGAGTTGTCAGGACGATGAAGTATCCAATACAGGCGTTGGGGACGTGCCATTCACAAGCAAGCCCAACAGTACCTTTTATGTCAATGGGTATGATGTACGCATCACCAAGGTCATAGACAACACCTCGGGGGAGGGGCTGTTGTATTTTCCTATTTTGGGTCAGCGCATTCCAGTTATCTGGAGGGGCGTTCAACTCATGGAAGGCAAAGGGCTTCACGAAACACAGCCCTATGGTTGTCTGACATCAGGCGAAGTACAAATGGTAGGCTCTAATCCCAACCTTATCGCCAGTGACCTGACAGCCCAATACAACAATCTCTACAACTCCCTCAACAGCCCCGGGAGCTACTCAGGTACTTTTGGAGAAGCCTTAGATAGCTTAAAAATTAAAAGCGAATTATTGCAGGATGCTAAAAACCGAACAAAAGCAAATATAGAAAGCTTACTTTCGGTTACCAAGGCAGTCAAGACAGGTTTTAAAGCCTTGGAGAAGACCTTTATGGATACCTACAAAAGCGCGGACAATTTTCCCCAAATAGCGAAAGATTTACTAGCACTCAAACCCGATAGTACCAATCCCAATCAAGTCTTAAACAGATTACAAGTCTGTATAGCCCAAACCCCCTCAACCACAGGCGGCAAAAAACAAGCAAAAGTGAACTTGTATCAACTCAAACTAGCCGAATGTTTGGATAATAGCAACATACTACAAGAAACCCAAGAGTATGCTGA
>NZ_JASHIF010000033.1:0-36127 GCF_030056595.1 Flectobacillus roseus
AAATAATACTGACAGATACAGCTATTGAGAATAGAATATTCAGCTTTTTAAGATGGATAAAAATGCAAATGTCTCATTATCAAAAAAATATATCTACTTAAAAAAAGCTGGGTAGAGTAGAAATTAGATATTTTATGTACTTTTATGGTATGTTTTATCACTAGTCTAATTTATAAAATTTAATGGATTCCCTTTGATTCAAGTATCACCGACACTTTCTCTATTACTCTACTTCGCTACGCCATTTATCTGCAAGTATATACACTGCATAAGGTGAAAGATAAAGAAGTTAAATAATCGTTTTACCTCAGTGGAGTCCAAAAACAATGCATCCACATATATGCGCAAATTTTTATTTACACAACTACTTCTGCTTGGCTGTTTTCTACAGGTTTTTTCTCAAACAGTAACCTTCAAAAGAATTGTTCAGCCTACTTCAACTAATTTTTGTTCAGGAGGTAAGTTTATCTTATCTTACCAAAAAACAGGAAATTTTAACTCTGATAATAAGTTTAAGGTACAGTTAACAGATTATTTCCAACCAAATAAAGTTCTAGTAGATATTGATACAAAAGACTCTTCTGGCTATTTGGTAGGTACATTTCCTGATTTTCAACAAATCTCTAAGTTAAGCGACTATCTTTACAAGCGTACTAACTATAACTATGTTAGAATACAAATTGCAACAACTTCACCATCAGTAGAACCTTCACAATTTGGGTTAACTTCAAGTTTCGCATTGATGATACGCCCTAATATAATAATTGATACTACAAGTTCTTCGATTTTTAGAGATAAAGTATTGCCACTTAAACTTTCTGGTACTTCAAGTGGTGACTTTTCAATAACCACCTCAGAGGGTTCCGTACATACCGTACAAAGCCACTCCATAAATTTTACCGATGTATTTGTGAATACTTATCCCAATAAATCAGGAGACTTTTATATCAAAGAGGTTTCGAATACTTGTGGGGTAGGTACTGCACAAGGGAAGGTAAAGGTTACAGTTGTAGATAATCTACTGCAAATCTCTAATTTATTAGGTACAACTTACTGTACAAATGGAAATATCAAACTAAGTATTGAAAAAAGAGGTATTTGGAATGCAGATAATAAATTCTTGATTCGCTTAATTTCTATTAATAACCCTTCTCAATTTTATGATGTTGAGGCAAAAGAATCAGATGGAATTGTTTCTGCAAAAATTCCTGGTCTCGTACCACGTACTAGTTTTAATTTAAGTGTGGTTGCCACAAGTCCGTTCACTATTTCACCTGCTCATACAACATCGGTGAATGTAAAAGAAGAAGCGAAAATTGATATTCTGCCCGAAGCTAAGACTGTTAGATATGGTAGTGTGGCTTATCTCGATGTCAATTATAGTGGACTTTTACCCATTACTTTCGAATTGACAGATGGATATCAATACTATCTGAGAAATAATGAAACTTCCACTTCAATCCCTATTTATCCTACCAAAACTTTAGATTATAAAATAAACAAGTTTGCTGGTGAATGTAATACTGGAGAGGGAGTTAACGTGAGCAAAGTGACGGTAACTGACGCTATTAAGGTGGAGGAAATACTAACTAAATCGGTTTGTACTTCTGGAGTATTTAAAGTAAGATTTTCGAGCCAACCAGTCATGGAGGTGAATACAGCCATAAATATGGCGCTGTTGTTTAGCGATGGGAGTAAAACAGCTCTTACAGGAAAGGTGACAGAGGATGGCTTAGCGGAGTTTATTTTTCCTAGTTCAAGTACAAATGAAGGCAAAACCTTTACTTTTGGTCTTTCACCAAATTTATTAATAGGTTCAACATTCGAGTATGGATCTAATCAATGTCTTTTCAAATCAATCCCTAAATTTACTTACACTAATTTAGGTAACCCTCATACCATAGAGAAACCTAGCTGGGTTTATGGTAGTCTTGGTTTTTCTGGAGGTGGAAGTATTGAATATGAAGATAATTTTGGTAAAAAATCTACACTTTATATGCCCGAAGGTGGTATTGCCTATTTTAACTCAAAGTTTTACGTCTCCGATAATACCACATATAAAGTCAATAAGGTATCGAATGAATGTGGAGTGAATAGTGATATGGAACTGAGTTTCGATATTCAAGTATTAAACCCTATAAAAACCCTAAAACTCCTAGCTCCATTTGGTCAAGGTTCAACCATTTGTGCAGGTTCTACTCAAGAATTAACTCTGCAGCGAAATAGTACATTTAATGCTACATCTCGATTTTTCTTGGATTACGTGGATGACACTGGTAAAATAATCATAGGTAATGTAGGAGAGTTTATTAATGATAAATTGTTATGGAAAGTACCGATTCACCTAAATGCTATCAACTTACAAGTAAGAGCTACCGTGCCCTCCACTACAGGTGAGAGGTATTTTGTAGAGGTTGCCGATTTTCCCAGTTATTCAGGAATAAGTGAGTTCAATACCTCAAGTTACTTCGGTTCATCTGGTGCCTACCTTAAAGGGGGGTTAAGACTTGATAACCAGTTGCCGACCACTGCAGTGTTTGACGATGGACTAAGAGTAACAAGCTCGAATGGAGGAATTTTGTATTTTACATTGAATTTAGAGAATCAAAGTAATTTTGCAGTTAAAAAATTGACAAACGGTTGTGGGACAAAGGATGTAGACATCAAGTTCAAGGTTAAATATTTTGACCGAATTGTTGAATTTAAAGATGTTAATTCTAAAATGACAGTATGTGTTGGTAAAAAAATAGTGCTTAAATATTCAGAAACGATTACTACAGTTTCAAACCGAGTGGCAAGTTACAAGTTGATGCTTTTAAAAGCTGACGAGACACCATATTCTAAGCAAGTCCTTCTGACAGGAATCAAACAGAGCCCTTTTGAGGTAACTCTTCCCCAAGATTTAGCCGAAGGTGATTACACGTTGCAATTGGTTGACGAGTCAGATTCTTTATTGTTTAGTAATATAAAAGTTATACGGATTCAACAAGCGCCTAATGTGTCAGTTTCATTCGCTAATGGCCAAAAAGATATCGAGCTGAGTTATGGTGAGTCGGTATCACTTAAATTTAACAACAATGATACTACTAATTTTGAAGGTGTAGTAAGGGGTAAGTACGGAGATGTATATCCTGTAAATTCTAGTATCTCTACCTCTGTTACTCTTTTGCCTCAAAACTCTACTATTTATACAATATCTAGGGTTTTCAATCAATGTGGTGTACAAGATTTGAATTTTTCGGTTAGTATACGTGTAAAACCTTTAGTTACTTGGAAAGTATTAAACTTGAGTGCGAATGAAAATAGTAATACTTGTCGTAACCAAAAATTACATATTAATCTAAACGCTTATGGAGATGTTGATACCACGCAACTTTATAAACTATCTTTCTTGACTGATAATAATGGAGTTTCTATTTATCATGAAATCGCAAGGATAAAACCGTATGGTAGTTATGCTTTATCAATCCCAACCAATATCCCATTAGGAGCTTATCAGATAATGTTGCAAAACATAGCAACATCAAATATTGAAATTAGAGGTTCAAAGTCTGATACTCTAATTGATGTGCCAGATTATACAATTGCAGGGAATGTTACAACAGTAGCCAACCAACCTGTTACCTTGACTTTGAAGGCTTCTAATATTGCCGATAATTATTTATTTGTCGGCAATCCTACCTTTGAATTAAGTAATGGTGTAACCGGTGGAATTACGGGTATGATTAGACAGTCTGGGTTTATAAGTTTTGTAGCCCAAAAATCTGAGACTGTTACCTTAAAATCAGTATCTAATCAATGTGGTGTTGCCGCTGGTAAAGGTTCAGCAACTATAACAGTTTTGCCGGAAACGGCTAGTTATATCTTAACATCCAATGCAACTGTAAATAACATTAACAATTACCTTTGTGCAGGGACTGAAACCAATATTGGTTTTAAGTTGATAGGTATTACTGGGACTAGTCCTAGTCTTGGACTTGAAATGTCAGATAGCTTAGGGGTTAATTTTAACGAGATTGAGACACTTGGAGCCTCATATACAACAAATACAATATCCTTTAAAATTCCGAATAACACTCCTTCTGGACAAAATTACCGTTTTAGAGTAATTTCTAAAGAAAGTAGCATAAGCTCAACTACGAGTGTTAACCCTCTCGAAGTAATAAAATCTCCTTCAGCCTCATTTGATACCACCGTGTATTATTTCTCACCTGAAAAGAAAGTTGATTTAAAAGTAAAATTGACGGGCAGTTTTCCTGTAAGTTTCAAATTAGGTACAGATGAATTAAGTGCGAAAGAATTTAACGCATCTACTTCTCCTTATTCAGTATCATTAAACCCTACTGTCCCAACTAAATTTAGATTATTCAATGTCTCTGACTATTACTGTAGAACAGGAACTATCGGTTCAAACTCAACGGTTAGTCTAGAATTAGTCACAGGCTTCGAAGACATTCAAAAGCTTGGCGTCACCGTAGGTCCAAATCCAGCGACAGATTTTATTACGATTAATACCGATGAAAACGGTATCAAAGCAGAATTAGTTGATTCCATCGGAAATGTGGTTTCTGAAATAAAATTAAACGCTGGTAGTACTCAACTTGACCTCAAAAATTACCCGAATGGGATGTATCTGTTGCGCATTAGCAAAGACCAAAAGGTTGGGGTATTTAAGTTAATGAAGTATTAAGAGTGAGGACGTTATTAGATAATGGTATATTGGTTATCTGAAGTCGTTTGTAAACGTTTCTTTTAACTGATTGATGTTTTCAGATTAGCGTTGAGTTATCCCAAGTTTATACTTCAAGTTTTATCAAAAAAGCGGTCGGAAAACAATTTTCGACCGCTTTTTTGATGCTATTAAGCTAGCAATTACTTGACTTTATACTCAATCATTGCGTCTTTACTGATGGAATACAAATTTTTATATAATCACACATTCTCACAATCTCAATTCACGCAATTTGAGATTATTTCCAAAACTTATAATTGCCCATCGTAACAGTTGTTCCTGCAAATCGGTCGCCAATGCGTTGGGCTTTTTTAGAATAAATAGCAGAAATAATGGCGCCTAATCCAACGGTTAAATAAAAGTCGAATATCACACCAAGCCACCTAAAAAAGGCATGTTTGGGTTCAATCATTTTACCGTTGAGCAGTCTTACTCTAAGTCCACAAATGAATTTTCCGACGGTAAAACCAAAGGAGAGATATTCCAAAAAAAGCTCATAAAGTACACAAAATGGAATAAACAAAATCATTTCTTGTAAACCCGTAAATAATCCATCATGCGGGAGGAGGACATCTCTGTTGAGCAAGTCATAAAAGCGTCCAAAGCAATAATTAAGAAATATCAAGTCAATTAATCGGGCTAAAGATCGTAAAAGAATAAGTTTGGTTTTTTGCATGGTTATGTAATAAATGCCTTTGAATGTTAGTCAACAAGTGGCTTGTAACGATCAATTAAAATGAAGCGTGTGCACTTTACCATTTGAAATGAATTGAATCGAAACCGAGTTGACTTGAGCAGGATGTTGAGTTGGGTACCAATTTCTTCCTGTTTTAGACAAAATTAATAAACCATTGTGATTGCCCAAGGCGGTAAAGTCTGAAAGAATAGGCCCTTTTTCAAAATAATTTAATCCATATTGCTGTATCAGTTGCTCTGCTATTGTCAAAGGTTCATTACTCGCTAGTCCAATTTCGCTGATACAACGAATTAGGTTTCCTGAAAAGTCGCCTGAACTATTATCCTTAAGGTCGCGACGGGCTATAAATTCTAGAATATTTCCATTATTATCATAAAAATAGATTGCTTGTGCGTTCCAATCTTTAAATTGTGTAATAGATTGCTTATCTGCATCCAGAATAACATCCACTTTTTTGTTTAACCATCCCAAAGCGGATTCAACCTGATTGGATGGAATATTGAAGGCAAAGTGATACTTTGTCTCCAAAGCTAGATTTTCTGTAAAGCGTAATAATGATGCCCCCACCTTGAAGGTTACTTCTTGTTGGTTTTTTGTGACTACCTCAAAACCAAGGGTTTCTCTATAGAATTCTGTAGTTTTTGGAAGGTTTTTAGTGAGAAGTTCAATTGAAATAATGTCCATTTTTTGAAAAAGTTTTAGGAGGTTATGTATTTCTTTTAAACCTTTTAGCGGGTAAATCGTTCCAAGAACTCAACAAAGGTTTTTTAATTTCGACCTTCTTTCGTGTAAGAATTTCTCAATAAATACACTCAATTAAATTTATGCAAGTACTATTAGTAGAAGACGATCCCAAACTGGCGGGCTTTATTCAGAAAGGTTTTTCTAGCGAAAACATCAATTTAGACATAGCTTACGACGGTTTGATTGGTCAAAGGATTTTGTCCCAAAAACCTTATGATGTGGTAATTTTGGATGTCAATTTGCCTAGTATCAATGGCTTTGAGCTTTGTAAATTTATCAAAAATAATTGGGCATCTACCCCCGTGATGATGCTAACCGCATTGAGTACCATCGAAGATAAAGAGATAGGTTTCAACGCTGGTGCAGATGATTATTTGGCTAAACCCTTTGAATTTAAAGAGTTGTTATTGAGAGTGAAGGCACTTGGTCGTCGGAATATGTTTGGCGCTAAACCAAGCAAAATTCTGGAAATTGCAGACTTAAAACTGAATCTTGACACACAAGAAGTAACTCGTTCAGGTAAAAAAATTGAACTCACCAAACGTGAATATGACTTGCTGGAATATTTGATGCTCAACAAAGGGAAAGTGGTGAGTAGGGTAGATATTTTAGAAAAAGTTTGGGACTTGAATTTCGATACAAATACCAATGTGATTGATGTGTACATAACCTATCTGAGAAGGAAATTGGATAAAGATTTTGATCAAAAACTGCTTCATACCATTATTGGGAGAGGCTATTCCCTACGAGAAGAATGACGATTAAACAACGCATTATCATTGCCTTTCTATTTGTGGTATCGGCTATTCTTATCCTTTTTTCTTTGTATGTATATTTCTCTTATGAAAGCTACAGAGAAAATTTGATGCACGACCGCTTGAATTCAAGAACGGAGGCTACAAAACGTTTTGTCAAAAGTTTAAGTCGCTTCAAAAAGGAATTTTTCTTTCCATTAAGTGAGCAATATGAAGCCGTATACGATGACAAAAACAAGATAGTATATACCTCTGATGCCAATCATGATTATTTCCCCGAAACAAGCCTTCTGAATCAAATTAGGGCAGAAAAAAAAGTATATTTTACCTACCATAATACACGCTTGGGCTATCCTAAGGAGGGTCTGGGAATATCTTACTGGCAGAACGGGAGGGTATTCGTTGTTATCGTTACGGCCTATGACTTGCATGGGCATAACATGAGTGATACTTTGCGATATTCTATCTTTATTGGTAATCTCCTAGCGCTGATTATCATTAGTTTGACAGGGTATTTTTTTTCAAAAAGAGCAATGCAACCTTTCGATCGACTCAATGCACAATTGGGCGAAGCGGCTATTTCGGACTTTGGTTTTCGTATCAAAAACTTCGAAAATGAGCAGAATGAAGCTTCTGTTTTAGCGGATGCGATTAATCAATTATTGGAAAAAATTCAAAAACTAGGCGAAAATCAAAAGCGCTTTATCTCATACGCTTCACACGAATTACGAACACCATTGACCATTACCAAAGGCGTATTGCAAACCTCATTAGCCTACGACCAAAGTGAAGAGGCTCAGAAAAATAGTATTCAAGAAGCACTTTTACAGGTGGATAGAGCCATCGATTTGTCCAATAATTTATTGTATTTGACTGAAGTGGAATCTATTTCTTCACCGATATTCATGCACTCAATCAATATCCTCGAATTAGTTATGGATACGATTGATGTGATTAATCAGAAATATCCGAAGCAATTCCTAAATTTTAAGATAGATGATAGCTTCACTGAGTCTGAAGAGGGAGAACTGGTCAATGGAATGCTGCATTTGCTTCGTTCAGCGCTGATAAATGTGTTGGATAATGCTTGTAAATACTCCAATAAAAAGCCCATCGAGGTTACTCTTTCTAAGGATGATACTTTTATAAAAATTGAAATTAGAGACCAAGGTATCGGTATTTCTAGAGAAGATATTCAAAATGTATTTTTGCCAATGATGCGTGGTAAAAACAGTACCCATATTCAAGGCTCTGGTATAGGTTTGACTTTAGTCAAAAAAATTATAGAACTCCATAAAGGTAAATTCGATATTCAATCAGAAATCAACCAAGGCACTTGTGTTTGTATTTTACTACCTATTGCCTGAAGGATGTTAATCGTTAGATGACTAGTTCAAGACTTAGTCTTGGACTTATTTTTTTAACAGTTTTGAAACTGAAATGATAAGCTAGATTATGATTGATATTGAAGCTTTTTAAACTTTTCAAAAAACAGTTTTTGGGATTAATTCTTCGCCTTACTTTTTGTCTTGATACAAAAAGTAACAAAAAAATCAAGAATTTATAAACTCGCTTCGCTCAAACAGTATAAATTCATTACTTACGCCAGCAATTTTACAAAAGTTTAAACAGCTTCATTTAAAAGCCATTAAAAAAAATCCTGTAGAGACGTAATATTTTACCTCTCCAACCAAATTCTCTATCCCCAACAATAATTCCTTCGTAACATTCTTCATCTCAACATCCGTCAATTTCCCCCCATTTCTTTAATCTCTTTTTAATGTCTCTCTCAGAAGGCTCTTAGTTGTGGCACATACCTTTGATTCATAAACCAATCAGAGATTATGGATAAAAGAGTATTTGTCTATTGGGGAATATGTATGCTAATGTGCTGTACGACAGGATATTCTCAAAATAGTCCTAGCAATTTAAGTATTCAGCAAGCAGTCGAAACGGCAACCACCAATTACCCGACCATACGTGCCAAAATGTTGGCGATAGACGCAAGCGAACGTGATGCCGAAGCCAAAAAGTTAAACTATACCATGCCATCGGTGGTGTTTCAGGCGCAAACCTTGTTTGCGAGTTCTAATCAGGTAAGAGGAACTTATTTTTCTAATGAGGGAGCTGCCATTCCGTCTTCGGGGACTACCAATATTGATGGCTTCGCGTCAGAGCCTGTATTTAGCAGTTTTACCACCATTTTGACGAGCTACAAACTCGCTACATTTGGTAAAAAAGAAGCCGATTTAAGAGTGGCTAATGCCAGTATCCAACAAGCCAAGTTGGATTACGAAAAAGAAATCTATGTGCATAAATCAAAAGTTTCAGATGCCTATATTTTGAGTTTGGTTTTTCAAGAAGCTACCAAAATTCAACAGAAAAATCTGGAACGAGCGCAAGCTTTTTACCAAACCATCAAAGCCAATGCGATTGCAGGATTGAGAGCAGGCGTAGATACATCCTTGGCAGTAGCAGATATTGCCAAAGCAAAAATCTTATTAATAGAAAGTCAAAAACTAGCAGAGCAACAAAAGGTAAGACTGGCTGAGCTATTAGGTTTACCACAAAACCAATACCAGTTACTTGATGCCAAATTGGATGGGAATCAGCCTTTTGCGTTAGCCAATAATTCTTCTGACAATCTTAGTAATCATCCGATTCTTCGATTTTTCGAAGCACGTGTAAATACCTCAACGTTAAAAATTAACAGTATTCAAAAATCGTATTTACCTGCCATTATGGCTCGTGGGGCGGTATGGGCAAAGGGTTCGGGGATTGAAGACCACTTGGGTGCCGATGGAAATTATGTCTATAATCAGTCGCTTTCGGGACTTGGCTTTAGAGCCTATAATTATATGTTGGGTCTGACTACAGTCTGGAATATTTCTGACATTTTCAGAATCAAAAAAGAGGCCTCAGCCCAAAACTCCTTTAGTCAGGTTTATCAAAAAGAGAAGGACGATGCAACTATCAAACTTCAATCAGAAATAGTCCAATCGGCTATCGAATACCAAAAAGCGAAAGAAATTTTTGAGCAAATTCCCCTTCAACTGACCTCCGCCAAAGCTGCTTATGCGCAGGCTCAGTCAAGATACCAAGCTGGTTTGGGTACTATTCTGGAGGTGACCCAAAGTCAAATGATTTTGAACCGTGCTGAAATAGACGAAGCTGTGGCTCGAAATAATGTGTGGAGAGCTGTGTTACACCAGTATGTCTCAAAAGGCGAACTTAATGTTTTTCTCAATCAATTTAACTAAAGAATTCGAGCGATAGGGTTTTGATAATTTCAATCACCTATCAACTCAATGATGATAAAATATGGACAAATTACTCACAGGAGCCTTATCGAAACCCATTACTGTCATTGTGGCAATACTTGGGCTAACGATTTTTTCGATTTTGGCTTTATTCAAAATACCCATTGATATTTTTCCAAAACTGAATTTGCCAACCATTTACATTGCCCAACCTTACGGAGGAATGACGCCAGCCCAATTGGAAGGCTTCATTTCTACCCGTTATCAAAACCAGATGTTGTATGTATCAGGGGTAAAAGATATAGAGGTACGAAATGTTCAAGGCTTATGTATTGTAAAGCTCACGTTTTACGAAAATGTGAACATGGCTCAAGCCGCTGGAGAAGTTGCCAACAACGTGAATCGCTCCTTAAACTATATGCCTCCAGGGACTGTTCCTCCCACAGTTGTACGTTTTGATGCGACCAATTTGCCTGTAGGACAATTAGTTTTTAGTAGTAAAAAAGCGGATTTGAATGAATTGCAAGATTTGGCTTCTACTAAAATTCGACCCTTGTTTTCACAAATCCCTGGGGCGTCTTCGCCATCACCTTTTGGTGGAAATGAACGTACAGTTGTCGTTCGTGTAGACCCCGAAGCGATGCGTAGTTATCAGTTAACACCTGACGAAATTGTGCAGTCGGTGGTAAAAAACAACCAAATTTCACCCGCTGGGAACGTTCGTGTGGGCGACTATACTTACATGACGCCAATCAACTCGGTGATGAAACATGTGGAGGATTTTTTGAATGTACCTATCAAACGATTAACGGGTACTACGGTATTCTTGCGAGATGTAGCCTCGGTTGAAGATGCTGCCGATGTGACAGTTGGATATGCTTTGGTGGATGGAAAACGCTCGGTGTATATTCCTCTTACCAAAACGTCGGATGCTTCAACGATGAGTGTTGTGAAAGCGTTGAAGGCAAAAATGCCAGAAATGCAATCGCTTTTACCTGACTATGTGGAGCTAAAATATGTCTTTGACCAGTCGGTATACGTGACCAATGCCGTGGAAAGTTTAGGTACAGAAGGTTTGATTGGAGCCTTGCTAACGGGCTTGGTGGTATTACTTTTCTTGGGTGATTTAAGAAGTTCGCTTGTGGTAATTATTACGATTCCTACTTCGTTGCTGGTGGCTATTTTAGCACTGAATTTGGTAGGCGAAACCATCAATATTATGACTTTGTCAGGACTTGCCTTGGCTATCGGTATCTTGGTTGACCAAGCTACCGTAGTAATCGAAAATATTCACCAACATTTGGAAATGGGAAAGTCAAAAGCTTGGGCTATTTTGGATGCCACTCGTGAGGTTTCGTTTCCCTTAGTTTTGATTACACTTTGTATTTTGGCAGTTTTTGCCCCTGCTTTATTGATGACGGGCGTTCCCAAAGGGATGTTTATGCCTTTGTCGTTGGCGGTAGGTTTTTCGATGATTGCTTCTTTTATTTTTTCTCAAACTCTTGTGCCAGTATTGGCAAACTGGTGGCTAAAAGGACATGAACATCCAGCAAAACATGAGAAAAAAATCTTGAACGATTTGGACAGCCCACACGAAGAGGCTATGGAAGAGTATGAAGAAAAACATCCAGAAAAAATCTCAGGATTTGAGAAGTTCAAACTGGGTTATCTACGACTCTTAGACAGTTTGATGAATCAGAAAAAGGCTTTAATTCTCGGCTACCTTGTTGTGACGATTGGTGTTGTTGTGGTTGGTTTTATGAAAATTGGAAAAGATATGATGCCCAAACTCAACCACTCTCACCAATTTCAGGTAAGAATTATAGGAGAACAAGGTAAACGCATTGAACGTACCGAATTAGCCGTAAAACAGGTCATAGGCATCATTAAAAGCATTGTTCAAGACAAGAATATAGAGATTTCTTCGGCATTTGTAGGTATGACGCCGTCTAGTTATGGAACAAGTTCCTTGTATGTATTCAATGCAGGTCCACATGAGGCTACACTTCAAGTCAATATTGCAAAGGAATATGAAATGACTTCATTGGATAACCTCAAAGATGAAATTCGTAAAAAGGTGCGTGAGCAATTATCGGGTGTAAATGTGTCTTTTGAACCTATTGATTTAACGGATAAAATTATGAGTCAAGGTTCATTAACGCCAATTGAGGTAAGAATAGGAGGAAAGGATTTGAAGGATGGGCAAAAGTATGCTAATCAACTGATAGCTGTACTAAAGAAAATTCCGTACCTCCGCGATATCCGTATTAATCAACCATTGAACTATCCTAGTTTTGATATTAAAATAGACAGAGTTCGTTTGGCTCAATTTGGACTAACCGCCGACATGGTTTCCAAATCGGTTGTCGCAGCCACCTCTTCGAGTCGTTTTACTGCCAAAAACTTTTGGTTAGACGAAAAGAAAGGCTATGCTTATCAGGTACAAGTAGCTTTACCCGAGTACGAAATGTCTTCGGTACAGGATATGGAAAATATTCCACTGATTTCGGGACAATTACGTCCAACATTAGGAGATGTTGCTACAATCACACCAACAACTATTCCAGGGGAGTATGACCGTGTAGGACCTCGCCGTATCGTGACAGTTTCGGCAAATATCCATCAGGTTGACTTAGGAACAGCTACCGTTGATGTCAATCGTGCCATTGCTCAGGCAGGAGAAACACCTAAAGGAACGGTCGTAGAATTGAAAGGTATGGCGAAACTTTTGGAGGAAACCCTTCAAAGTTTAAGCTCGGGTTTGGCACTGGCTATTGTGGTGATATTTTTATTGTTAGCAGCCAATTACCAGTCATTTAAAGTGTCAGGCGTGGTATTAGTGACAATTCCTGCCGTGTTAGCTGGCTCGATTTTGATTCTTTTGGCAACAGGAAGTACCCTCAATCTGCAATCCTATATGGGTATTATTATGTCGGTGGGGGTATCAGTTGCGAATGCATTGTTATTGGTAACCAATGCCGAAACTCTTCGACTGACCTACAAAGATTCCTATCAAGCTGCCAAGGTAGCTGGTGCAGTTCGTTTGCGCCCGATTTTGATGACCTCTATTGCCATGGTCGTAGGGATGATTCCAATGGCGAGTGGTATGAGCGAATCGGGTGAGCAAAGTGCACCATTGGGGCGAGCGGTGATTGGTGGGTTGGTGGCCTCAACATTTGCTGCCTTGTTGGTTTTGCCTGTCGTATTTGCGGCCGTTCAGAAAAATAGCTCACTTGCATCTCCATCTTTAAATCCTGAGGATAAAAATTAATATTCAGATTCAAAATATTGAACGTTATGAAACTCTCACATCTTATCATATTAGCGGCTTTGACAAGCCAAATTTTATTGGATTCTTGTACTCAATCCAAATCAGAACCTATCAGTTCTAATACCGAGGAGCAAGTGATATACCCTGCTATCAAGGTAGAAAGTGCAAAGCCGAGTCAAGAATTACAAATTCCAGGCGAATTAGAAAGTTACTTTGAAACTGACCTTTTTCCTAAAGTAAATGGGTACATCAAAAGAATTAATGTTGATATTGGCGATCGTGTGAGCACTGGGCAAGTATTGGCCGTACTCGATGCTCCCGAACTAAGTTTGCAATTAGCGGAGGCTACTGCCAAAATGCGTTCGGCTGAGTCGCAACTCAATACGAGTAAATCGGTTTATAAAAGATTGCAAAAAGCCAATCAAACTCCTGGGACGGTTTCGCCGAATGATTTGGATATTGCTCATTCAAAGATTGTGTCGGATAGTTTGACTTGGTTGGGAGCCAAGGCCGTTTACCAGTCTATTCAGGTCATGACCGAATATCTATCCATCAAAGCACCATTTGATGGAGTAGTTGCCGAACGTCGTTTGTCACCTGGGGCTTTTGTCGGACCTAATGATAAAAGTGCTGTCGCTATTTTTAAAATCAAACAAGAAAATAGACTTCGTTTAAGAATTCCAGTTCCTGAAAGATATATCAGTGCGATTCGTTTGAGTCAGCCGATATCTTTTTCTGTAATGAATCTACCAGATAAGAAGTTTGCAGGAAAAGTGAGTCGTATATCTCATAACGTTAATAAACAAACTCGCTCCGAACTCATCGAAATTGATGTTCAGAATCCTCAATTACAGTTGGTGTCGGGTACCTATACACAAGTGACTTTGCCTTTTCAGCGCAATACGACTAGCCTTACTGTACCTAGTTCGGCAGTAGCCACTACCTTAGAAAAATGCTTTGTGGTAAAGGTAGAAAACGGAATAGCTTCATGGGTTGAAGTAAAAAAAGGCATAGAAGCAGAGGGTAAAGTAGAAATTTTTGGTGATATCAAGTCTGGCGATACAGTGCTCAAAACGGCATCTGACGAAATACCGAATGGCGTAGCTGTAAAAACGAAATTATAAGAAAAGCACTGGTCGAATAATCTGTTTAGTAAAACGACCAGTGCTCCAAAATACTTACCAACAATTTAATGAAACAAAACTATGAGAACCATTATTTCACTTTTGCTTTTAAGCCTGTTGACCTTTCAGACTAAAGCTGGAAAACAACCCAAAGGCAATCATATTTCAAGAATTTTGGGTAATAGTAAAGATATTACCCTGCCAAATATTGCCACGCAAGACATTCGCTCGGTGGATTGGAAAGCGAGTAAAGGGGCAATAGAAGTACATATCAAAGATGGGCAAACTAAAATTTATGATATACACCATTTTTGGGGTTATCAGGAGGAGGATAAAGACGTATATCGTTTTTTTGAAGGTAATTTTTACAAGGTTGAACAATTAGGGAAACTAGTGGTGTATTCACAAGAAAACTATGTAGGAGATACCAACAATACCCTCTATTATTTTAGTGAAACGCCTGATTCTCCAATTTTATGGATGTCTCGCCAAAATTTAAAAATGGTTTTTCATGATAAAAGTTGTATGTTAGAACAACTTGAAAAGCTCTCTTGGACCAAGCCTATTGCTGCGTATTCCAAAAAAGATAAGAGCTTCATGATAGAACATTGGCTGGAAGATTGCCAGTAGTTTCTAGGTTTGTGACAGATGTTACAGAATTCAATATTTTACTCGGCTAACTTTGAATCATATTGATTGATTATATAAGATAATTCTAAATTCACTCATTTAGTTTAAAGTTATGCAAGAAAATATAGACAAATCTTTGGGTTTTTCTACCAAAATGATGCTAGGACTGGTCTCGGTTCTAGTTGTTTTGGTTTTTACAGTTTTAGGTTTAATCATCAATGAAAAACCATCCAATAGTGCAAATTCACCAGACTCACTTTTGGTAAAAAAATTCCAGCTTCCTGATTCTAATTTTACACACTTGTGGGAAGCACCCGCCGATTGGCGATTGGCTAGACTTAACAAAGATCAACGAGATTTGATTCATTATGGAAAGGATTTGATTGCTAATACTGCTGAATATTTAGGTCCCAACGGCACAGTATCTCATATTTCTAATGGAATGAATTGTCAAAATTGCCATTTGAATGCGGGTACCAAGGCATGGGGAAATAACTATTTTGCAGTTGCTTCTACCTATCCCAAATTTCGTGCTCGTTCAGGAAGACTTGAATCAAAGGAGAAACGAATTAATGATTGTTTTGAGAGAAGCTTGAATGGAAAACCCTTAGATTCGACCAGTAAAGAAATGCGGGCTATCGTCGCATATATGGACTGGATAGGCTCAGATGTAGAGAAAAAACATACGCCAAAGGGGACAGGTATTTTCAAACTAAAACTACTCCAGCGTGCAGCAGACCCAACAAAAGGAGCGGAAATTTACACCCAAAAATGCCAAAGTTGTCATCAGGCAGATGGACAAGGTGTGTTGGCAGAAGGAGGGAAGAAATTTACCTATCCGCCGCTTTGGGGTAAAAATAGTTATAATGATGGAGCTGGGTTGTATCGTATGTCCAATTTGGCAGGTTATATCAAATACAATATGCCTTTGGGTGTAACTTACCAAAATACTCAACTGAGTGACGAGGAGGCTTGGGACGTAGCGGCATATATCAATTCACAAATCAGACCGCATAAAGATTTGAGTCAAGATTGGCCGAAAATTGCTGATAAACCATTTGACCATCCTTTTGGTCCTTACAGTGATCCTTTTTCCGAACTACAACATAAATACGGTCCTTTCAAAGCAATTAAAGACTGGAAGAAGAAAAGAAATTAGCTAATTTTCATAGCTTTAGTCAATAATCTAGTCTCCAAAGTTTCAAACGCAAATAACTCTATCACAATGAAAAAAACACTTTTCTGGGCATTGGCTTTCTGGTGTGTGGCAAGTCTTCCCTCATTTTCACAAAAACCTAAAAAAATGAAAGAACACGCTATCGTATTTCATCTAGCTACGCCTGATACCGCGGCGTATCGAGCTTTGACCAAACAATTGAACAACGTTTTGGAAGTTTGGCCAACTGCCAAGTTAGAGGTAGTGGTACACAATAAAGGGATTGGCTTTATGAAAAAAGAAGGCAATGTTCTTACAAGTCAAATAGAAGCATTAACCCAAAAAGGCGTTGTTTTTGCAGTTTGTGAAAATACTATGAAATCGCAAAAAATAACTAAAGACCAAATTCTTCCTACCGCCCAATACGTTCCAGTTGCACTAATTGAATTAGCACTCAAACAAGAGGAGGGTTGGTCGTACATAAAGGCAGGGTTTTAAGCTATTACGGATTGGGGATTTCTGATTTCGGAAATATGGGAATACGTCTCTGTTTTTTAATAATGGCTCCATAGGAGCGACAGTTTGGTAGCAAAATTCTTGATAAAATCTTCATTGAGCTCCGTAGGTGCGACAGAAAGCAAACTATCTTGCTTTCTGTCGCACCTACGGAGCTTATGAAATGGAAGGTTTTCTGAAAAAATCTCTAAATATAGACATATCACTAAATCCAATTTCTCTCAAAATTTCTTCTGTAACAAATATCACTTTTTGCCATTTTTCTGTTTGATAATTTTGAGCATACTTAATCACTCGGATGTATGCGAAATATTTTTCAAATAGTTTTTATTTTAATTTTTCCCTTGGTCTTACAGGCACAAACGGATAGTAGTTTTGTCGGAGCATTGACTAAAGGAAATATCACGGGTCAAATAAGATTGATGTCCATTTCGACTTGGAATAAGGCCGACCTCAGCGATTACTCGGCAGGAGCTGTTGGTTTAACCTTGGGTTATCAAACCTTATCTTTCAAGGGTTTTCGATTGACTATTTCTGGAAGCTTGACGCAACAGATATATGCCCCTAATTTTTCAATTCCTGACCCCAAAACCCTTCAGTTAAATCGTTATGAGTGGGGAATGTTTGATTTTACTAATACTACTAATAAAGATATGTTCTTGCGTTTACAGGAACTCAATTTGCAATATCGTTCCAAAAAAATCCAAGCATTAATCGGTAATTATGTTCCCCAAAATATCTTCTTAAACGCCCAAGACGGACGAATGAGTCCAACCTTGGTGCAAGGGCTTTCCCTTAAATATTTTCCTAGTAGTAAGTGGCACATTGGTCTTGAAGCAATCACAGGACTGAACCCCAGGTCGGCCGTGAAATGGGTTTCGGTGGCAAATTCATTTGGGATTTATCCTGTAGGATTAAATCCAGATGGTACCAAATCGCAATATGCGGGTCATACCACCACCAACGGTATCGGTATTGCTGAAGTGATGTTTAAACCAAATTCCAAATGGCAAATCTTGGCGAGTGATATTTTAGTCGAAAATGTTTTTCATACTGCATACCTCAAAACAGAATACCGCAAATCTATTTGGAACAACCAACAGCTAATGTTGGGAGGATTGCTAGCAACACAGAGACAGCTTGGCAATGGTGGGAGCGAGGTAGCTAGTCAAGTATATTTTACCCAAGAAAATAAACCCATCATTATTAATGTCAGATTAGGATTGAAGGATAAAAAATGGGAAGGTTCTCTCAATTTTGGACGTATTACCGCACAAGGTCGCTATCAAATGCCTCGTGAATGGGGCGTGGAGCAGTTTTACACTTTTATTCCTAGAGAGCGCAATGAAGGTTCGGGAGATGTGTGGGCATATACCGCCAAATATGCCTATACTTTTTCTAAAAACTTGAAACTTGAGGGAGCTTATGGTTATTACAATATGCCAGACGTAAGGGATACCCGACTAAACAAATATGGTGTTCCAGATTTTTCGCATACAATGCTCAATCTGCAATATAGTTTTGAGGGAAATTGGAAAGGTTTAACAATGCAAGCGCTTGGCATATACAAAGCAAATCAGGGCTTGGTCTATGACAATCTCAAATATGTCCAAAACAAAGTGGATATGAGCCAGTTGAATTTGGTGGTTAATTACAAATGGTAACAAATTTGAGGATTTGAAAATTTGAGAATTTGAAGATTTGAAAATGGATTTATAAATAATTAATAGTCAGTGGTTTAGTTTTTAATGGGGCTTTTCTATGAGTTTTATTTTATTTAGAAGCATTCCTATCATCCGCATTTTAACGTAGCGGCAACTCTTGCAGTTGCCGCTACATCAATTTTATTTTAAAGACAATACAAAACCTTCATACAGCACTAATTCACAATTCGTAATTCACAACTCTCAATTAATAAAAGACATGGAAAATAAAATGAGATTTTTACCTAACAAATGGAAAGTATTTGGCGCCTTAATCGGTGCCATTGGAGGATATTTTTATTGGTCTAAAGTAGGTTGTTTGACAGGAACTTGTCCGCTCAAATCGCAGTGGCAAACGATGGTGCCGTATGGTGCAATACTCGGTTTTACGATTTCTGGAATCATAACTGATATTTTGAAAAAGAAATAAAAACGCACAAAATTAGTGTGAGCCAAATTGAGAAAGAGGAATTTTTATGATTTGTCCTTAAATTGTACAAAAATACCTTCTTTTCACAATTATTCTACTCATTATGTTATTATCCAAAAAACTTAAACTTGTGCTAGTAGGCGTGTTTTCACTGCTCACGTCAATGTCTTTCGCTTCGACCGTTGATAGTTTGGATGTACCAAGCGCTGTCATGAACAAAACCTACAAGGCGGCTGTGGTATTGCCCAATTCCTACGCCAAAAACAAAGCTTCTTATCCTGTGCTTTATTTGCTTCATGGCGGAGGCGGACATTTTAGGGACTGGCTAACCTCTACGCCTGATAAGATGCTTGTCAAAAATTTGGCAGACCAATACAATATGATTATCGTAATGCCCGAAGGCGAAACTTTTGGTTGGTATTTAGATAGTCCTTACGATGCCACAAACAAATTTGAAACCTATATTACCAAAGAGGTGATTCAGAAAATTGATAACACTTACCGAACGGTTAAAGATAAAAAAGGAAGAGTTATCACGGGCTTATCGATGGGCGGTCATGGTGCTATGTATTTGTCTACTCGCCACCCCGACTTGTTTGCCGCAGCAGGATCCATGAGTGGTGCTTTGGATATGAATTATACCAAATTCAAAATCAATGAGGCTTTCACCCAATCTCTCAAAGATAGATTCCAGAAATTACTCGGTACTTCGGATGTAAGTCAGGAAGTGTTTTTCAAAAACTCAGTGGTGAATATGGCAGAAATGATTAAAGCCAATAATCTTCCAGTGACAATTGATTGTGGTGTAGATGATTTTTTGATAGAAGTAAATCGTGAGCTGCACCGACGTTTAGTCTATAACGGAACACCTCACGATTACACTGAGCGCCCAGGTGCGCATACTTGGGATTACTGGCAAAATTCTTTACCATATCATGTATTGTTTTTTCATAAAGTTTTCAAAACAAACGGTGTAATGGTAGAGTAGAGAAACGTATAACCGCCTCAAAAATTTGTCTTTGAGGCGGTTTGCCTAATAATCAGATATAGTTGCCCTTTTGAAAATATTCTACTACCTTCATTTTCTCAAAATACGTTTGCTAATTCCTATTTTAATAATTTCTACCCAATATCTACCATGAGAACAAACACCAGCCTATCATTCCTCATTCTTCTAGTGCTCTTATTTTCGGTTAAAACCAGTTTTGGTCAATATGGCATTCGCGCCGACGGAGTTGTATATGTCAAGAACCGAGAAGCACCCATTAAGGGAGCTATCAAGTTTACCGATCATTACACGAAAGTATCTATTTTGAAAGAGAACGAGCAATTTACAACCTTATCCATTTCGCAAATCGATTCTGTCAAAACTGAAGGAAAGTACCTATTTGTAGTCAAAGAGTATAAAGAAAATCCAATTCTACTAGAGGCGAGTGTAATTGCGCCTGTGTCACTGTTTTATAGTAGAAAACTACAGTTGTTTTTTTATTCTAAAGGCAAAGAAGTTACGTTGATTCCAAAAGAGAAACTTCGAGGATATTTGCTCGTCTTTTTCCCTGATTTTTCTTACACCCCCAAATTGAGATCTGCGAGTTATCAGAAGGTAAAATACAAAGAGGAATATCTTGCACAATTGGTTACCACCTACAATGAAGAGATTTACCCAAAATATTATCCCAAAGTTTATCCTTTGTCAGGTCAGAAATTAAAGGTTTCTGTTTCTCCTTATTTGGGAATTGTAACAAGTGCACATAGTCTCACATACTCTTATAAAACCGATGTGTTACATTTTGATATCAACGCACAACCACAATTTGGAATCAATGCTGAATTTGAAGGGAGAAGTAGAACCTCATTTGGCGTCGATGTTTTTTGGTCAAAAGTTTATGGCGAAATACCCTATAAATTAGGGGTGCCCTACACCAGCATGGATGAAAAATATCAGTATAACAACGTAGGGAAATTCGATATTTCTGGGATTGGTATAGACACCAAATTTAAGTATGCACTAAGTGACTTAAATCATACCAAACATCAGTTGAAAATATTTATGGGACCATCTTTTTTTGTTCCAATGGGGGGCAAAATTACCGCTTACACTACAATTCCACGTTATGTGGCTCCAGATGTAATTTATAAACCACAATTATACAGGGAAGATGAAAAGCCCAATTTGAATGTTTTTTATGGTTTCAATATTGGGATAGATAGCAGATGGAAAATGACTTCCAAGTATGATTTGCATGTAGAGGCTAAAGCAAAATATTTACAAATGCCTCAGTTTGATACCAGACTAATAGGAGCAGCTATAAGCTTTCAAACCAGTACTTTCCAGCTTGACTTAGCGATGTTTCTCTCAAGACGATAGAGGAAAATAACATGAAGGATTTTCTTTTGTTCAAAAGAGTTCTTACGATTAGCATTCTTTGATGTAGCGGCAACTCTTGCAGTTGCCGCCTTCAAAATGGCAACTGCAAGAGTTGCCACTACATCAATTTTATTTTAAAGACAATACAAAACCTTCATACACTATAGTTGTAAATAGTGAGAGTAGGCTAATGATTGTCAATATTTTATAATCAAAATAAATTAAGTCTTCTGATTACTGGACAAATCGAGTAAGAGATCTTCAGGGGTTTGGGTATCATCAGTGAATTTTATAAAAACAGTTTTAAACTGTTTAAAAAAGTAAGTCCAAGACTAAGTCTTGAACTAGGAAATTCAATTTTTTCCAGTAATCAATCAGCTAAATCTTATTTTGCACGATTACTGAAATAGTGGGAAAGATTAAATAAATAATATCTCTGTGTTACCCTTTGAAAATCCCTTTCTGATGCTGAGTGTAATCTAATAACTGATAAACTATTAACTTATAACTTAGGGTAAAAATCGCTTGTTTATCCAAAAAATTAATTAATCCAAAGGGTATTCAAGCGTTTCTCCTTACTTTCGTAGTCAAATAAAAGGCATTAAACATGATGGATATTCTAGTAATTGAAGACGATTTAAGAGTTTCGGAGCTAATCAAGCGAGGTTTGGAGGAGCAAGGTTTTTCGGCTACAGTAGCGTACGACGGTGTTATGGGGAAAAAATTAGCCCTTCAGCACCCTTATGAGTTGATTATTACTGATATTATTTTGCCCAAAATGGATGGTCTCGAATTGTGTAAGCATTTACGAGAGGCAAACCTCGAAATTCCTATTATCATGCTCACTGCCTTGGGTACAACCGACGACAAACTCGAAGGTTTTGATGCGGGCGCTGATGATTATTTAGTAAAGCCTTTCGAAATAAGAGAACTGATGGCGCGTATTCGGGTGCTTCTCAAACGCCAAAGCAAAACACCACAGACTTTCAGTAATCTTCTCAAATACGACGACCTAGAACTGAATCTTCAGAATAAAACCGTGAAAAGGGGTGAAATAGACATAAACCTAACGCCGAAAGAATTTAAGTTGCTAGAATATTTGCTGCAAAATCCAGAAAGAGTGCTTTCCAGAACCGAAATTGCTGAGAAAGTTTGGGATACTCATTTTGACACTGGAACAAATTTTATCGATGTTTATATCAATTATCTTAGAAAAAAAATTGATAAAGGTTTTGAGAGAAAATTGATTCATACTAAATCAGGAATGGGCTTTATCCTTAAATCAGACCTATGAAAATTCGGACCAAAATTAGCCTTTTGTTTATCTTTTTGTCAGTCATCATTTTGTTCGCTTTTGCGAGCTTGATATACCTTTCTGCCAAAAGAGATAGAGAAGTCCAGTTTTTTACCAGACTCAAAAAGGAAGCTGTCACTAAAGCAAATCTCTTTTTTGATGCCCAAGTAAGTGCTAAAACCCTCCAACGGATTTATAAAAATAACCGCCAAACGATTAGTGAAGTTGAGGTGGCGATATATGATTCTACTTTTCATTTGGTCTATCACGATGCCTCAGAACTTGATTTTGTGAAGGAGACCAAGGAAATGATGCACACGGTTTTTAGCAATGGACAAGTGCGTTTACAAAAAAATAATTGGGATATTATCGGCATCAAATACAATTACGAGGGGAATAAATACTTGGTTACCGCAGCCGCTTTTGACCAGTTTGGGTACAATAAATTGCAAACACTTTTTGAAAGTACTATTGCATTTTTTGTCCTTTCTATGATCATGATTTACATCATCGCTTATTTCTTTGCGCTTCATGTGCTTGACCCTATCAGAGAAATGACCGATAAAGCCAAACAAATTTCGGGTACAAATCTGGATCTTCGTTTGGTGACTACGCCAGATAAGGATGAACTGACAGAGTTGGCAGAAACTTTCAATCAGATGTTGAATCGTTTGGAAAATTCATTTGATGCACAAAAAAGCTTCGTCTCTAATATCTCACATGAGCTACGTACTCCGCTAGCAGCCATTGTCGCCGAATTGGAAATAACTAGCGAAAAGGAACGCACAAATACTGAGTATAAATTGGCTATTCATAATGCGCTCAACGACGCCCGAAAAATGGTACGTTTGTCTAATAGCCTCCTCGATTTTGCCAAAGCCAGTTATGACCCTTCCGAAATATCGTTTCGTCTTGTTAGAATCGATGAGCTGATATTGGATGCTTGTTTGTTGATTCAAAAATCAAACCCAGACTATAAGATTGATATTCATTTTGAGGAGGATTTTGAAGATGATGAGCAAATTTCGGTCAATGCCAACGAATATCTTCTTAAGACAGCTTTTGTGAATTTGATGGAAAATGGTTGTAAGTTTTCCCCCGAAAAACAAATGTTGGTAGCTATCTTTTTTGACAAAAATGGTATTTTGGTTTCTTTTGAAGATCATGGAATAGGGATTTCTGAAAAAGATCAAGAAAGACTTTTTACTCCCTTTTTTAGAGGAGAAAACAAAAGCCATGCCGATGGAAATGGCATAGGTTTATCACTCACCAAACGCATTGTAGAACTGCACGGAGGAACCATTCAGGTAAAGTCCATAAAAACTCAGGGAACAACATTTCTTGTTCATCTACCATATAGCCATTGATTTCATCTACACCTTTTGATGGTATACCTTTTAAATCTTCTATTTTATCGTACTTTTCTAATAATTTTCTAATTTTTTTCTATTAGTGCTCTAACAGTCTTTCTTGTAGGGAAAATATAGTTTTGTGTCGCTATATGATGACCCTCAATGCAATGATGAAGAGAATAAAAATAGTCCTTTTACTATCGTTGGTAGTTGGCAAAGGTTACGCGCAAAATGTGATTAGCCTAACACAAGCCCTCAAAACTGCTACCGAACAAAACCCCTACATGAAAGTGGGAGCTTTAGGGGTTGATGTATCCAAAGCCGATATTGTCTCGGCCAAATTACGTCCCAATCCCATCCTAAATAATCAGTCTTTACAGGCATTGACGCCTTCACAACTGACGAACAACCCAAAGTTGCTCACAGGTGAAAGTATGCAAACTTGGTGGCAATTGACCAAAGAGTTTCAGTTGAGCGGACAACGTAAAAACCGCATCGACTATGCTAACCAAAATGTCAAATTAGCAGAAAAAGAATATGCTGAGTTTCAACGAGGACTTTATACAGATGTGGCTTTTAAATGGGTCGAGGCTTGGAATACCAGAAAACAAATCGATTTATTAAAAACGGCTGTCAATAATATAGATACTTTGGTAACGATTAATAGCTATCGTTTCAAAAAACAAATTATTACAGAAACTGAGCTGTATCGTACTCAATTGATTGCCAAGCAGTATAAAATTCAAATATCTGAACTGAATCAGGAGTTAAGACAGCAATTGAATGAACTGCAATTGATGATTGGTGCCAAAGAAAATGTGTCTATTTCGATCAGTGCAGACCTTGGAGTGGATAGCTTTCTGAAAGTGGATTCCTTGTTGGCAGATGCTTATGCTAGTAGAACCGACCTACAATATTACCAGACAAGAAAAGGTGCTATGGAGTCGAATATCAAATTGCAACAATCCTTGGCTTTTCCGAGAACAGAGGCAGGGTTTATTTATAACCCACAAAATACATTGCCCTATTTCGGGATTTATGCTACGGTAGAATTGCCATTTTTTGACAGAAATCAAGGCGAAATCAAAAAGGCAAAAGTGCAAAGAGAACAAGCGCTTACACAAATTGAAGCCGTACAGAATACCATCCGAACTGAAGTTCAAAATGCTAGTTTGCAACGTGAGACGAATCAAAATAACCTAAAGAGTTATGCTTTGATTACTGAGCAAGCAGATCAAATCTTGAAAAATGTTCGCTATTCTTATTCGGTTGGAGGTACCACCATTATCGACTTTTTGGAAGCGCAAAGAAGTTGGCTTGAAACGCAGCAACAGTATACCAATCTTTTGCATAAATATCACCAAAGCCAAATTCAGCTATTAAGTGTTACAGGTTTAATCAACAAATTGGCACAGTAATGAAAAGAATCTTATTTATCATAGTATCGCTCGTTTCGCTTTCACTTTGGAGCTGCAAAAAGGAAACCAAAAATACCAACAACAATATTCAGTCGCCATCGGTATCAAAGGATGGTGTTACCATCTCAATTCCAGACAAACAAAGTGCAGCGTTTTTCAAAACAGAAACAGTAGCAAGTTCGCTTATATCGGCCGACTTAACAGCGCCTGCGCAAGTAGTGGCAACAGTAGTAGCAGACAAAGTAGTGTTGTTTAGCAATCCTGATTTAACATCAGATTATACCGAACTCTTGAATCACCAGTCTGCAATTGCCCAACGCAAAGCAGTGGTATTACAAAAGCAATCGGTTATTGCTCAGAAAGACGCTATTATCAAACAAAAACAAATTGAAATTGAGCGTTTCGAAGACTTGAAAGCGCATGGTTCGGCAACAGGTAAGGATGTTTCGGATGCTCGTACCGATAAGTTGTTGGCAGAAAGTGAAAAGTCAATCGCGCAATCAGAAAAAGCCAGTGCCGAAGCGGATTTGATCGCTGAACGCAGTTTGATTATTGAGCATAGTACCAATCTGAAAGTAGCAGGTTTTGACCCAGAAACACTGATAGATTCGCCAGTAGGAAATGGTTGGATAATAGCAGATGTTTCTGAAAACCAGATTCTCAAGATTCATAAGGGTGCAAAATGCCAGATTAGATTTACAGCGTATCCTGAAGAAAATCATGTGGGTATCGTTAACGGTATTGCAGATGTAATGGATAATACCAGCCACATGACCAAAGTACGAATCTTGATTAATAACAAACAAGCTAAATTCCGCTCAGGAATGTTTGCCTTAGTTTCGTTTGGGATTAGCGAGGGCAATTTTATCAGTGTCGACAAAAATGCGTTGATTACAGTTCAAGGTAAAAACTTTGTTTTTGTGAAAAAAGACAACAAAAGCTTCGAACGTAGAGAAGTGCATACAGGTCAACAAATTGGCGACCGTGTAATCATTTTTAGTGGTTTGCAAAACAATGAGCAAGTAGTAAATACAGGTGCCATTCAGTTAAAGGGATTGTCATTTGGATACTAAAGAAGGCTTTTAGCTTGAATTATTCAGTTAAAAGCTTGTAGAACGGGGTTTTATAAAAGGTATAATTTGATTTTTCTCCTCAGCACCACGTATGACTTTTAGAGAAAAAATCTTGAAAAATGACTTTTCAGACTTGTTGTTTAAGAGAGGTCATAAAAATTATGTGCATCCATCAAAAGTAGCGCAGTTGTTTGAAACTCTACCTTTTGAAAATGCACTGAAGGCATATTTAGCATTTGATGAGGAAAGTCAAGTCAATGTTTTTGCCTATCTCGATACTGTTTTACAACAAGATTTGTTAGAAAATTTTTCGAGCAATAAAGCAAGTCATCTTCTAAGCAAACTCAATTCTGATGATAGAATGATGTTTTTGTCATCGTTGAAAGATTGGGAACAAACGCGCTATATCAATTTGCTCAATCAAAGTCAAAAGGAGCTAACACATAATTTGTTAGGGTACCCCAAAGACAGCGTTGCGCGCATTATGAATACCAATGCCGTAACTATTCAGCAAAACAAAAGTGTTTCGGAAGCTATCGATTATATCCGTCAAAATTATACGGATAACGAAACCGCTGATGTGATTTTTGTGGTAGATGAAAAGAATAAACTGATAGATGATGTACCAATCCGCCGATTGGTATTCAATGAGCCAGACCAACGGATAGGGGAACTTTTAGACCACTTTTGTCCAAGTTTGACTATTCATGAAAACCAAGAAAGTGCAGTAAGTATGTTTAAGGAATACGACAGAGTGACATTACCTGTCGTAAACGAACAAAATGTACTGATGGGAGTGGTTACGATTGATGATATTTTGGACGTAGCCGAACGTGAAAATACCAAGGATATTCAGAAAATAGGTGGTTTGGAAGAGTTGGATTATCCGTATGTACGAACACCTTTTTGGGATTTGATTAAAAAAAGAGCTGGTTGGTTGATTGTATTGTTTTTGGGAGAAATGCTTACCGCTTCGGCGATGGGGCATTTTGAAACAGAGATTGCCAAAGCTGTGGTTTTAGCGCTTTTTGTTCCGCTCATTATTTCGAGCGGGGGCAATAGTGGCTCTCAAGCCGCGACTTTGATTATCAGAGCAATGGCTTTAAAAGAAATCAGCTTGAAAGATTGGTGGTATGTAGCTCGCCGCGAACTACTTTCTGGTTTGACCCTTGGCTTAGTGCTTGGCACTATCGGTTTTATTCGAATCGCATTGTGGCAAAATATGGGCATTTTTGATTACGGTCAGCATTGGATTTTGGTAGGCTGGACTATCTTTTTCTCGCTGATTGGTATTGTGCTTTGGGGAACATTGACAGGCTCATTGATTCCTATGTTCTTGAAAAAACTTAAACTTGACCCAGCCACTTCGTCGGCACCATTTGTCGCAACACTGGTTGATGTCACAGGTTTAGTCATATATTTCTCAATCGCTTCCATCATTCTTAAAGGTGCAATACTATGACACAGGTACAGATTTTTATCGATAAAGACGACCTCCTAGGTTCAAAATATGTGTATGATGTTATTCTTAAACATCTCATAGGGCATAATGTGGCAGGCGCTACTGTATTTGAAGGTTGGATGGGTTTTGGGAAAAACCATGTTCTCAAGAAACCGCATGATTTGTTGTCATTCGACCATCCACCTCTGATGATTTCTTTTGTAGATGAGGATGAGAAAGTAGAGGAGGCGCTAACTTCTTTAAGAGAAATTTATAAAGGAGGATTGATTGTAAAATCAAAAGTTGAAGTAGTGTAGCTTCAAAATGTCAAATTAAGTAATTCAATTGGATAAACTTCCGAAATTCTATATTCCAAGATGGTAAAAAAGTTAATCATATTTTCATTAAATAACCGCTGGGTAGTAACTGGTATTGGTATTTTGGTGATGCTTGTCGGCTATTGGTGTTTTACTCAACTCAAGATTGAAGCATATCCAGATATTGCCGATACCAATGTAATTATCGTAGCCAAATACGAAGGTCGAGCAACTGAAGAAGTTGAGCAACAAGTAACCGTACCAATCGAGCGTGCTTTGCAGAATACGCCAAACGTATTAGACCGCCGTAGTCGTACAATTTTTGGTTTGTCGGTAGTACAATTGACCTTCCAAGACGGAACAGATGATTACTTTGCTCGCCAGCAGGTAATGGAGCGCTTAGCTACGGTTGGCTTGCCTGATGGCGTTCAACCAGAATTGGCGCCACTTTCAACAGCAGTAGGAGAGATTTTTAGATATGTGGTTGAAGCGCCTGCCACCTATTCGCCCACACAATTGAGAGATTTACAAGATTGGGTCATTAAGCCTTATTTGTTACAAACTAAAGGTGTTGCTGACGTAGTAACGTTTGGTGGACCTCTCAAGCAGTTTCATATTTTGACCAACCCTGATAACCTTCGTAAGTACAAACTCAGTATTTCTGATATTGAGGAGGCGGTTTCAAAAAATAATCAAAACTCAGGAGGTAATATCCTCGAGCGTGGGGGGCAAGGTTTTGCTGTACGTGGACTTGGTACTATCAAGACCGAAAAGGACATTGAAAATATTGTTTTGAAGTCTGAAAATGGCGTGCCTATTTATATCAGAGATGTAGCTTCGGTAGAGATTGCTCCGCCACCACCAAGTGGTATTTTAGGGTATAATATTCCAGCGGAAAAAGTAGCAGTAAATAGTGGGGTAGAGGGTATTATTTTGTTGCGTCGCTACGAAAACCCTAGTGAGTCTTTGAAGGATTTACGAGAAAAATTGACCGAATTACAAGAAAAAGAATTACCCGCAGGTGTCAAAATTCGTCCTTTGTATGACCGTAGTTTCTTGATTGATAGCTCATTGCATACAGTAGGTAAAACACTCTTTGAAGGAATCAGTATTGTAATTGTTATTTTGATTTTCTTCCTTGGTAATTTCAGAAGTGCCTTGGTGGTAGCAGTTACGATTCCATTTTCTTTGTTGTTTGCATTTATCATTATGCGATTGACTGGTATTCCTGCCAACCTCTTATCATTAGGAGCAATCGACTTTGGGATTATTGTGGATGGGGCTGTGGTGATGGTAGAACACCTCATACGGAATTACCAAAAGGCAAGTCATGAAGAGAAGAAAAAAGGTATTATCGCTTTGACCATCCAGTCGGCGAATGAGGTTTCAAAGGAGATATTTTTCTCAGTAAGTATCATCATTTTTGCTTATATGCCGATTTTGATGATGACCCGTGTGGAAGGGAAACTGTTTAGCCCAATGGCGTTGACGCTATCGTTTGCCGTAATTGGTTCAATGGTGTTTGCTTTGACAGTGATTCCGGTGTTGACTTCCTTTATTTTCCAGAAAGTCATTAATGAAAATCATGAAATCAAAGAACATCACAATTTTGTATTGACCTTTTTTGATAAAGTATATGCAAAACTCCTTCATGGTATTGGACGTTTTTATAAGCAAACTGTGATTGCTGGCTTTATAGTTGTTATTGCCTTGATTGGTTTGGGTGGTTTTCTAGGCTCTGAGTTTTTGCCAGAATTGGATGAAGGTTCTATTTTCTTAAGAGGCAATTTCCCTGCGGGAATTACCATTCAAGAAAATGCCAAATATGCGCCAACGATTCGTTCGATTATTGCTAAATATCCTCAAATCTCCTTTGTGATCACCCAAACGGGTCGCAATGATGATGGTACCGATCCATTCCCAGCCAACAGAAATGAGATTTTGGTAGGCTTAAAAGATTACAAACTTTGGACGGATACGGTTTCTAAAAAAGAATTGGTTCAGTTGGTGACAGCCGATTTGGAAAGAGCTTTGCCAAGTGTAAAATTCACTTCTGGTCAGCCAATCATTGATCAAGTAATGGAAATCGTGACAGGTTCAGCAGCCGATTTGGCAGTATCTGTTGTTGGAGATGATTTATCTTTGATGCGAGGAAAGTCAGAGCAAATTGCTGAGATTGTCAAAAACATGAAAGGTAGCAAAGGCGTAAATATTGAGCAAGAGGGCTCACAAGAGCAACTAGCCATCAATATCAATCGAGAGCAAACAGCCCGTTATGGCATTAATGTATCTGACGTCCAAAATATGATTGAGGCTGCAATCGGCGGAAAATACGTTTCGGTTTTATATGATGGTACCAAACGATATGATATTTTGGTACGTTATCTTCCTCAATACCGCAATAATATCGACGAAATCAAGAAGTTGTTGGTGAGTTCATCGTCGGGGGCTTTGATTCCTATGAGTGAGTTGGCCGATATTCGATTTGTAGCAGGTCAGACCAATATTTACCGCTATAACAACAAACGAATGATTACGGTTAGAACCAACATCCGTGGACGTGACCAAGGTGGTTTTGTAAAGGAATTAAAAGATAAAATCGAAAAAGGAGTAAACGTACCAAAAGGATATGAGGTAATATATGGTGGTCAATACGAAAACCTTGAGCGTGCGGGGAAACAATTAGCCTTTACGATTCCACTGACGATTGTGTTGGTATTTGGATTATTGTTTATGTTGTATCACAATTTACAAGATGCCTTATTGACGATGTCATGTATTTTGTTTGCCTTAGCAGGTGGTATTTCAGCGCTGTTATTGCGAGGCTATTACTTTAATGTATCGGGAGGGGTGGGTTTTGTGTCAATTTTTGGTATCTCGGTGATGGCAGGAGTCATATTAGTCTCAGCGCTCAACCGAGCCATACACGCCCTAGAGGTAAGTCAAGATACGATTAATGACGTAGCAAAAGAGCAATTGAGAGCCATACTTTCCATCCTTGTTTTAGCCATCTTGGGTCTAATTCCTGCGGCAGTATCCACGGGAATTGGCTCAGATGTACAACGACCATTGGCAACAGTAATTATTGGTGGACTCATCAGTACGCTTATTTTTACCCCAATTTTAATTCCTCCGTTGTTTTATTGGGTAAAACAAAAAAAGGCTGGTTCATCTAACTAATTAGGAATGTGATTTCTCAATAAAGCCATTGAAAACTTAAAATAAATCTCTTTCAACTATATTTTAATTTCCATTTAAAACCTCAGATGGCGTTTTCTATCGTCATTTGAGGTTTTTTTGTCTACATCCTAGATTTAATAGAACACTAGCAATATTATTTAGATTAATTCTAAATAATATTGCTATTCATTTTTATTTTAGCCAAATTTGAGCTGTTATTTATAATTAGACTTAATAAAAATGAAAAATCATTACACTTTACTACTCATTTTTCTATTACTTTCACAGCATGCATTCTCACAAAAAATAGCGGGATTTGTTCATAACTTACAAAACGAATCAATTATAGGTGTATCAGTTTCTATTCTCAATACCAAGAAAGGAACATCAACAGATACAGGAGGGAGGTTTCAAATTGATGGAATCTCAGAAGGACGCTATACGCTTAAATTTACCTTCGTGGGTTTTGAACCACTGTTTAAGGATGTTGTTATAGAAAATCAAAATCCCAACTTAGATATCGAACTCACAGAAACTTCGGCACAATTACAAACGATAGAAGTGGTAGGTCGCAAGGAAACAGAATATAAAAACTCGGTTTCCTTTGTCGGTACCAAAACAGCAACGGCCTTGAAGGATGTTCCGCAAAGTATTAGTTATGTCACCAAAGAACTGATTCTAGATCAGGCGGCTTTTCGTTTAAATGATGTTGTAAAAAATATGAGCGGAGTGACGCAATTTTCGTTTTATAATGATTTAACCGTACGCGGACATAGAATTCAAGGCGGTCAAAACTCTTCGATTTTGGTCAATGGTCAAAGAGCCTTTACGAGTTTTTGGAAACAACAACTAATACCTCATATAGAAAAGGTAGAGGTAATTAAAGGGCCTGCCTCGGCCTTGTTTGGAAACGCCTCCGCTGGTGGTACGATCAATAGAGTTACCAAAAAGCCATTGGATGAAAAAGCTCAATCTATCTCTACCACCTTTGGGAGTTTTAATACCTTAAGAGCCCTAGCGGATTTTACAGGACCCTTGATACAAGACAAAACGGTGCTATATCGAATTAATTTAGGCTATGAAAATTCAGGTTCTTTTAGGAATATGCATTATGACAAAAACCTGATTATTGCTCCAAGTTTATCTTTTTTGCCAAGTAAAAATACCCGAATCAATGCTGATTTAGTCATTCAAACCTCTGAGGGAAGACTTGACAGAGGACAATCAGCCTTAGGCAACGGCGATTTATATTCAACTTCGATTAAGACTTCATTGAATAGTGTAAACGATTATTTGAAAGAGGAAACTTACAATTTTACCCTTGGTTTTTCTCAGAAAATTACGGATAAATTAGTATTCAACGCTTCATATATGCATAGCAATTACAGCGAAGATTTGCTTGAACATCGTTCGGCGAATACCTATGCCAAAGACGGTAAAGGTGCTGTGATTCCCTCTCAAGTTGAAATGCAGGTATTTATCCGAAAAAGAACTTATAACGCTGATAACTTTACAGGCTATTTTAATTATGAGTTGGAAACAGGTCGCTTGAAACATAAACTTTTATTGGGATACGATTATGCCCAACAAGAACTAATGCCAGGAGGTTCACAACTACAAGCTAGGGGCTACAGAAATGCTGCCAACACTGGCGCCATCAATACCTATAACCCTGCTCAATCTACTAGGTATTTATTGGATGCCAGTGGTAATCCTGTGCCGAATGTCCCTCATTTTGACTTGACTGCGAGCAATCCTTATGTCTTTAGAGATATGTCAAAGTATTTTTATACGGTTGTAAACTACGATCCTGAATTTTTAAGAACGCAAGGGGTTTATTTGCAAGACCAGATTCAAATGGGGAAATTTCAGGCCTTGTTAGGTTTACGTCAGGATTATTTTACCGATGTGGTTGGTTATAATACCACTAGTGCCAAAGAAGTAACTCAGCAAGCATTTTTACCAAGATTAGGATTAGTATATAGTGCCAATCAACATATTAACTTGTACGGGACTTATGTGAATGGTTATCAGCCGCAAACTGCTTCGGTGATTAGTAATCCGCTGGCTGGCGGCCCTTTTGATCCATTGATTAGCCGTCTTTTTGAGGTTGGAGCAAAATCAGAGTGGCTTGATAAGCGATTAGTTGTTTCAACGGCTATTTATCATCTATTGGTTAAAGGGCAATTATATAACGCTGGAGAGGCAGGGAATCCAGATAAAATGATTCAAATGGGGGAGGAAATTTCGAAGGGTGTCGAACTCGATGTGGTAGGCTACATCGCTCCTTATTGGACAATTACGGCAAATTATGCCTTTAATGATGCGAAAATTACAAGCAGTACAACTGAATCAGATATTGGTCGACAAAAGCCAAATGCGCCAAGACATCAAGGAAATTTGTGGACAAAATATACCATTCACAAAGGAAGTTTATCTGGTTTGGGCTTGGGTCTGGGGACTAATTATGTGGCAGACCGCTATGGGTCTATTTTTGACGCTGGATCTCAACCACAGGTTTTTCCAGCCTATCAATTATGGAATGCTGGAATTTATTATAATCTAAAAAAAGTGAGACTTCAGTTGAATTTGAACAACCTCACAAACAAGACCCACTGGGTAGGAGGGTATGATTATTTAAGAGCGTTTCCGGGCGCACCAAGAAACTTTTTGATGACTGTAACCTATAATTTGTAATTTGGAGATAGGTTAATCATAATTAATTTTAGCTTGAGTGATCAGATTAAAATTTGTATTCTTACGGTAGAGACTCAATGATTGCATCTTAAAGAAAATCTAGTATCATAAAATCAAAAAGCGGTTGGAAAATATTTTCTGACCGCTTTTTTGATGAAAACTTGGGGGATAATACCAACTCTAAAATTCAGGATGATTCATGTTTTTGTTAAAAATTTGTTAAAGGCTAAAATAAAACTTGTTTTAAACGTTCTATATTTAATATTTACACAAACCTAAATACATACCTATGAAACGTACCTATTTTCTACAAATTCTCTTCATTTTGACTTCTTTCATTGCATTCAAAGCACAAAGTCAAGAACTTGATTATGCTAAGTCTCGTGATTATTGGATGGTTGATGAAAATCAGAATCCTGTAATTTCCAAAGTGTTCAATTTACCACCCAATGCAACCAAATCAGATATTTACGAAGTCGTTATGGACTTGGTATCCAAAAATTATGCTGCTTCAAACTTTAAAATCTTGCATGCTGATAGTACCAAAGGAAAATTTATTGTTAATGCAAACTATCAATTAATTTTCTCAACGATGAGCGTTTGGCACACCATTGCCGTTGAATCCAGAAGTGATAAGGTGAAGGTGTCTTTTACCTTGACTTCATTTGAGAAACCCTACTATTTTAGACCTGACTACTTTTCAAAAACAGAGTTTCTTCCAATAGCAACGGAGTACCCTATCAATCAAGATAAATTTAAAAAGAGGTCGCAAGAACAGGCTTTTCTTGCCGCAGTTCTGAAATCGTTGGATTTGTTAGGAAATTTTGAACGAACACTTAAGAAAGTCGTAACTGATAAAAGTACTTCATGGTAGGAATAGGTGAATGAATGATTCCGCTACAGACTTTAGGTTGTAAAATCAAAGCGATAAAGTTTTTATGATTTTACGAAGGGAAACTTTAAAAGTTCTCCTTTATCACTTAGCATGGATAAAAATCGGCCCATAATTTTACTCGGTCTTTGTGCAATATTATTAAAATGCATTACGTTATTGAAGAATATTGTCTTTATTTGCAAAAAAATAAATGTGCTCATCTAATTAATTTATAAAATCAAATATAAAAACCTATGAAAAAAACTCTTCTAGTTTCCGCACTTCTCATTTGTTCCAAATTTGCAGTTCTAAGTCAAAACGTCGATGAAAAACTCTTTAGTATTAAAGGAAAATGGATACTCGACGATAAAAAAAATGTAACTATTCAACGGGTAATCGAAGCCCCTTTTCTTAGCAAAGAAGACATCTATAATCGAGCATTGAACTTCTTTGCCTACCATTACATTGAGGAAAATATCAAAATAATCAACGCTGACAAATCTCAAGGATTAGTGGTTGCCAGAGGAGTATTTGAAAATTTGCATAATAATTGCAGAGGTTGGCATGCCATCAAAATTGATGTAAAAGATGGGAAAGCGAGGATTTTAGTCACATTGACGGAATATCAATACCCTAAAAATATTTCTTCAGATGGCGTTTTTAATACTTGGGCGCATTCCAAAGTAAGCGACGAAATTCCTGTAAATGCCAAAGGTAGTAAATATGTCTATTGGGGAAATACTTTTTATAGCTTTTTTACTACAGCCACTAGCTTAGTAGATAGTTTTGAGATAGCTGTAAAAGAAGGAAATACTTCCAAAGAGATTGAAAGTAGTTCTTGGTAGATTTACGATAGACTAGTTATCAAACATGAGTTATGCCAAATTGAGTGAATGAGTGATTATTATAAAAATTTTATTCTAGTGGTAGAGACGCAATGATTGCGTCTAGCGCGGAGTAAAAAATAGCATAGGAAAATTAAACATGAGTCATCCCGAATTTTTCGGGAGAACTTCTAAAAACGAAACCTCCTTGTTTACTTTGTGAATCACGACAAACACAAACAAACAGGAGGTTTCTATGCATAAAGCATTT
>NZ_JASHIF010000034.1:0-32630 GCF_030056595.1 Flectobacillus roseus
AACAGAAGATATTCGTTCCCACTTTCGTCGGTGGCGATAAAGTAGCCATTGTCCTCTTTGAAACTTAGATTTTCGTTCGGTAGAAGTATCCTGTAAGCCAAATTCATTTTGTTGGGAAATATCCTTTCTTTGTTTTCCAAAGTGACCTCTTTTTGTGCTTGGATATACAAATCACGTGGGTAAATGTCATCCGAGAACTTCTGTTCGTTAGACTGCTTGATGATGGCTCTTTGGAAATATTGCCAAAATGAGGGCGGAACGTACTTGTATTGATGATAGATAAGAAATACATCGTTACAATTAATTCTATTGTACGCCAAGAGGTCAATATACTGTGGAAAATTTCTTACGTTCCCAGTTATACGAGAGCCCACATCATCGAGTATGGTGATGGCATTCTTCAACGTAAGTGCCTCCTGACAAAAGTCCTGAACCCTTCTGCCTCTATCTCTTACTACTGCCCAACAGTAATAATCCTCCTTACTTGCACCATAGCTTTGAATTTCATCGACTGTAATGACTTTGTAGTTCGGTAGCACAAAATTGGGGTTGATGAAACCTATGGCTTTCCTAATACCTGCTGGCTCAAAAGACTCATGAAACATAGGATCATATATCAGCACCTTTTTGATAAGTTTCATCTGCATTGCCATTGCTTGGATGATATAGGCAAGCTGAAGCACTGTGGTGGTCTTAGCTGTTTTTTGAGCGCCCACAACAAGCCAGTTGAAGGCTTGTTGTTCAGCGTTAGGAGGACTATTGGACAGGGCTTCTTGTATTCGTTTGTACAAGTGATAGTCCATAATTGTCTTAGCTACCAAGTAGCTGGTTTTTGAGTTCTTGTCTGAATATCTTAGGTACTGACTCCAAAATAGTGTCAATATTAGTTTCGAAGTATTCTTTGGTTTCGTTTGACCATTTTTCAAAACATTGATTGATGGCGTCTTTTACTTGCTCATGTGAATGTTTTTCAGCATCATAAGTTAAACCTTTGATTCTGTTGGCTGATACTGTGACACAAACACCACAGGAGTGTTCATGAGAAACTTCCATATTGATACAATGCTCCTGAATGGCTCTTGTTTTTTCTTGCAGAGTTGCAGGGGATAATCCAAATAACATAGTTTTATTTTAGGATAATATGTGATACGATGAGTTCGATAAATTGTCCAAGCTTCTCCATGTTAGGTTTTCTTGTTGGTGAATTTTTCTAAGAGTTGCTTACCATATTCCAAAGCTGGCTTTTTGTACTTGAGCGCCTTATCCACCAACATATCTGCACCCAATTCATAGATTGGCGTAGTCATGATGGTTGTGTACATACTGATAATTTCCATTTCCGAAATCATCTGGTGTTTGCCAGCCATATACTCAAGTCTGTACTTTTGGAAAAGAGTATCTTCAAGCAACTCGAGTAAATCTTCCTCAATGTTAGTCGTGAGCTTAGTGAACTCTTTAAGTTTCATCTTGTTTTGCAAAGCGACTCTAATCTCGTCAGGCAAATCAGAGATTTCGTCGATTTCATCAATGTCGTTTTCCTTTTCGTAGTCCTCAAGCTTTTTCTCTTCATCCAAATCCTTAACCACCATGGTGAACAGTACACGCATGGTCACACCCTTTTGGCGTAGCACGGAACAGATTCTTCGAGCGTTAATCTTTGCTTCTTGTCGAAGGTTCTTTTCCACCTGCTCGATGGGAGCTGCGAATGTAGCCTGTACTGGAGCAATGGTTGCCTGAGGATAATTGACAGAAGGTTGTTGTTGATACGGATAACTTTCCTGAGAAATTTCGCTAGTTTGTTGTGGAGTACCTGCCAAACCGAATAGCCCAGGACCTTGTGCAATGGCATTGATATTTTGGGCAAACTGCTGTGTGGATTCAATTGCGCTTTTGCCTTTATTGAAAGTATTTTTTAGATTCTCAAACATGATGTTTTATTTTTTGTCTAGTCTTTCGAATGCGTCTATAATAGCTTTTCCGATTCGCGTACTCTTAAAAAACTTCTTACCCCAAAGCATGGTAGCCGTCCAGATGTTCTCTTTAACACGTGTTTGAAAAGCCGAAGATGCTTGTAGATATTTTTCCTCCAGTTGCTTGGTTTTCTTCTTTCTCCAACTCCAACGAAACTTTGTTTGAGCATAATGCTTTTCAACTGAGTGCATAATGAGAGGTTCTAATTGAAGCCCTTGGGTCGTGAGCACCCCTTGCTTGATAAGCATCTCGAAAAGCGCTTTTAGATGTATTTGGTTGAACTCCTCTGTCTTAGAAATCTGATTACGATATTGGAGGTTATTAAGTGCCTCCTGAAAGAATGAATCCCAAAATGCTGTGTCTCCTTCATCGTAGATTTTGCAAACTTCGAGAGGTGCATGAGTGGTATCATCTATGTCAATTACCGCTAGTACTTTCATATTTTTCCAAGAGTTCAGCAAAGTATTCTGGAGTATAATCTCTCTCCCTAAAATGAGGCTCATTAGCAAGTTCTGCCGCTATTCCAAAGACATATTCCAAACCATTGAGTAGTTCATCAAACTTCAAGGACAATGCCTGATAGCTTGCCGAGTTCTCCTGTTGAGAAGCTTGTACAAGCGATAGTTTTTCGTACTGACTGCGATAATAAATTGCTTCCTGTTGTGCTTGCTGAAGCTGTGTTTCGAGTTCTTCAAGACGAAGCTTAACAGCGAACGAGCTTTGCGTCTGAATTTCTGGTTTTTTATCTGGTTGTTCCCCATCATATTGGTAGTCGTTAACGGCGTTAACGCCATGTTTTACTTCGTTAACGCTAGCGTTAACACGTGTAAACGGCTGGTTAACAGCGTTTACACTATTTTTAACACTTTGAGTGAGAGGGTGTGGGTGCGTTAACGCCATTTTGGCTAAACCTGTAAAAAAAACCTCCTTCAAAAAGTCTTGAAAATCCAGTTTTTGGCTTTCATTTTGTCCTTTTTCTCGGTTTTGTACTACCTCATATAGCTCAGAAAGTTCAGGTTCTGACAGGCATATATGAACTTTATGGGAATCATAATCAAGCCTGTTGATGTAGAGGAACGTTCTGTTTAAAATCAGGTAGTTTAGCAAGGATGATAGCCCTTCAAATCCGAAAACACTAGCTTCTACTTCAAGATTTCGTTTAGTCTGTTCAGGTACTCTTGCCCCAATGCCGACACGTGCGATATCCTCCATTATCAGTAAGGTTTTGAGATTTCAGCAATGAGTGTTACAGGATTTGAAATGACATTATTGTCTTCATCTTCAGTGTCAAAAATATTGACAGCAAGACCTAAATCATTCAATTCTTTGGAGAGTGTATTGAGAGCAGAGAGGTGTTGTCTTAATTGTTCAGACTTCTGATTTCTGATTGCTTCATCATCAAGGTTTTCTTGAGCATTTACTACAATATCAGTCATGTTCGTAGTTGTTTAGAAGAGAGAAAAAGTGTATTTTTGATAGTCTTTTCCAGAGATACTACAAAAACCTCACTCATCCTCTCTTTAGTTAGCATCTGCCTTTTGTTTTTGTAAAGGTGTGATGGCTACACTTCGTACGCAAGCCCTGATACACTATTGAAACACTAATGAAACGCTTTTGAAACAATTCTAACTTTAGACCGATGAGAGGTATTACAAAAAAAGAAATTAGGGCTATACTTAATTGCGAAAGTAGAGCTACATTTAATCGCCACATTAACAGAGGGGGACTCCGAACAAAGCTCCCATCATTTTTCTATGAACGTAACACTTTTTATGGGGAGGAGATAGTGATATTGGAGAGGGTGTTTAGTGCGAAGCTGGGGTGAGTTTATATTTTGGGGAACCTTACAAAACACATATTTTAGCAAAAGCTACTGCTGTTCCTGAAGGGATATACTATGCTTTTCTCAAAAATGATTTTAAGCACTTCAAGTTTGAGATTATATTCTGACAACTAAAAAACAGACCTCCTTTAAATGGCTTTAAAAGAGGTCTGGATATGTATTCGGTAAGAGGGTTTTTAGAGAAAAAGAGTTGTGCAACAGGTACCCGTGTTAGTGGCTGGCATTTCTATTTTTTAATGTGTTTGTCAATAATGTCTTGTTGCTCGGATTGGTCAATATAAACTCATAATGAGGATATTTCTCTCCAATTTTTGTCATACAGCATTTTTTAAATTTCTTCCCAGAATTACAAGTGCAAAGGTCATTTCTTCCAATATTTCCATAATCTTCTTTCTTCAATTCTCTCTGACTTACTTCTAAGTTCCAAATTTCATATGGCGAATTGAGTAAGTCAAATAAATAATCAATAGTGTCATAGTTATATTGATCAATTTGTTCATCTGTTTTTTCATCTTTTAAAAACATAACTGAATATTTGTTTCCTGGGTTTTCAACTAGTGAAATCCCTAAAACTTCTGCTTCAGTAACAATTCGATGACACATTTCACCATTATAAATTTCCCCCACGATATGCCCGCAAGAATTTCTGATAGAGATTTCCTTTTCACATATACTACATTTTTTCTTCTTTTTTAAGATTTCTGAACTTGCAAAAAGTCTGTAAGGATATAAAACCTGTAGGTTCTTTACAGCCTTTTCAATATTCCATAAGCCGTATTGTTTTTTGTCATATGTGAAGTGTTTCTTTAAGCTATGGATTGTTATTTCAATTCTTTCAAGTTGACACCAAGCTTGATAGTATGATTTGTCTTGAAGTAATTTAAAGGCATTTCTGTAGAGCTTATGAATTTCAATAATAGTTTGATAAATCCATAGTAATTTGGCTTCATCTTGATTATCGTCTCGAACAAATATTAGTTTTTGATTTTGTATTTGTTCGTCCAGTTCTTCAAGAGAAAAATTTTGTAAATGAATATTATTCAGTTTCTCAACTATCTCATCATTTTTCATATTCCTTCAATGATTTTAAAACTGTGTCTATTTCGTTTGCTGGTCCTTCGTAACTAATATTTTTTGAAGTCCCTGCGTTATCAACAACAGTAACAGAAAATTTGATATGAGTTGGTTCTAAATATTTTTTGTCTGTCAGTTTGCTTATATGGTTGTTTACAGTTGTATGTGTTGAATTGTCTATTGTCGTGTGAGTAGATTTATCTATTATTTGTATTTGAGGTTTTGTATTGTCTTCCTTAATATACTTGTCGTAAACATATGCAGATAGAATAGTTACAAATATTGGAACGGCAACAGCTTTAACCATAAAATTACCAAGTCTCTTATAGTTACTATAAAACGCAAACTCTTGATAGTCTTCATCTGTGATACAAATGTCAATAAGCTGTTCTGACGGTAATTTCTCTTTGAAATATCTAAGAATTTCCTCGGTTCTAATTGGAAATAGTAAAGGATTTGGTGTATCCCTCAGATTTTCAAAAGGAACAATCAGAATTGAAGCATCGGAAATTAATTTTCTTAATTCATCCGTTACAAATTCTTTATTTAACCAACTTTCAAAGTTGTCTGCCGTATCTGTAATAGTTAATTCCATTTATTAATATTTGTTTATTATTTGTTGTAGTGTGTTGTCGTAGCATGCCGCATAACGGTTTGCTGCTACCCGAAGGTGGCGATTTCGAAGCACTTCACTGTCAACCAAGCACAAACTTTGATAGAAGCACAAAGCTTGATTTAACCACTGAACCGCCACTTTTGGGTAGGTGCTGTTGGCGGTAGTTTTTATTTAAACCAATCACGCCCTATAAACTTATTAAAATACTTTTTTGCTTCTGGATCTTCTTCCAATTTCAGCCTGTGAAGGGAACTTTGGAATTTCTCATTTATTTCTTCTATTTGTTCCAAGGTCTTGTCTTTTTCTTTTAGAAAATTGTTTTGGTCTTCTGATTCATTAAACTCTATCAACAGATCTATGTCATCATTACTCAAGTTATGTTGGTAATTAAAGAAATCTAAATAGTAGCCCTCAATTTCATCCTCGCTTGGAATCTCGTCTAGGTTTAAATATTTTGAAAATGCTTCGATGTGAAGTTTTTGAGGTGTATCAATTGCAAGTTCCCAAATGTTTTTAAGGTCAAAACCTGATGATACCTCATAAAAATGAAATAGGTTAAGGTTGGGAGTGGAGTCCTTAAAGTACTCTTCTGGTAGTGTTGGGTAATTCCACATAATCGGATTTACTCCAGCACAAAGCTCCCAACCTTCTCCACCACAAACCAAAATATTCCATGTCTTAAAGTGAAAATCATCATAATTCTTTTTAGAGATTGTCTCTTCATCAAATCCATTTTCTATCAATAGTTCCTTCAGATTTTTTTCTGGGTAGGTGCTGAATAAAAAGTCATAAAATAACAACTGTCCTATAGCCTTACCTTTTAGAAGTTCGTCTGAGTGAATCATTTTAGCTTCCCATAAGTGAAAGTTTCCTTCCGAATCAATTTCAATAAAGTCAGTTATAGAATATGGCATATACTCCTCTTTCACTCTTTTTGGAGAATCAAACGAATAGAATTGTGGTAATTCTCTAGACATGAAGCTATCGCAAAAGAAATGGTGACTTTTGTAAAACTTTAGAAACTCCTTTTGAAAATATGACTCGTCTTTTTTCATGTTTTAAATTACCGCCAACGAACAGGGCTTGTGTCAGGTAGGGAATTTGAAACTCCTCAGTCCGAACGTCATCCGATATAAATTATTGATGGTGAGTTGCTTATCAATGCTTAAAAAGTTTCCGTCAGCCGAAACAAAAGTGCGAAAAAATTCCTAATGTTGAGGTTTATTCCGTCCGCCCCACTTGACGCAAGCCCATGTGCCTGTTGCACAACTCAAATATATAGAAATAGTCATAGACTTCCATCTTGTTGAGAACCTTTAATTTTACCTTGGAAAATTGCCCCAAAATGTGTATTTTAAAGATATGCAAGGACGCAAAAATCTCCAGCCAAAAATGTATTACCAAGTCAGTCTGGATAGCTTGGTAAGTGCCGATAACTTCTATCGAAAACTCGAAAAAGCACTTGATTTACACTTTCTGTATGCCCGAACAGCACCTTATTATGGAACTGAATGTCAGGAGTCAATAGATCCCGTCGTGTTTTTCAAGATATTGTTAGTGGGGTATTTGAATAATATTCCTTCCGATAGACGTCTGATGGAATACTGTTCAAATTGTTTGGACATTCGGCTGTTTCTCCAATATGATTTGGACGAAGCTCTTCCTTGGCATAGTACTATTAGCCGCACACGCCAGTTGTATGGTGAAGGAGTATTTTTGGAGTTATTTCAAGCGGTTTTGAAGCTGTGTGTCGACAAAGGTATGGTCAGAGGCAAACGTCAGGCAATTGATAGCGTTTTTATTAAATCCAATGCCAGTATGGACAGTCTGGTTGAAAAAGAGATATTGGAAGATGCCAGCGCTTTTGTTGATGAACTAGAGCAACAAAGTGAGTTTAAGGTGACAAGCACACGCAAAAAGCTAGTTGAACGTCATCACAACTGGAAACGAACTGCATACAAAGACATGCCTGCCAATAGTAACAGCGAAAAGTTGGATGAGAATGGGAATCTGATTCGTCCCAAATATGTGTCAAACCATACCCATTATTCACCTACCGATACAGATGCACGCATTAGCGTAAAACCAGGAAAAGCTCGTCAGTTAAACTATTTTGGACAAATAGCAGTCGACGATGCTCATCATGTTATTACTGGTGCATGTGCTGATTTTGCAGACCAACGAAATAGTCAATGTCTAGCCCAAATTCTAGAACTAGCACAAGGGAATTTATCAAACAATGATATTGAGTTGGGAGAGATATTAGCCGATGGAGGGTATAGCAGTGGCGAAGCTTTGGCCTATTTAGACGCCAAAGGCATCAATGCATGGATCCCTAACTTTGGACAGTACAAATCAGAACGAACAGGATTTACCTACCATAAAGAGGCAAACTATTACCAATGTACGCAAGAGGGGGGCAAACAAGCAATACTAACCTACAAAGGCGAAAAGACAGATAGTAAAGGCTATACCAAACGTACTTATCGAAGTAGTGAATCAGATTGCAAGGATTGTCCACTTAGAGAACAATGCTGTGGGAAGGCAACAAAATTCAAAAAAATAGATGATAGTATTCACAAAGAGCATTACGACCGAATGCATGAAAAGCTTACCCAAAATAAGCCTTATGCCAAGCGAATGGTACGAATACGAAGTAAAACCGTCGAACCTGTGATAGGAACACTCGTAAATTTTATGAACATGAAACGAGTGAATACACGAGGTATCAAATCCAGCAACAAACACGTATTAATGGCAAGTTTAGTTTACAACTTGCAGAAATATCTACGCTTCATTGTGAAAAAACCAAGCATATTAGCCCAAGCTATTGCCCTTCCTGAAGGGATAATTTATGCCTCTCTCAAAAGCGTATCTGTAGTCATTAATAACTCAATTTTAAGTGCTTCAAGTTTGAGGTTGCTTTACAAAAACTAAAAAACAAACCTCTCTTAAATCGCTTTAAAGGAGGTCTGGATGTATATTCTGTAAGGAAATTTTTAGGAAAAATGAGTTGTGCAACAGCTACCCATGTTGGCGGCTGCCGCTTTTGTCCTCGTTTAATTTTGTTACTATGTTGTTTTGAGTAAGTCCGCAGCAATTAATTTTGTGTCTAAATCCTCTTCCCAGCCAAGTACGTCTGATTTATGGCAGACAAGATAAGTGCCATGTTCATAGTCTCCGCTAAAATCAAAACCAAAAGATATATAAGAGCAATCTTCTTTGTGTTCACTCCAAATGTTTATGCTTACTAATCCCATTGCTTTTCTTAGTTCTTCTGAGTTAGCAATTTCGGGGAATGAAACTTCATCGTAACCAATATAGCCGATGTGAATTGGGTATAAAAAATCCTTTGTGTATTTGAAGAAAGCCTCTATAAGTTGTTTTTGATGCTCAATAACGTACCTTAAAGCATTTTTTTGTTCAATTGTCGGCTCAGTAGTCCGTCCGCTAATATTATAAAAACAAACTTCTACGTTGCCCTGATTTCTCTGGTCTTCGGTAAAACTGCTAAAATATTTATTTCCAGGATTGTCCTTTTGAACAATAATAGGAAGATTAAAAGTAGATGACTCGCTGTTGTTAAAAATTATTTCAAGCATATTTATTGTTTATTTTGTAATATCTTTTCTGCGGTTGCAGCCAACGATTATATAACTGCAATATAATTGAATTTTATTTCGCCTATCCAACCTATTTGTTGTATAACTAAATAGGTGGCAAGAAGTAAGTGTTTTTTAACCAAAGTCAATATAATTTTTTACCACATATCTATAAACAATAGGTTCCTGACAGAAATCCATTGGAGTATTTCTATCAGGGATTAGTTAGATGAGTAAATAGAGGATGAGATTTTCTCCAAATGATACTGTTTAAAAAATAAGATTGGTGAGAATGTTTAACGCTTAAGTCGTACTATTTTTTGGAACCTTATAATTTAGAAAACCGTAGGGTATGCGATTAGTATGCATTAAATACATATAAGAAGCCTAAAGCTGACCGTTCTATCTAAAGAATCCTCTATATTAAATTTCGATGAATAAAAGAGATGAGTGATAAAAAAGCTATATTTGGTATAGAGTTTCTCCTATATTTTCACTCCTACCTAATAAAAAATGAAAAAAGCTCTATTACTATGTTGTGCCTTATTCTTCTCTTTACACACTAGCTATGCACAAAGTACAAATCGTGTAAAAATTATCTCTATTAATCCTAGTGAAGACACTGGACAAGATTACTCCTCTTGGCTCACTGATAACCTAGACTCACTCGTCGAAAGTGCATGGACTAATAATGCCAAATGGGTTGATGTCAGGCTAACTCTAGAACATAGGAGTACCATCTCAAAGCTTTCATTTTATGATTACACGGGTGTTTTTACTGAACATCCAGCTCAAATTTATGCTTTGAAAGATACTACACTGACGTTCCTTGGTTTATTTGATGGTTCTACTTACGATAACTTTGTCGATTTGAACTTAACCAATCCTGTAATCGCCGATGCTATTGTCATAAGAAAATTTGGTAATGATATCCCTCAGAAAATTAAAATATTTGGGGAGACAACACCTAATAGCTCACCCTTAAACCGTTTAAGATACTTTGCAATCACGCCTAATATCAACACAGGGCAAGATTATTCACCTTGGCTTTCAGATAGTTTAGACGTACTAGTAGAAAGTTCGTGGTCGAGTAGCAATAGCGTTTGGGTAGATATAAAACTAACCCTTGAATTTAAAAGTACTATTTCAAAACTTTCCTTTTTTGATTATACAGGTGTTTTTACTGATCGACCAGCCTCCATTTATGCTCTAAATGATACTACAAAAACATTTTTAGGTTTATTTGATGGGTCAACTTATAATTCATTTGTCGACTTGAATTTGGCAAACCCGATTGTAGCTGATGCAATTATTGTTCGTAAATACGGTAATAATGTTCCACAGAAAGTTAATGTCTATGGAAACCCTGTCAATGGAGCAGCTAAGGCAATTGTAACTGGATCAACGACAAACCCCAATACACCAACTACACCTACTGGTCCTACTATAGTAGGCACCAAAATCCCAATTGCTCCCAAAAGATGGTACCAATTAAACCATGTAGGATATGGATTAGATGCTTTATTTGATGGTAATACTGAAAATGAGGTCTTCACTGGTTGGGGTAAAATCTTAGATAATTATGATTGCTATTATCCTTTAAAAGAAGGGGAAGTAATTAATATTCAAAGTGTAAAATTTTATGATGGCTCTGGCACTCTGACAAATGAACCGTTTAAGCTATACGGTATTACTGACCAATGGGAGCGAGTACTTATTGCTACTTTTAAAGGAGAGTCCTACAACCAATGGGTTGGTCCCAATCCAAATGATGTTAATAATTTTGTGCTTACAAATCCATCTACTGCTAACTTCCGATATTTACTTATCAATTGTTATGGGGGATTTCCTAGAGAAATGGAATTGTATGGTACTTACACTGCAAGTACTGTTGCTCAAACGAGTCCACCTTTGAAAAATATAAAGATGAAAGATGCTTTTGGTATCAATTCTTTTGAATGGGATTTCTTAAAAGCTACTGATGCTTCTTTAATTGATGAAAATAAAGTTCAGGCTTTTAAACCGTTTACAGGTTTTCGTCAGTATATGGACTGGGAGAAAATAGAACACTATGAAAATGTTTATACCTATAATCCATGCTTTAATGGAGGATGGAATTATGATGTAATCTACGAACGTTGTAAGCAAGATGGCATAGAGGTTTTGCCATGTTTGCAAGGGGTTCCTTATTGGTTTTTTAATACTTATCCTGATTCTTCTTATCATGATGGACAAATTGTTCCAGCAAGGTATGGTTATTCGTATTCAGACCCTAATGCTTATAGAGACCAAGCTCAAGTAGCGTTTCAGTATGTTGCACGATACGGAAGTAATACAAACGTTGATACGGCATTGCTTAGTGTTTTTGATCAACCACGTTGGACAAGCGATAGTCCCAACGTTTTAAAAGTAGGACTTAATGTTATAAAATACATTGAATGTGGTAATGAAAGAGATAAATGGTGGAAAGGACGCAAAGGTTATCAAACAGCCCGTGAATATGCTGCTAACTTATCAGCATTTTATGATGGACATAAAAATACTATGGGAGCAGGTATCGGTGTTAAAAATGCAGACCCCAATATCAAGGTAGTAATGGCAGGTTTAGCTTCTGCTGACCCTGACTATGTAAGAGGAATGATTGACTGGTGCAAAGAGTTTAGAGGTTATAAGCCAGATGGGAAAGTCAATTTATGTTGGGATGTAATTAATTATCACTTATATTCAGACAATGCAAATTCGTCTCAAAGTGGTTCTTCAACAAGAGCTGCTGCTCCAGAAGTTTCTTCAGCATTAAATACTGCTAAAAAGTTTGTTCAACTCGCACATGATGAAGCCTACGATATGCCCGTATGGATTACGGAATTAGGCTTCGATTTGAACCAAAACAGCCCATTGAAAGCTATTCCAATTGGTAATAAATCTGCTCTTATTACTCAAGCAGATTGGGGACTTCGTTCGGCATTGATGTACAATCGCTTAGGGTTAGAAAGAAGCTTCTTCTATATGTTGTATGATTCAGACCTTAGTAATCCAACTCAGTTTGCATCTTCTGGATTAGTAGATTCACTAAGACAACGTCGCCCGATAGCTGATTACTTGTACCAAACAAAAAATCTGATAGGGGAGTATGTTTACAAAGAAACCATTTCACAAGATCCTTTGGTAGATAGATATGAGCTAAACGGGAAATCTGCTTATGCTTTAATGATTCCAGATGAGATAGGAAGAACTGGGAATTACACTTTAGCATTGAATAATGTCAACGATATTAAAATTTATTCTCCAAAAGCAGGAAGTGAAAAAATGGATAGTTTAAGTGTTACAGATAACACTCATAATTTTAATATAGCAGTGACAGAAACTCCTATTTTCGTTATTCCAGGAGAATCAGTAGATAATAACAACCAAAATTATCAAGCGAACTCGTCTTTCTATACTTCTAGCTTAAGTGCAGGCAATAACTATGTATCTTTTCCATCAAAAGATAATAATACTACTATCTTACTTAATAAAGTTACTACAGAAAGAAATATGGTATCTATCGTTTATCCTAATCCAGCTTCGGATATATTGTATATTGCAACCAGTATTTTGAGTAAAGTTAGCCATGTGAAATTGCAAAACATGAGTGGTATCACAGTAATAGAATCTAATGCTATTTCAGCAGAAGGTATCAGTATTAAAGACCTCCCTTCGGGTAATTATTTACTTTCAGTGGATCTGAACGATGGTAAAATAGAATACCACAAAGTAACTATTTTAAGATAGCTATTTTAAAAAGTTAACTTAAGCGGTAACCTATATCAAAAACTAAGTACAGTTACCCTGTGTTAGTTTTGAGTTTTCAAATGACAAATTATTTGCTATGTTGTTTACTCTTTGGTGAAATCTAACGAGGTTACCATGATAATGAAAGGAATAGACTTGCTTCCCAAATGTGAACATAGGTAATGATAAAGCCTGCTACTATTAATAATGGGAGCAGGCTTTATCATTATATACTTTTAAGGGACTCTGGTAGCATTAACAAAAATGGCACACACCTTTCCCAATGAAGGGCATAATAGTTGAATCCTAATGCAATAGTTTTATAGTATTCAGGTCTATTGTCAAAATAGTATTTCTCCGAGTTGATAGACCATGCTGACATACCAAGTTTTGAAACTAAAAACCACTTTTCTAATAACCTTGCAGACCTACCATTACCATCCATAAAGGGGTGAATTAGTGCTACCCAAAGGTGAATCATGGAGGCATAATAGAAGATTTCTTTATGAGTCAGCTTTTTCTTTAGAAGCTCTGTTATGTCTGAAAACAACTTGGTCATTTCCTGATTCACAAATTGAGGTTCTACAGCCAAATACACAGGTCTAAGTGTTGCGGAGTCCCTAATGCCAACTTGTTCTTTCCTGATTTTACCCCTCATGTTTGCGGTCAGCAACGTCTTTGATAGAATCTCATGTGCCTTCAAAAAATTAGCCTTATTGAGTGTGTTCTCAGAGCAGAATTTATAGGCTTTTACCAAGTTCTCAATTTCTTGTACCTCCTTTTTATTAGGAGAAACTTTACTATCTCTATTTCTAAAGAAACTATTCGCATCAAGGGTATTCCCTTCTATTTTTGAAGAATAGAGAGAGGATGCAATAATGTAGTATTCAAAGTCTTCAGTCGTGAAATTAGACTTTGATTTTAGCTTATCAGAAACACTCAACCAGTCCAAATTGGATTGAGAAGAGTATTCCTCTAAGTACTCGGATGATATTATTTTTAGGTTTTTTCCCATTGTACAAATATACCTATTGTTGACTTTAAAGAGAAAAATTATTGATTTGTTGAATAGAAAAATAGCCTCTGTGTTTGATTGTTACCTACAATGTTCCAAAATCCAGTTATTGAGTATTTTAATATGTGATAGCATTTCCATGTCTTCTTCGATGTAAGGCAGTTCCTCTGGGACATTATCAGAACCAGCAATCGTATCTTCAAGCCCGTATTGAATTTTAAATGTACATTTTTCAAAGATTTTCAAAAACATTAACTTTTCAGCTTTGGTGAGTTTCGCCATCTGCAGTTGAATTAAGTTGCTACCAATTTGCGGAGCTCTATGTTGTGGCCGCAGAGCTGATCCGTTTGAAATTGGTAGCAAGAATGAAGTAAAATCGACTAAAGTATGTACTTGATGAGTAATATTGCTATCGAAAAATCGCATATATTTCGATAATGGTTTTATAAATTTTAATTCTTAGATTTGGACTATAAATAAATATTATATCTCATGTTTGAAAAGTCTTTTATAATTACCTATTTCATACCTAATCATATATTTTTTGATTATGATAGTGTATTTCCTGTTATTAAAATCTTTAAACAATGGGGTCGAATTTCCGAAAACACTTGGGTTGTAAAGACCCTAATGACGCCCAAACAGATTCATGATAGCTTGAAACCTCATCTTCCTAAAGAGGCAAGGGTTTTTGTGTCAAAAATTCAAAGAAACGCTGCATGGTCTAATATTATTTGTTCTAACGATTGGCTTAATGAAAATCTAAGTATCTTATAATGGAAAATACTAATCAATTTACCCCAACTGAATCAAAATATGTTAATGGGCAGGTTATTGAATCAAGAAACTCAAGTAATATGCCTGAATTTTCTACAACTAAACCAGCACACATTGAGTTTTACACATTAAATCAGTATGAGCTTGATATAATCTCAAAAGGAGCTGATTCTCCTTTACACTTAACTTTTTTTTTCTTCTCATTCCCAATTTCATTCGGTGCATTAATTACATTAATGTTTGCAAGTATTTCATCGCTGTCGACTCTAAAACTTCAATTAACTCTTACCATAATCGTAGTTTTTGGGGTTATTTCAATTTGGGCTTTGCTCAAGTGGTATTTCTCAAAAAATGAACTTAAAGAATTAATTAAAATCATAAAATCAAGAGAAAAAATAGTGTCTTAATCAGGTAAATTAATCCATATATATATCAATATTCCAATTAATGTACCTAAAATCCCTGCTAGTGTAATTGTCAAAATTTCGTTTCCTGATAGTTCAGAAAACTTCTCCTTTATCTTATTAGTCATTTTCTTTTTGTTTATAATGAATTTTAAAATAACCTAGGAACTATGCTGTGTTCTCTTAAATATCAACTACTCCAGCTTACTGAGTTTCGCCATCTGCAGATGAATTAAATTGCTACCAATTTGCGGAGCTCTATGTTGTGGCCGCAGAGCTGATCCGTTTGAAATTGGTAGCAAGAATGAAGTAGAATCGACTAAAGTAGATACTTGCTTGGTACTATTGCTACCGAAAGTTCTTAGTGTGTGGAATATTGGCATTGTAGATTACCGCATATTTTATGAACCAGTATGTCATAAAGAAAGGAGACCAGATATAAATAGTTAGTCCAATAAAGTGCCCCATCATTTTACTTTGATTTGGATAGTCAAAAAATGGTTCTATACTTTCGACTTCCACACCAGACACTCGTAAAAGCCAAATGAATGGTTCACAAACTATACCTAATATGCTTAAAAGCACCAGCATAGGCAATGGGAAAAATGTAAAGGCAATAAGTAAAATACAACCATACAGAAAAATGAATGGAGATAATATTACTCGGAGCAATAACTTTCCTTTACTTTGGTATTCTCGCTTATCTGTCATGACATTATAAGTCCTTAATATTTTCTTCGATAAATGATTGTTGGAAAACATCCAAGTATATTTCATCAAGTTGGTCAAACTCTCCAAATTCGTGCTTATAGCCATACTTATGGTTATTGTACCAATTCTCGAAAGTCAAGGCTGTAAGTGACGGTTTCCATTTGGCTATTTCACTACTGAGTCTAGCGTGCAAGTTTTCGAATATTGGTTCTCCAAGTGTGGAAAGTGCATTTGAGAGCGCCATCGCTTCATGGATTTGAAATTTCATGATACTGGCGCCGTAGTGAGATTCTTTGTATTCGTACTCAAAATGTGAATGGAAGAGAGAGGCAACAATCAGGCTTGGGTCAAGTATCCAGAATGATGTTGAATTCTGCTTTCTATAATAAGCCTCTATCATTCTCTTTTCACGATGAGTATAAGCTCGGAGGGCATTATACTCATGAAAGTTTATCACTATACCTACTCGGTTCATAGGTCAATGATTTCACAAGTGTCATCCACATAGAATATCCAATCGTCACCTGCCTGATCAGTGTAGTACACTCTATTTCGTAGGTCATTGGCTTCGCCTACATAAGTTTCACCTACTTGGATATCTGAATTGGTACTTCTTTTGCCTTCAATGGCAAGTACTCTAAATCTTACTGCGTCCATGATATTTTGATTTGAATGTGATTGGTTATTACTACTTCTTTGGTGTCACTTTATTTGCAACTATCAGGAACTTGTTGAATCCTTCAATTGCTGATAGAAGCTCTTTGATTGTATCTGACTGCTCTTTTTGACTCTGTTCACTCTCTTTTTTGAGCTTCTGAAGCTCGGCTCTTAGCTTGTTGATTTCTGACTCTTGCCTTTTGAAGGTTCGAATGATATGCTGAACTGCTTTATTTGCTGAGTGGTTAAACCTCTCGTTCATGACCTCATTGATGATTTCAACGATATCCTGATTTTCTCGACTGTTCAAATCTCGGAGGTTAATGATTTTGAGTTCCATTTTGCTACCAATATTTGATTTATGAATTGCTGTTGAGTGATGTTACAATACTTTTGCTACCAAATAAGATCTACAGAAGAAAAAAATGATAGTTTTCCTGGTTTAAATTGGTAGCAACTAGCGGACGCTTTTTTTGAGATTATTATGATAGGAAGCACGATGTTTTGAGTTGCAAAATAGGCTTCCTTTTCGTTTGTCTTTTAGGTTTTCACCACAGAAGTGACATTGTCCAACTGGTGTTAGCTCTAAGTCAAGTGAGATAGTTTCTTCGTCAATGTCCTCTTGTTCTTCCTCTGCCTGATATTTTACTACGCCTTTATCAATTAAGTGAGAAAAATCAACGCCTAAATCCAAACAGAGAAATTGTAGCCGTATAGAATATTTAGATTTCTCTGTATTGTTAATACATCCAAGGTATTTTCCGTAAGTGTAGATAATATCCTCACGTAGTTTGATAACTTGGCTATTCGTCAAATGACTGAAATTATCCATTGTCCATGTTGAAGAGTTAAAGATGCTGGCTGAATGATTTTGTTCTTGCAGTCACTTTCTGAGTCCTTGAGAAAGCTTGAGTAATTTTGGGCACTCAGTCTGCTTGAAAAACTGATAATGTTACTTTGGTTTGAGAAATCGACATTAGCTTGTTGCTCCCAACGGTCTTTTAACCTGATAAAAGTGATTCCTCTAGCTTTTGTGATGATGATGTAGTTCATGTGTAGATTGGGGTACATTTGGTTTAATCGTTCCTACAATATCCATGATGTCCATCTGAATATTTCCCTGAAACTGTTGTCTGGAGATACCTAAGAAATCCGAAAGTCTCTTTACAATTTGCGGAGTGACATTCCTTTGTCCCCTGAGCATTTTTCGGATATTTGAATTATCTGTATTCTCTCCGTATCCAAGCTCCTCTCTGATGATGCTGTAGAGCTTTCTTCGCTCAGAAAGAGGCATTTGTTTGTATTTTCGCTTAATCTGGAGTGGAATTGTTGTAGGATTTTCAAAAGCCTTCATGTGACCCGATATTAAGTGTTGTGACCCGTTTTTTTAGAGTGGTGTTGAAAAGACTAATCTTTTTGTTTCGTTGTCAAATCGTGCAATTTCGCCCAAATCTCTACCCGTTTTAGGCTCTTTAGCGTAGATAATCGCAAGGTCAAAGCCACGAAACTTCTTTATCATATTCTCAGCGCTTTCGATGCGCTTATTTAGATACTTATTCTGATAAACTTGGATTGGTATTCCTTTGCTGGTGAACGCAATGTTTGTGCCTGACGGCATTCTGTATTTGATATGCCATTCGGCAGTTCTGATTAATTCGTCCATTGTGATGATAAGTTTGTGTTGGATATGAATGAGTAATATTTTTCTAGTGTTTCTGGGTTAGTTCTTTTTGATATTCTCTTAGCCCAGTAAAGAGATAACTCGCTAATCGAAAGGATTTTACCTTTTTGTCCACGTGGTATTATACCAAATGCTAATGAATTCTTCGCTTTTTCTAATTCGTCCTCAAATCTTACCTCTATGAATTTCTTTTGCTCACGTTTGAGCCACACATGGGCGATGAGGAACCCACCTCTATCACGATACTTTTTCGAGAAGTAGTTAAGTGGCCAGTATGCCTCACGGTCGTACTTTTCATTGTGCTTTTTCACCAAATCTATCTCTGCTATCTTGGTCATACAGAACGTTTTCCAGTGGATATAGCTCTCTGTACCATTGAAGTGCCCAAAGACATCACTACCAATCAATCGCTTGATTTTTACCTCAGTTTCACCGTTGAATTTCTGGGTAGGGTAGAGGTTCTTTTTGGCATAGTTCCAGAATTCTGTGATTAATTGTGCCTTTTCATGTGGCTGAATCGGCTTTTCTTGTACTGGTTTGGTAGTTCTGCTAGGCATTGGTGACCTGTGACCTCCTAGGTGGCGATTGCGGAAGTATTCAGCTCTACTGCTAGAGTAGTTGTCCACATCATCGGGGTCGGCGGCGCCACTGGTTTCATTTTCCTTGTCATTTGTGGAACTTTCAAGGTTATTTTTTTGGAAAGAAAGGTCAAAGGGCTCAATTTGCTTTTTTTCCCTGTCAATTTCCCTGTGTCTTTCCCCGTAATTTTCTTGGGTAGATTCAACATCTACTGCTATATATGAATTGTTTAAATTTATCCTGTCTTTTAATATCGGAAAAGTTTGCCACGTCTGAGTAATTAGAATGTCCTTGGGTAGGGCACTCAAAGCCTTCAACTGAGGCTTCAAATTGACATCACCAAAGGCGATATAAAGGTTTGGAATGATTGTGTATCCCCCTGTCGAATTGTTGTCTATAATGTCAATAAAACGGGCATTTGACAGCCTAGCAAGGATATTGTAGATGTTTCTAGTCTCACATGAAATGAGTCTAGCCAGTTCTCTACGGGTAATGTTAATGGATGGAATACTCTGACTATCAACCCATGTCGATGAATTGACTAGCTTGCGGAACATGGGCAAATACTTATAGAGAATTGCCTCCATCACTTTCTGGTGTGGAGTGCGAAGCTTCGCTGACAAACCTAGATATTGTAGGGCATTAAACTCCTCTGCAAGCGCATGGTATCGCTTGTAGACGTTTGAGCTTGTCTGCTCGAGCGTCTTAGGCATCCTTACGAAGTCTGTGTCAATCGCCGATTTAGGTGAAAATAGATTCATATTTTGTGAAATGGGCAAAGTATCGCCACAGGTTTGGTCGTCACACTACTTTCTGTAGCAGATACTTCAATTTGCTTTTGTTGCCAATAAGGGGTTCGAACCCTCCAGAACGCACCAAATGGACATTCTGACACCATGAAGGGGCATAACTTATTTAACTATACGTTTCGGTCTTTTCTCCTGAATGGTAGAATGACCACAAGCGCAATGACTATAATCAAAATAATTTTCATAGTGAGTAAGGAAAGAAGCTACCACACAAGGTGTGGTAGTCTTTAAAATCTAAATCTACACCTATTGTCTTTAGAGAAAGAACCTCCCACATCAATCTGTGGGAGTCTAGCAAATCACTCAATTCATAAATCCAAACAAATGGATTTATGAAGCCTCTTTCTTATTTAAACCCGTCTCTTTTGTTTTTCTCGATAAAGTGCCTCACCGCAAAGAAAACGATAAATGATGGCACGAATACTTTCAAAAAAACTGCACTCCAATGCGATAAAATACTAATTATCATCCTCTAAATCGCCTCCTACGAAGTCTTTTAATTTGTCCTCCAAACTTGTTCCAGCAATAAAGCTGTAGGCAAAGTTGGCACAAAAAAAGGCAAAGCCCATAGCCATAGCGCTAACAAAGAAATCAACGAGGTTTTCAACTTCAACAGTACTCATGTTTGTAAAAGGATAAAAGTGAGAATGATAAAACTATTTTGAGAATTGTTCCTTAAGCCAGTCTACAGTACACAACAAAAACTCAAGAATTCCGAAAAATAGTAACACTGGAACTAAAAGTATTGGTATCATACTGTAAGATTTTAAGGTTTAGAAGCAAAGGCAGGACTCGAACCTGCGACCTTGAGGATATGAGCCTCACGAGCTACCTACTGCTCTACTTTGCGGTGTTGTTTATGTAATGAATAGACTCTTAATAAATGCAAAAGATAGTACAATCGTGATTGGTTGGAATAGTATCAATTTATAATATGTGAGAACAATATATCGTCAAACTCAACTTAGTGATTTTTATTAGACTTAAATGAGGGTATGAAAATATACAGTTGTCTTAAAGTAAAATGAATGTAACTTTATTTCGATTTGACATTATTTAGGAAATAGAGCTATTCATACAAGGTTTTATTTGACTATTTTGTTTGATTTTCCAACTTTAGTTGTACAAATAAAAATTCTTTCTCACTATCAGTTAAAATACATCGACCATGCAGCTTGTGATGTACTTGTCGATTTCCATACCCAAAAGTACTAATCATCAAGTCTCGAATTGTTTTTCGGTCTTTTCTTGCTTTCAAGAAATAGGCATTTCGTATTTGTTCTAACTCCTTCATTATGACCATTTATTTATAAATTCAAATATTCGAACTATAATTTGATTTTTTTAGAGATTTCGTGTAATTTTCGTAAATAGTTCGTAGTACGTTCGTGTATAACAATTCAAATTTCTAACGTTTTTTCGTAATTAACAAATTTTACTAACAAAATTTTGAAAAATAGTTGATTTTAAATTTTAGTGGTACTCAGAGTTAAATAAAAGTTTGAAAAATAGATTTCATGATGGATAATATAAATCTTAAGCTAAAGAATGCTCTTAAAGAGAAGCACATGACTCAAGGTGATTTATGTAATAAATTGGGCATAACACAAAATGGGTTACGAAAGATGATCGACAATAATTCTATGAAGATAGAGACACTTGAACAAATCTGTAAAATATTAGAATTACCAATGTCTTATTTCTTGGATATTGATATTCAAAATAGACCAGATAGTTTTTGGAAAAGGATGGTAACAGATATGAATGATGAAATTGCAAACTGGAGGCTGAGAGCTTATAAAGCCGAAGAACTACTTAAACAAAACGGTATAAATTTTCATAGTGTAAGTAAATGTGGGGGCGTATTAGCGGCCTAATTTTTTTGGCTTTTCATTTACGTGTTTACTTACATAGTTGCATTTTGCCGATGTAACATCCTCATTTCCAGTGAACTTGTAGTCCATGCTGGTCCACAGAAATTGTCAAGCATTTACGAGAAATTGTAAATGCTTTTTTCTTTTACGGCAAGAAAATAAAAATACCTGTCTTTTCTAAAAAAGGCAGGTATTTTTATTTTGTCAGTATCCCTTAAATAAACTGAATAAATTCACTAACATTTTTTTTGTATGAAAAACCTATCGGAATTACTACCTCATTGATAAAGATGTTTTTATGATCGTATCCTGTTACTTTTTTGATGTTGATAATGTAAGATTTATGTACTCTTCTAAAAATTTGGTTTGGAAGTGCCTCTTCTAAAGTAGCAATAGATTCATTGACGATAGTTGATTTGTTGTCACTGTAAATTTTAGAATAAATCCCATAAGCATTAATATAGTCAAGCTTTTCAAAATCAAACTTCATCACGTGCCTACCTGTTTTGATAAAAACAAAATTATTTTCGACAATACTATTGCTTGTTTTTTGTCTATTTAGCGCTTTATCGATGGCTTTTATAAGTCTATCTTCAGTAACTGGTTTTTTTATGAAATCCATAACTGAATTTATTTCGTAAGTATCGATAGCAAACTCAACGTTGGAGCTCGTTACTATTACGGGAGGCAATTTGGGAAATTCACTTACTAAATCTAAACCAGAACTCTCATGTAGTTTTATATCTAAAAAAATAAGATCATAAGTATCATTACTTAAGCATGACTTTGCTTGATTATAGTTTCGAGCCACGCTTATATCGTACATGGAGAGTTTTTCCAATTGCATACTGAGCGTTACAATTGCGATTTCGGAATCCTCAATAATTAAACATTTTTTTTTGAACATAGCATTTATTGTAATTAGTGTAGTGACTTTAGACTTCAAAAAAGGTCACCGAATTGATAGAGCAATCTGAAGAATTTGGCGTATTGTCTAGAGGATATTTTCTCTACTTTCAGAGTTGCTACATTATTTAGGTCGATTGTTCGGAGTAATTATAGCGATTTGTTCTAATTTGTTTAAGGTAAGCTTTGCTTTTTTAAGAATAGTTCTAAAGTATTGAGTTTTTGTTTCTGCAATATAGCAGTCTGCTCGTGTGTTTTAACTCATATTATAATTATAAAAAAATAATAGTTGAGGCCATCTTTTTTAGTTGAAGTTTCTTATTCTTTATTCCACAAGTTTCATACCTAAATCTCACCTTAGGTTATTTTCCTTTCCACTACTGAATCAAAATTTATTTTAAGTATTTCTTAGTTTTTTATGGGTGATTAATATAAAAATACATTTTTGGTATTCTTTTTGCTAATAATACTATTAAACAATTTGCCATAGTATTAACAACCACCCACTAATATATTTTAATTGACTTAGTGCTTACAAAGGTTATTATTTTGCCAGAAGTAGTCCCCGCTTAAGTTTATGATTCTTCTGTCAGAAAAGATAATTTTCTCGTTTGTGATTATTCAATAACATTTCTAAGCTTTTATCATCTTATTCGGTCCTCATATTTTGCTTTGGTGACTTTTGGGCATTTGTTACGTTTTGTATATGCCATGAATTATGATAAAGCTTAAGTGATCCAGTAGTTGATTTAATAATTTATAGTTTAAAGCTGTCCGCCATGATAAAAACATTACTTTCTTCATTTACGCATTTTTTCAAGAATGAGTATTTCTTGAGGCTATATACATTTCGCTGCGCAATTCAATTCCATCTTCTTCTCAAAGATTGAACTCCTTGTATTGTATCCTGATTGTCAGCACCTCCTTTTGCGAGGTATAAGATATTGTTTCCTTTTATCAGAAAAGGAGCAATGATATCGAACCCTTTTATTCAATTTAACCCCTAAGTAATTAGATGAATTCAACAATTACATTTTCCCACGCCATGCGGAAATTGTTTGGAGCATCGAATGTATTCACTGAATGCCTTAGCTATTTGGGAAATATCCTTACTAATAGGATATTCGCTTTTGTTAGTTTTCAGTTTGCATTGGTCTTCTTTGTTTCGCCTGTTTTAGGACAAAACTGTACAGATTTGTTCTTACTTAACAGCTACGACGGAAAGGTTTATTCTATTTCTGCTCTTGATGGTTCTAAGACGTTAGTCACGACCATGACGACAGGAAAGAGTAACTTGGCCGTTGGCCCGGATGCTTCAAGCCTTAGCTCTACGGTGTTTGTTTCTTCTGAAACAACGTCTGGTTCGACGGTCTTCAAGAACAACACTAGTACAGGAATAACACTGCCACTTGCTTTGGGAGGTTTAACCACCAATCCTCTTACTACAGGAGCAAATGCTGGTTATGTGTATGGTATGACCTCCGATAGACATTTAGCAAAAGTGTATCCTTCACCATCAGCTGATTTGGGGGTGGTTACAGGTGATGCTACTTGGACTGGAGGAACTATCTCCAATGATGCGTTTTTTGACAATACTGGTAAAATGTATGTACCAGTTAAAAATGGAACTGCCAGTTATTTGTATTCAGTTAACTTGTCTACAAAAGTAGCTTCTCAGGTAATTCAGTTGAGTGGTAGTATTCCTGCCAACTTTCAAGGGATTGCTTTTTACAACGGGATGATTTATGCTACAGAAATTGTCACAAGTGCTGTTTTATTGACAACTTATGTTAATGCTAGAATTTACGAAATTAATCCAAATACTGGTCAAGGTACAGTAAAGACCAATGTTCAGCTCGCTTCGTTTTTGGGCTCTGCACCAAATATCAATCTTGATTTAGCTTCTTGTCAATCTTATACTCCTATTACGGCTCCGAGTTGTAATGAACTTTTTGGAGTTGTTGCCTCGAATCATTCAATTTATCGTATAGATTTAACCACCTTGGCTACAACTCTTGTTTCACAAGGTAACCAAACAAACCAAGGTAATATGGCTTTCGGTCCTATTCCTGGTAATTTGAATCAAAATAGATTTGTAACATCCGTAAACGCAAGTAGTGGAACAATTTATACTGGACCTGCTCAGTCAACAACTTCAACCCTGACCTCCACAGGCTTTACTATTGCCTCACCAATTGGTTTGGGTACAGATCCTTCAACAGGTATCGTTTACGGGATTGGTTTAAAAGAATTGACTAAATGGACTGGTTCTGGGAACGGTATCGTTGTAGGTACTATTACAGGAGATGCAACATGGACTACTGGTACAACGCTGAATGATATCGCTGTAGATGCTAGTGGTAACCTTTATTGTATTTTAATGGAAAATACAGCTTCGCATCTTTACAGAATTAATCCTACAACTTTAGTCGCTACAAAAGTAGTTACTGCTTCAGGGGCTTTTCCTACAATGGGTAATGGTGCAGTTGGTAATGGTTTAGCATACCTTGGTGATTTCTTCTATTATTCTCGTATAAATGGTCCTAATACCGATTTATGGAGAATTAATGCTTCAACAGGCGTATCTACTTATGTTGGTTCTGTCAATGGAGTAACGCTAGGCGACTTAGGCTCTTGTGCCACAGTAACTAACGTACCTGCTACTTTCTCATTTAACTGTTCGGCTCCATCAGCAGGATTAGTAGGTACGCCTTTATATGCTAATGGTACAACAGGGCAAACATCTACTTTACGAGTTCCAATTGGTAATGCAGTCAACGGTCAAGCTTCACTTACCGTAACCATATCTGGTGCTGGTATCGTTTCGACTCCATCGCCTTTCACGACTACTATTGCACAAGGTGAAACATTTGTTGATATTCCTATTACTTATGATGGTAGTGGTACTGCAGGTACAAGAACCTTGACAATTACCTCTCCGAACGCATCAGGAACCTGCTCTATTACTATTGCTGTGTCATCCGATGATGCCGATGGTGATGGTGTAACAGATGGTCAGGAAGGTTTAGATGGTACAGATCCTTTGGATGCTTGTTCGTTTGTTTTAGCGAGCCAAACAAGAACTCCTTCTTCAAGTTGGAATACTTCTGACTGTGATGGTGATGGTATCAGTAACTCAACAGAAAAAACAAATGGAACCAATCCTTTAGATCCATGTGATCCTGCTTTGGCTGTTCCAGTAATAAGCTCTTCAAGCTTATTAAATGTGTGTCCTGCAACAACGGTAAATTTGAATAGTGCAGTAACTGGCGCAATTCCATCGGGGTCTACTTTAGTATGGTTTACAAACAATGCACATACTGGTACTGCTTATGCAACGCCTACGGCAGCTACCAATGGTACTTATTATGCATTTCATTATAACGCCACTACAGGTTGCTACAGTGCTGCTTCAAACTCAGTAGATGTATTTATAACGTCTTGTACTGGAACGGGTGCAACGGGGGGACCTTGTAATACAAAATCTCCTTGGACCAACTCGCTTTATACAAACTTATCAGCGACTAGATCAACTGGAGGTCTTTGTTTACCAATAATTTCAGGTAATAACTCCAACTTAGTAGATGCTGATTTGACAAATAATGTGAACTTCAGCTTAACTGGTTTGGGATGTAGTATTACCATGGCTGTTAAAGATAATGATGCAGCGGATACGTATCCAGCAGGATATTATGCAGGTTTCAAAATCGGATCAGCTAACTTGATTAGTGGTAGTATCGCATCGAGTGTAAGAATCGAGACTTATAATAATGGTGCTTTTGTTGAAGGTAAAGACGTTGTAACTAGTTTGATCGGTATCGAGTCTAGTTTACTCGACGGTTCAGGTTTAGCAACAGTAGGTTTTGTAACAACAGCCGCATTCGATGAGGTGCGTATCAAATATACTACACTGTTAGGTACTTTGTTCTCAGGACAGGTTTATTACCCAGTAATCGAGAAATTCTGTGCTCCAACAGCACTGACTTGTAACACACAGACAATCCTTTCTAATACAACTTATCCTGTTGTGATTAATGATGCTAATACAGGTATTTCAGGATTGGCGTGTGTAGGTTGTTCTATTAACAATTCTGAAAACTTAATTACTTCAAGCACTTCAGATTTTGCTACTATTACAATGGCCGCGGCACTTGGTAGTACTTCTTCTATTTCTGTAAAAGATGTATTGACTACTTATACTGCTGGTTCATTCGCAGGTTTTAATATTGCAAACACCAGTTTGATCAATGCCAACTTGCTTTCGGGTATTACTATCAAGACTTATAAAGCTGGAGTATTACAGGAAACATCAACAACAGGAACTTTACTTTCAGTAAACTCATCTTTGTTGACTGGTTCAGGAAATCAATTGGTAGGTTTTGTGACAACAAAAGACTTTGATGAAGTACAATTCCAAATAACCAACTTATTGGGTATTATCAGTACTACGAATGTTTACAATCTAGTAGTACAAAAATTGTGTGCTGGTCCTGCATTGACTTGTGGAGATACCTATCTTGTATCTCCTACTTATCCAGCAGTATTGAATGGAAGTTTGACAGGTATCAGTGGTGCAGCATGTGTGGCTTGTGCAGTAAATAATACAGCCAATGTGTTAGATGTAAGTACTTCAAACTATGCTGACATTATTTTGACGGCGGGAATTCTTAGTAGTGGATCTATTTCAGTAAAAGATGCAGTGACAACTTATCCTGCTGGAACTTTTGCTGGTTATGATGTTGAAAATAGCAGTCTATTAGGAGCTAGCTTGTTTAATAACGCTACCATAACAACTTATTTGAATGGTGTTGCTCAAGAAAGTAATGCAGGCGGTTTGATTTCACTAACACTATTGAGTTCTACTCGTCAGGTGATAGGCTTTAAAACTACCAAACCATTTAATGAGGTTCGTATCTCAATTGCCAACCTTGTGGGGGTAAACGTAGGAACCACACGTGTTTATGGTGTTGTATTGCGTTCTGCAACAACTGCTGGCTTTACAGCTCCAACTTTATCTGGAGGAGGCACTACTGCTGCAATTGCTAACATTTGTCCAGCTGCAACAGCTAACCTAAACAGTGCTGTAACAAGTACTACTCCAGTAGGTTCGACTTTGGTTTGGTTTACTAATAACGCTCATACAGGTACAGCACTAAGTACTCCTGGTACAGCTGGAGCAGGTACTTATTACGCCTTCTATTATGATGCAACTGCTAACTGCTACAGCCCTGCTTCTGGAGCTGTTACCGTAACAATCAACGTTTGTGATAGTGATGGTGATGGTGACTTAGATAGTACAGACCCTGCACCAAATGACCCATGTGTATGGAGCGTAAACCAAGTGTTGGCTAATACTACCACAGCTTGGCGTAATGCAGACTGTGATGGCGATGGTGTGAAAAACTATGATGAAGCTACTGGTCCAGATGGAAATCCTGCGACTACAGCAGATAATACGGATCCTAAAAGTGCTTGTAGTTTAAATCTCACTCAAGTAACATTAGTAGCAACCAGCACAGGTGATTGCGATGGTGATGGTGTAACAAACAAAGACGAAATTAATGGTTTAGATAGAAATCCTGCGACTACAGCAGATAATACCAATCCATTAGATCCTTGTAGTTATAATGTTGCTGATCAAGTATTTGCTAATACTACAACTACTTGGAAAAATGCAGACTGTGATAAGGATGGAAACCCTAATGGTACTGATCCTAATCCAAAAGTTGCAACTGCAAATGCTGATATGCTAACAGCTCCGTTTGGTGTACCAAGTATTGTTAACGTCTTGGCAAACGACGATTTCTTACCTGGGTTAAGTACTTCAATTGCCAAAACAGGAGGAACAGCCTTGGGTACGTATTCTTTCAATAACGTTACGGGAGTATTGACTTACAGTCCAGCACCAACAGAGCCAGGGACGAATGTTACCATCATTTACCAAGTATGTAATACAGCGGTGACGCCACAAGTATGTGCGAGTGCAACGGTGACGATTAGTGTACCTGCTGCAGGAGACTTGGATGGCGATGGAGACCCAGACAATACAGACCCTGCCCCTACAGATGGTTGTGTATGGGGGCCGAATCAAGTATTGGCTAATACCACGACTGCATGGAGAAATAGTGACTGTGATGGCGATGGAGTAACAAACTACAAAGAGGTTACAGGCACAGACAACAACCCAGCTACGACTGCTGATAATACAAACCCATTAGATGGTTGTAGCTATAATGCAGTAGATCAGGTATTGAGTAGTACAAGTGCAGCATGGAAATTATTGGATTGTGATAAAGATGGTAATCCAAATGGTACTGATCCAAATCCTAAAACACCTACAGCAGTAGCAGATGCGTTTACGGCCAAGTATGGTAGTGCCACAGGCTTTAACATCTTAGCCAATGATGACTTCCTATCGGGCTTGAGTACTTCACTGTCAAAAACAGGAGGAACTGCCAACGGAACAGTAAGTTTTAACCCATTAACTGGTATTCTTACTTACACACCATTGATCACAGAACGTGGTACAACTGTTACCGTAATTTATCAGGTATGTAACACAGCGGTTACGCCAAATGTATGTGCTAGTGCTACGGTAACCATTACAGTTCCGGTAGATACAGACGCAGATGGAGTGCCAGATGTAGATGATTTGGATGATGATAATGATGGTATCTTGGATACCGTTGAAAATGCACAACTGAGTGCAGATACTGATGGAGATGGTATTCCAAACCGCCTAGACTTAGATAGTGATAACGATGGTATTAATGATGTAGATGAGGCCAATGGTATAGATATAGATGGTGACGGCATGGCAGATGGTCTGGTTTCCCCAACAGGAATTCCATCGACAGCAGGTTTAGGATTAACACCACCTGATACTGATAATGATAATAAGCCTAATCCATATGATTTAGATAGTAATAATAATGGAGTTACAGACTTAGAAGAAAGTGGTTTGAATCCTAATTTGGATGCGAATGGAGATGGTATTGTAGATTGTACGACGAACTGTGATCCAGATGGAGATGGTATTTTGACACCAGTAGATGGATTACCAAATGTGTGGAAAGATGCTCTATTACCAGACTTAACACCAACTACGGATATTAATAGTTTGGAATTCCTAACAGCAGGTACTCCTAGAGATTTTGTAGTCAATGTGTTTGAAATCAATAATGTACCAAATGTAAGTGGTAGTACGATTGGTTTTAGAGTTGCCAAAATCTCAGGCTTTACGATTACGTATTCAAATACTTCAGGAACATCAAATGTATTTGGTGGAACAGCGAACAGTAATAGCGATTGGACTTTTACAGAGAATGCCAACTTTATTACAGTGACAGCTAAGCCGGGTGTCGTGATTCCACAAAATGGGAAGAAGGTCATAGGCTTTACCGTAGCACGTAAGTCAGGTGTACCAAGTAATACAAGTCAAAATATTACAGTGACTATCATTTACGGTTCAGCTGGTGAAGAGAAAGTAGATAACAACACTGTTGAAACTAAAATCACTGCTAACTAACACTAACTAAACTAGAAATCATGAGACGTATAAAACAACTAATGCTCGTTACAGCTCTCATTACTGGAGGGCTATGTGAAGTGGAAGCGCAGGATGTAAGTATCAATATTCTCAACCAGCCTGCTGCCGTTTCAAAGGGTTCGACTTTGGGACGTGTCACTGTGGATATTTGTAATAATGATGGTGGTACTCGAAATGCTGCTATTGGAAAATTAGAGCCTGTAATTAGCTTTCCGAATTTAATCACTGGAACTTCTGTAGTTCCAGTGACAATCACAGGATGGACTGTTATTTCTAATGATGGTCAAACAATTCGCTTAAGAAATACTACAGCAATTGCGCCGGGAGAATGTACCCAAATTGTATTAGGATACACAGGTGTTTCGGTTGGAGGTCCACTTCCTGTTTTAGGTACTTTACAATTCAATGGAGTACCAACTTTTGGTAACCTACCGGGAAATGACCTTAGTACAACCTCTATTACCGTATTCTTAGATACAGATGGAGATACAATTGCTGATACAATTGATTTAGATGATGATAATGATGGTATTCTAGATACTCTTGAAGATATTCAGTTTTCTGCTGATTTAGATGGAGATGGTGTTCCTAATAGCCTAGATTTAGATAGTGATAACGATGGTATCAATGATGTGATTGAGGCTGGCGGAGTGGACGCTAATAATGATGGTATTGCAGATGGTGCATCTGGACTTACAGGTATCCCCGCAAGTGCTAATCAGCTTACAGGAACAATTCCACCAGATTCAGATTTAGATACTCGCAAAGATCCTTATGATTTGGATAGTGACAACGATGGTATTAATGATATTATCGAAAGCGGTAATCCTGCCTTGATTGATGCTAATGGAGATGGTATTGTAGATGGTACAGACCCTGACGGAGACGGTATCGTTGGTGCTGCCGATGGTAGTGTATCTAGAGGAGATAGCAATGATCCTAAACCAATTAATACAGATGGTACTGATTTCCCTGACTATTTAGATATAGATAGTGACAATGACGGTTTGAGTGATTTATTAGAGAGTGGAATCACAAATGCTGGCTCACTTGATTTAATTAGAGATGGAAGAATCGATATCATCACAGACCTTGATGGAGATGGTATTGTAACGCCAGTTGATGGAAGTGCAAGTTACGGAGATGCGAATAATCCTGCTTTGCCAGATAGTAATACCAACGGCATTCCTGACTATCGTGAGGCTAATCCAGACATAGATGGAGATGGCGTTACAAATGCCCAAGAGATTACTGATGGTACTGATTATTCAAATGGTTGTAGTTATAATCCAGCAAACCAAGTATTGGCTAATACTAGTACAACTTGGCGTAATTCTGACTGTGATGGAGATGGAGTAACAAACTACAAAGAAGCAACAGGTACAGACAACAATCCAGCTACTACTGCTGATAATACAAATCCATTAGATGGTTGTAGCTATAATGCAGTAGATCAGGTATTGAGTAATACAAGTCCATCATGGAAATTACAAGATTGTGACAAAGATGGCAATCTAAATGGAACGGACCCTCATCCTCAAGTACCTACAGCGTTAGATGATGCATTAGTGGCAAGATATGGTTCATCGAGTATTATTAATGTACTATTAAATGATGATTTCTTGTTAGGTGTAACCACTAGTGTATCAAAAACAGGAGGTACAGCAGCAGGAACTGCAGTATTTACTCCAGCTACAGGTATTTTGACCTATACCCCTACCTTGGCAGAACGTGGTACAACAGTTACTGTGACATATCAAGTGTGTAACATCGCTACGGTACCAAATGTATGTGCTAACGCTACTGTAAATATTACAGTTCCAGTAGATACAGATGCAGATGGAGTACCTGATGTTGATGACTTGGATGATGATAATGATGGTATCTTGGATACCGTTGAAAATGCTCAGCTAAGTGCGGATGTTGACGGAGATGGTATTCCAAACCGTTTAGACTTAGATAGTGATAACGATGGTATCAACGACGTAGATGAAGCTAACGGAACTGATTTAGATGGCGATGGTATGGCAGATGGTATAATCTCTGTGCTAGGTATTCCTGCAACTGTTCCTGCTGTTACTGGTCTAATCTTAACGGCATTGGATACGGACAATGATAATAAACCAAATCCTTATGACTTGGACAGCGATAATGATGGCATTAGTGATTTAGAGGAAGGCGGATTGAATCCTAATTTGGATGCGAATGGAGATGGTATTGTAGATTGTTCGACGAACTGTGATCCAGATGGAGACGGTATTTTGACACCAGTAGATGGATTACCAAATGTATGGAAAGACGCTCTATTACCAGACTTATCACCAACTACAGAGATAGATGCTCTAGAGTTCTTGACAGTGGGTGCTTCAAAAGACTTTGTGGTAAATGTTTTTGAGATTAATAACAAACCAAATGTGAGCGGAAGTACAATTGTATTTAGAGTTGCGAAGATTTCAGGCTTTACGATTACTTACCCATCGACTACAGGAACATCAAATGTACTTGGCGGAACAGCGAACAGTAATAGCGATTGGACCTTTACAGAGAATGCCAACTTTATTACAGTGACAGCTAAAGCAGGAGTAGTGATTCCACCAAATGGTAAGAAAACGGTTGGATTCACAGCAACTCGCAAGGCTGATGTACCAAGCAACACAAGTCAAAATATTACAGTAACCATTATCTACGGTTCAGCTGGTGAAGAAAGAGTAAATAACAATACTGTAGAGACGAAAATCACAGCTAACTAAAAAAAGCAAGCATTATGAACATTTTGCAAAAAATAGTAATT
>NZ_JASHIF010000035.1:0-31450 GCF_030056595.1 Flectobacillus roseus
CCCATAGGTACTTTTGCCCCTATAAGTGCTACGAGTACCTCGATGACAAATTTAGTTGGAGGCGTGGAAGACTTACTACCTTCTACCAATGCAGGGAACTATATCTGGTCTACTCAGCGCACGGCGCTCAATACGACTACCGAGTATGGTTATTTTGCCTTGACAGGAAGTCCAATTCTTCCAAATATCGTAGCAGGTGTAGAGATTCCATTATTCCGATTCCGTACACAAGCTTGTATTGGCAGTATTCGTATGTATCGCAACGTGGCAGATGGTACAGGTGGCGCAGATACCCCGAAATTAAATTCTGCTAACTCTATCAACCTAAGTGGAATCAATAATGCTCTATCAGATGGGTATAAAGACAATTATGGTACAGCGACGGTATGTACGACACCTCCCGTATCAGATTTGACTACTAGCATTAGTGGACCAAGTACAGGTACGCCAAGTACTCCTTTTATCTACACGGTAACGGTAAACAACGTAGGTTCAGGAGCTAGTACAGGTAGCGTGAGTGAGAGCTTTAGCATTCCTACAGGATTAACTTTCAATAGTGGTGGTGGTAGCGGTTGGAGCTGTAGCCCAATAGGCCCCGTAGCTGGCGCTACAACTATCGTATGTACGAATAGTTCACCGAATATTCCAGCGAGTGGCAGCGTGAGTTTTCCATTAAATGTTACCCCAACAACCACAGGAGGTATTGTAATTAGCGGTATCGTTTCAGGAGGTGGAGAAACCAACACGAGCAACAACAGTGCAACGAGTAATACGACGACGGTAGGCTGTGGTATTAGTGCAGGTATTTTAAGTAAGCTTTAACCCTAACTCGAGCAAGAAAGATATGATGACTTATATAATCCAAGAAAAAGTTCTAGGTTTTTTTCAAAGGTATGGAAAAAGCTTAGGGGTAGCCTTCCTTATGCTTATGTTATGGGAAAGTTCTTATGGACAGGCTTGTAACTACAAATCAGGGACCGTAACGATGAGTTTGAGTGGTCAAACCACAGGCTCAAATGTGAGTTCCCAGCTAGTATTGACGAATTCGTCTGGTGTAATCCAATATGTGTCACCGGTGAATGTAATGAGCATTGCCAATGTGAGTGCGAATACTTACCAAGCGGTAGCGGTGACGTATAACAACAGCGTTTCACCGAATTTGACTGTAGGGGGCGATATCAACCTTGTGAGTTCATGTAGCAAAACGGTGGCAGTACCTATTTCGATATGTGACTGTAACAATGCCACAGGCGTGTTCACAGTAGGTCAAACAGGGAAGACTGCTTTACCGGGTCAGACAGATGTTTATGTTTTAACAGATGGAAAAGGTAGAATCTTATCTATCTCGAATAGTCCAAGTTTTAGTAACAATGGCAATGGTGTTTACAATGTGTATGGTGTAAGTTACACAGGTACAGTTTCAGGATTGACCGTAGGAGGAACCATCAATGGTGTGAGTGGAACGTGTGTAGATATTACCAATGCAGTAGGTTATGTAGTTTGTGTACCAGAGTTAGCAATTGTTAAATCAGGACCAAGTGTAGCAGAAAAGGGAACCAACTATAACTACACCTTAACGGTAAGTAATAGCGGAACGACAAGTACATTTGGAACAACCGTAGTGAGCGATACCTTGGCAACAGGCTTGAGTTTTGTATCAGGCTCAGGAACAGGATGGAGTTGTAGCAGTAGTACAATAGCGGGTGGCCGTGTGTTGGTAAGTTGTACCACAACGACTGGCATTGTCGCAGGAGGCAGTAGCTCATTGAACTTGACAGTAGTAAGCTCAGTGACAGGTACTGTGGTGAACAAAGCATGGGTAAGTGGTGGTGGAGATATCGTAGCTAAACGTCCATCGAACCCAGTGACGACCGTGATTAATGAACCAGCGAAACCAAACTTAGTGATAGCGAAGGCAGGTCCATCGTCAGTAACAGTGGGAAGCAACTTTGATTATACCCTAACGGTTAGTAACAATGGTACAGCGGGGACAAGTGGAACAATCACCGTGACCGATAATCTACCGACAGGTATTGCCTTTGTAGGTTCAAGTAGTACAGGTAGTGTATGGAGTTGTAGTGCGAGTGGACAATTGGTGACATGTACGAGTAATGCATCCATTATTGTGAATGCCAACTCCAACATCATCTTGACAGTACAAGCGGTTAGTGCTGCAAACTCACCAGCAATAAATACAGCTTATGTGAGTGGTGGTGGCGACCCAAGTACGAGTCCAAAACCGTCGAATCCAGTAACGACTACGATTAACCCGACACCAAAACCAAGTATTTCGATTGTGAAATCAGGTCCAGTAACAGCGACAGTAGGCACGAATTACAATTATACCTTGACTGTAAACAATACAGGAAATGCAGCGACGAGTGGAACGATAACAGTAACGGATGTTTTAGCGACAAACCTACAATATGTAGGCTTTAGTGGAGCAGGTTGGAGTTGTAGTGCAGTAGGTCAAACAGTGACTTGTATGACGAGCAATGTAGTGGCTGTAAATGGTAGTAATGTATTGACCTTGACAGTGAAGGCATTGGATGCGGCGAGTGGTTCATCAGTAGTGAATACGGCAAGTGTGATAGGAGGTGGAGATCCAAGTACGACACCAAAACCATCGAACCCAGTGACGACGGATATTACACCAGCACCAAAACCAAACTTATTGATTAGTAAGTCAGGCCCTGTAACAGGAATTGTGAATACGAACTATGATTACACGTTGGTAGTAACAAACTCAGGAACGGCATCAACAGTGGGAGTAGTTACGGTGACAGACAACTTACCAACAGGCTTACAGTTTGTGAGTGGTGGTGGCAATGGCTGGAGCTGTAGTGCAACAGGACAATTGGTGACTTGTACCAACAGTGGAGTGATAGCAGTGAGTGGTAGTAGCTCGATGAGTTTGACGGTGAAACCAACGCAGGCAGGCACTTACACCAACGTAGGTAGTGTAGTAGGCGGTGGAGACACAAGCACAGAAACGTCAAATAGCGTAACAACAGTAATTACAAACCCACCAACACCGAATTTGGTAGTAGTGAAGTCTGGACCATCAACAGCAACAGTAGGAACGAATTTCAACTATACCTTGACGGTAAACAACACAGGTTTAGCTGCGAGCACAGGAACGATTACCGTAACGGATAACTTACCAAGTGAGTTGAGTTATGTGACATTCAGTGGTTCAGGTTGGACTTGTAGTGCAGTGGGTCAAGCAGTGACTTGTACAACAACAGCTTCGATAGCAGCTAATGGTAGTAGCACGATAGTATTGACGGTGAATCCAACGACGGCACCAGCATCGGGCTTACCAGTGAAGAACACGGCTTATGTAACAGGTGGTGGAGATCCAGTAACGACACCAAAACCATCGAACGAGGTACCAACGACTATCAATGCTTTACCACAAGCAAACTTGACGATCACGAAGAGTGCACCAGTAGTAGCAACAGTAGGTACAAACTTTGCTTATAGTTTCAATATCGCTAATGGCGGAACAGGAGCTACAACAGGAACGATTAATGTGACAGACAACTTACCGATAGGCTTACAATTTGTGAGTGGCCCAAGTACAGGAGGCTTTACTTGTAGTGCAGTAGGTCAAGTGGTGACTTGTAGCAACAATGGATCAACGCAAATACCAGCAGGACAAAGTGTAAGTTTGAGCATCAATGTGAAGGCCAACTTCAGTGGAGTGTTCAAGAATACAGCGGTTGTAAGTTCAAATGGAGGCACACCAAAAACCTCTAATGAGACGACTACAACAGTAAACTGTCCAACAGATATTAATCCAGGGGTACTTGGATTCTAAGACTAGAAGAGAGAGGGAGTTTTGCTCCCTCTCTATCATACTACAGAAGACAGTGTTATGAAAAAGTACTTTCCCAAAAGCTTCTTGCTGTTATTATCTTTATTAATAATATGTGGTTATACCATGTTAGGTCAAACCTTGGGCTGCAATTTTAAACCAGGTACAATCCAATTAAACTTGAATGGTCAAAGTGTAGGAGCGAATATCGTAAGTTATGTGGTATTAGTGGATGGAGGTAATATTATCAGATATAAATCAGTCGTTAATTCCGGAACCATAGATGCTGTTGGCGTTGGCAGTTATAAAGCTGTTGCAATAACGTGGGATAATACACAATCGAATTTACCCTCACTAGAAATAGGGAAAAATCTGGGAGATATAGATCACTGTTTGAAGAGTACGGCAGTTGATTTATCGATATGCGATTGTAATACGACAACCAATAGCGTTACAGTGCCCAATTCAGTAGGTTTGTCTCCTCAGTATATACTAACAGATGGTCGAGGAGTAATCCAGCAAGTACAAAATGGCACAACCTTTTCAGGATTAAGTAATGGAGTGTATAACCATTATGTATTGTGTAATACAAACCTCTCAGCAGTAATTGGAACAAAAATAACAACATTACCGAGTACAGATTTTTGTCGAATCATGCCCTTGTCATACGTGGTATGTGTTGCAGAGTGCGCACCTGTGATATGTGTTCCAATGGTAATAGCTAAAATAAGATAGAGCAGAGTAAAATAAAGATATTTGAGCCTAAGGAGGACTTAAAAATACAATAAAACAAAGGAAAATAGAGAACATTCGTTGCGAGCGAAGTGGATTCTTGGGTAGTAGTTTTAAGGGGTTAGCGTATTTTATGCTAACCCCTTTTGGTAGGTTTAGATTATGAGAAGATTTTGTCACCAGAATCTGTATTCTGAAACTTTGGTTCTCAAAACATTTACTTTAGTGTTATATTTTTGCATCGAACACTTTTAATGAGAAAGTAAGGATAGTTCTAAACCTATTAAATGTATTTATTGCATAATGGCGGATGCAAAAATACAAACTACAATTACATTTGATTGACAGGCGGGTCAAATAGATGTAATTGTAGTCGATAGAGTTGGATTTATTTGATTCTATCATAAAATCACAAGCAAGAATAGTGTAAAATCTTGTATTCAATAGATTACAAGATTTTAGAATAAAAAGGCTGATATTTATATCAGCCTTTTTAGTTATTGTGCTATTCTCAACAGGAATCTTGGTTTAAAAGAATCATGGTATAAAATGAAAGTACATAACGTCAATATATCGTATACTCGAAAAAGTTAAGGTCATATTTTGATAAGGTCGACTCAAGGTTGTTGTTATTCAAAGTTGTAGAATGAAATGAAGAAAATTATATACTACGATAGGTTCTACAGTCATAATGCGAAAGATAAAACATTGTATTACATTAAATACCCGCTTCGAAAGTATATATAGCGAAGATCTATATACAATCAATAAAAATACTTTGAAAGAATCATGTTATTCATTTTTTAATCAAGAGGGGAATAGAATTGTAAAATATCTTTCATATTATAGAATTGTTTTATGTTTAAAATAAAAAGTCTGGTTTTAATTCAGAAAATATTAATATAGTTCAAACAAGGGTTGAAGCTACAAGAAAAGAATAAGACTTAGAGTATATGGTAGCATATAGTCTTTTGGGGAGTAAGGTTTTTGAATTTGCACTTCATCACCGGAAATTGTTTTTTAAAACCTAATTGTTAGAATCTAGTGCTAATCAATAATACTTTTGAAGTAAACACCAATATACTTAGGGTGTTAAATAGCTCTACTCACTATTTTGTGTATTTTACGTGCATGGCGGATGTAAAATCTCACACCATAATTGCATTGCCTCAACAGGCGGGTTGGGGTAGTGTAATTGTGTGAAATAATTATAGATAATTAGAGTTTATCATACAGGATAAAATTGTAACATGCATTGTATTTCGGGAAATATCCAAATACATCAAATTTTGCTAATTCACGATTTACTTATCCAAAAATATTGAGTTTCCTATAGGTATTGTGAATGATTAAACCTAATAGCTATCAATCAAGATAAAGTCTATTTTTTACCTGACACTGTTTAATGAATACTCTCCTCTATAGAGTTTTTTTATCACCATTGATAATATTCTCCTTGTCTAAATACAGGCCTTCCATCGTACAGATATCCATATTCATTAGTTTTGTTAGTATCCATTTTATACGCATAGATGTCACTGCCAGCATAAACTGATAAAACAGTATTTGTATCTACTCCATATTCATTGTAATTGTATATATATGAACCTGTGAATGGTTTGGTATCATATACCCACTCACCATAGATTTTGTATTTGTAGACCATGGTACCATCTTCTAAAAAACCTATTGCATTGGGATGAGATTCTTGCGCAGACTTTCCTTCTTTTTTTTCATACACATTTTTACCATCCCAGTTATCCACGATGGTTGCTAAATCTACTCCATACTCATTGACACTGGAATCAAGGTTTCTAATTTTGTTGGTAAGTTTAGTATTTGATGACTTTTTTTCTTCTGTATTAGATGAATCATTGGGAGAAAATAAATTCCACCAGCCTTTCGATTTTCCGATTAAGTAAGTAATGACTGCCAATATGATAGTCGTGATAATGATGATTGTCTTTTTCATTTTAGTGGTTTTAGTAGCAATAGTTTGATTGTTAATTCCTAATATCGTTCTGATCAGGCAAAGCTTGTGAAATTTTTGGTAGCAAAAACAAGTACAACTGTTGTCTGCAGCTGAGCTATCAATTACCTTTTTGCTACCAAAAAATAAAAAATTATTAGTAATGTGACCTTATTTGATTTAGTTCGTTTTAAATACAATAGGTGTAGAACTATTAAGTTAGAAAAAGCCCTTCGGTTTTACTGGAGGGCTTTTCTTATTTGTAATACTTTGTACTTTAATCGACCCTTATATGGTACATGGACTTTGCATTATATGAGTCTTATTTAGTCCTTATAAAATCGAAATAAAACTTGTACCAATTACCAAAGTTTTATTTTACTTGCTTTGTTGATTTTGTGAACGAATCAAACTGGTAGCAAAACACAAATTCCCTGGTTAAATATTGTCCTTAAGAAGTTGTTTTTTGCTACCAATTCGTTCCTGGCATTTGATGTTATTTCATTACCGGGCTTTCATTTTTGGTAGCAAGATTAATTATCCCACCAGTGCTTGAATTTATCAATTAAGGATGTTTTTTTCTTTCCTGAAATTGTTGGATACATTACAAATGTTTCTACTTGCTGAGTCCCTGCTACTCCTGAAAGACTTTGCTTTTTTGGTTTTGGTTTTGACTTTTTGAAATCTAAACCTACACGTAAGGCAATGGCTTTGAAATCTGATTTATCTCCTTTAAGCAAATTGCTGTAAAAAGTTTTTTGTTTCTTTAAAACACTGATTTCATTTTCAATTGCGCTTCCAGAGAGAGATGATTGCTCAAGGCTGAGATGTTTTTTGAGTTCTCCAGCAAGTTTTTCCTTAAACTTTGCATTGGCAATTACTTGTTGCTTTAATGTCGAAACCATTTGCTTCAACTCATCTCTTTGTTTTTCAAGTTTGGCTTTTTTCGCTTCCTCTCGTTTGGATGCGGTATCTACTTTGGATTTTGTAGTTTTTGTACCTTTTTTCGGAGATGAGGACTTGGATGATTTTGAAACTGATTTTTCAAAAGGGTCAATTCCTTTTTTCTTGGCAGTCTGCACCCATGCATCAAGCATTAATTCTGCATCTGGAACAATTTCGAAAATGGTTTCTAGTTCGGCGAAGTTATCAGAGTCAGATTTGAGTTCATGATAGTTGTCAATCGAATCTTTGTCTAATTTTTTTAAGTCATTATTAGTTACTTTCTTGATGAATTCGATATTTTGTTTAGTGTTCATTTGTTGTTTGTTTTACTGTGATTAGATATTTATAAGTTGTTGTTTTTGAAGAAGAAGTCTGTATTTATATTTTAGATTTAAAATATGGTTTTTAGGAACCTCAACTTTATCAGGTAGTTTAGGAGGCTTGATAGGCATAATAATCATGGAGGTATTCCCGATGCCTTTAATCTCAACGTCAGCTAAAGCTCGAGTACTTTCTTCATTTACCTGAAGTTCTAAAAAGGTTACTTTTTGCGACTTCAACATTCGAAGGATCGGTAACATTATTTCATAGGTAAAGCCAACTTTGACATTCTCTCCATTTACTAAATCACCCTCTACTTGTATGGAATCCTTCTTAGAAGGGTGATAGTAATCATTCAATTTGATACCAAATCGACTTGCCGTCAGTATAAAAGCTTTGACAGAATGTTTACGGTCTTCATCATCTTTGTGTAGATGGCGAAGTATGGTTAGTTCTCTTATAAGAGGTTCTATTTCTAGTTTGATTCTTGATTTGGCATCAATTTCAAAATGTTGTTCAAGACCAAGGTCTCTAGTAGGATAAAGATGATTGCCTTTTCTATCAAAACTGCCAAAACTTTTGACCTGAGTCTTTATCCATAGTAGGCAAACAGAGCTGTAGGCAGCTATACCTTTAGCAGAAAACTTTATCCCAATTTCCTCAGAAATGTAATCATTCTTAATAAGGAAGGGAGCACTCACCTTCTGGAGCTGAGCGTTGTGAATATTGATTTCGCCAGACCTTGGCATTAACCTCTCAGCCCCAACAATCTTATATATAAGGGTCGCAAGTTTATTGGGGTTAAAGGATACCGAGGTAGAATTATTATCGTTAAATGATACCCAAATTCTTTGCTCATTGTTTTGAAGTACTTTAACCTCTACGGCCTTTAGGTCAGGGTAATTTGCCAAGATGAACTTAGCTAACTCTGCATTATCTTTAAATGGATTGGAATTCCCATTTTCTTTGTGGCCGTCAATGACGCCTTTTTGAAGGAAAATGTCCCACATCCAAAGAAGAAAATACTCTCTTTCGGAATAAAGAGAGGTAGGTAACTTACCTAAACCTCCCTTAAATAATTTCAGTTGTTTCATGCAGATGCTAGAAGCTGAGTTTGTAGTCTTAGTTTGTATTTGTACTTCAGTGCCAATACCTTCTTCTTACTTTCCAAATCAGTTATTGATGGGGTATTAATCTCTAAGCTAGGGATGGCAACAGGCAAATCTTTAATTTCATCGCTAAACTGATTCTCTAAGTTCAATTCATCGGCAATAACTTTAAATTGCTCTGGGCTTAGTTCAGCACTTACTTTTAGTTTGACTCCCAAGGTATTGAGGACTTTACTTAAGTTGCTAACATGAACTAATGCTGTCATGGTAGCAGAAACCTTTTCGAAAGTGTTTCCAACCACAGAGGCAAGAATCTCTTCATCCAAGTATACATTGCCAGCCAGCTGTTTACTAGCAGAAACAACCAGTTTGAAGTGATAAGGATCCTTCCTGAAAATAGCTAATGTGTTTGAACACTGTAAAGATTGATAGGTGCTCGTGATACTAGAAACAACCTTCAAACATTTATTGATGGGAACACTTACCTTCTGTGAAGAGGTTTTACTTACTTTTTGAATATAGTTTTCTGGAAGTAAAATGCCTTTTCTTACTTTATTCTCAGAAGTGGTAAACTGCACTAATCGTCCCGAAAAATTATCATTTCGATATGCTTGAATCAAATTACCTGTTACGATATAACGAATGCTACTATCTTTAGAATTATTAGCTATGGCTGTTTCCCACTTAGGTAATAGTTCTTTTACAAAGGAATAATTGGGAGGAATGGCTTGAGAAGCACCTTTAATCGCAAAAATTCTCTCTGCATTATTTCCTGAAATAGAGGGAAAAGAAAGTAGACGTCTTGATGATGCCACTGCGATTCTTAGCCCAATATTTGATGGGGCAAAAGGTCTATCCTTAGTAGGATTGATTCTGATTCCCAGACAAGTGGCAAGCACTCTATTGACACCTCCAGCTTCGAAATTATTTTCAGGAAAGTAGAGTGGCATACCCACTTGGAAAAAACTAATGATATTTTTTACATACGATAACTCATTAGCAGATTTTGCTTCTTTGTCTTTAATTGCATTAGCCTCCGTTTCATCTAATTCTACCAGACGGTTTTGAACATACGAGTCAAGCTCCTCCAAAAAACCGTTATCAACTTTTTCTTGGTAGGCTTTCTCAAAAGTGATTCTTTCTCGTTTTAATGCAAACGTATTCTCTATTTTACCAATATCTCTTTTTAGATTTTGAGCAAATGAGTATTCTGCCTGTTGGATTATCTCCCGAGTAATTTGCTCAGGTCTTTTACCGTTTAAGGCAACTTTCAACTCCTCATGAAGCTCAGAGGTACTCATGGGTTTTCTTAAGACATTTACTTCACACCGTTCGATAAAGGTATTGTCAGAAAATGGACTTCTACCTCCTGCACCTACTTGGACGATTGTTCTTTCCAATGTTCTAGCACGCAAGTCTTGGGTTTCAACCTCAAGGTCAAACTTATCATCTTCGATGAGCTGTTTGATATGCTCATGATAGCGTTCTAAAATCTCTGCATAAAACTTTTCCTGTTCAAGTACTGGTAATACAGCCACTCGACCAGAAACCTTACTGGCTGCACCCATTTGGATGGGGTCTTTCCCATTTTCGAAGAGCTTGAGTGGGTCATCAAGTTGTAGACATAAGTCCACATTCTCTTCCATGTATTTGAAAACAATCTCATCACCATACTTATTTAAAAAATCCTCCGACCTCATTAATGATTCAGAATTTTTCTGGTTGGCAGTGGTATTGGCATCCAAAGATTTTAGCTTCTTTTGAAGCATCATCATAAGCCTTTTTTCCGCTGGAATCGAGGAAATGAGGTAATCGTAAATAGGCTTCTTAATCTGCCCCGTTCTGTTTATTCTCCCCCTTTTTTGTACTTCAGTATTAATGTCCAATTCGGCTTGAAGTACAATCATTACCCTTTGTTTGACTTTTTCAGCAGGCACTTTCGAAGTAGTGATGGCATGGGCTGAAGCACCTGTTGAACCACTTTGATTAATCATCAAAACATCGATGTCATTATCATTAAATTTGCGAAAGGCATCATTAACATTTTCAGCTTTTCTTTTATTAATAACACCAACGAAATTTTGAGGGATAGTTTCTGATATTCTCTCACCCAGACCATTTAATGCGCTATTTTTAAAGTTCAGAGTGAGATTTACTTCCAATTTACGACCTGTAACTTCTGCAACTCTATATCCATAAGCTTCAATCTTTTGTTTGATGTAGTCAATAGGAGAAATACACAGTGAGCTAGAGGCAGTTTGTATCTTATTTGAAATACGATAAAACTCATCACGAGCACTTATGGACATTGCTTCGATGTCAAACGCATTTTTATGATGCTTCCCTACCTCATCCTTGATAGTATAAGCTAAGACAGAATTGAGCGTTTTCAATAGAACAGTACTAAATGAAGCTGATATCGTAGAGCCATCGGACACCATTATACCTTCTTCATCTTCCATATTTTCTAAGAAAGAACCCATCGTCGATGAAAAGGCGATTACTGGTTTTTTACCCTCTTTCAATCTCAAAATGGCACGGTTAGCCACATCATCTGCCTTGAGGGCAAATAGCATTTGGTTGACTAACATGAATACTTTTGAAAAAGCAGGAGACGTATCCACACCAGCTCGTTTGGTTCCATTCTCAATAATGGCTTGTGCTTGAATATCACGAATCTCTCTGTCGAGTTGTTGTACTTCAGGAATAATATACTCTTTCTGAAACAGAATGATATCTCTTACAATGTCTGTAAACTCATCCGCTACCTTTCTATCTCTTAAAGCATTTGTTTCAAGATTGATATAGTTTACCTCAATTCCTTCATACAACCTTTCCCTACGAATGAGTTGACCTTGTGATGCTAATTGAGATGCGACTACCTCCTGAAGGGCAACCCCGCCTTGTTTAAAGGCATTTACGAGTGCCTCTGTATCGATAGCTGCCTCAGAAATACACGTTTTCATAGCATACAGGGGCATATTATCAGGTCTTTTGGCAAAGGTGGCAGAAAGAAAAGTAACACCTTTGGCTTGAGCGCAAGCATTCATCAGGATTTGACCTGTGTTAGATACCCCAGAGGCGTTATGAGCTTCATCAAGAATCAAGATAGAGCCTTTTGCCACGCTCGTTAAGAATTCAATTTTGGGTGAACCTTTTGAATCTGAGATTTGCGAGTAAGTCAGCATCACAAGGTCATATTCTTTAGGTAGAATTCCAGATTTGATGATTCTATCTTGCTCAGATTTCATGGGTGGAGCATAGAGTAAATCTCCATTTCGGTCTTTGATTTGCGTTTTGGTGTCACGAGCATTGACAATAAAAGGAGTTAAAGTATCACTTCCAATGTCAGCCATATCACGATACAAATCAGAGAATAGATTTGGTTTCTCTGTAATAAAAACGGGTTTATACCCTTGCTTGGTTGCATAGCGAATCATTGAAGCTGCAATTCGTCCTTTCCCTATCCCAGTTTGATCAGCAATGATGATTCCTTGTTTTTTTGCTTCAATGTTATAGATGGCAAGTGCACTAGCATCAATTTGTTCAGCAGAGAGAGCCTTGTAAAGTGCATCTCTGGAGCGGAATTTTAGTCTGTCCTGTACAAATAAATCTACATCGCCACCGATAGCAATTTTCAATTGTTGTAGTGCTTGATGGATTTCATAACCCATCGAGTCGGGTGTGTCCACATCGAGTGATTGTCCTTGGGAAAGTACAGGATACTTCATGCCAAGGGCAATACCCATTAATGACTTTTTAGTTTTTTTCATGTAGTACTAATAAGGGGCTTTGATTGTAGTTGAAGCCTTAGTCTGTATTTATATTTAATTTTGAGAGTGTTACTGTTTTGTGTTTTAGGTGTATTTTTTCTACCAGAATAACTAATAGGGCGTATCAAAGAGAATGTAAAATCATACTCACGAGCTATTTCGTAAGTATCCTCATAATTGAATTTATCTTGAACTGGGTCAAGAATTACATCTTCCACAACCACATAGATATGTTGCCATCCTTGCCCAAAATCAACCATCTTAATCGTATGGTTAACTTTGAGATTGTGTAAAATAGAAGAGATGAAAATGGTAAAATCTTCGCAGTCTACGCCCTTTTGTCTATCAGCCCAAGTACGTCTGGATAATCTGATTTGTTCAGTACCTTCTTTGTCGAAACGGTAATTGATATACGCTCTACAAAACTCGTAAATTTTTTGACAAAGAACAACACCTGAGTAAAGTTTAAATTGATTAGCTAGAACGGTGGTTTGTTCAATGGATTTGGGAATAAGATTTTGTGTAATTAGGTTGAATGTATCATCCCCCGAATAATTGATTAATTCGATAAAATCATTCTTTTGTGGCCTTTGTAAAAGTAAGCTCTGATTCATATAAAAAGGCATAAATACCTAGATTTTCAATGAGTGGTTGGTATTGCTGGTAGAACTCCTTTGCTTTGGATATAGATAAATCACTTAAATCCTGCTCAGCACAGTTTGAGCAGGATTGTGCTTCTGAAAATCCAAGACGATAGAAGCTTGCAAACATATTGATGAACGCTTGTTGTGTGTCCATCACAGCCCAAAGGATTTTTTGACCTCTGATTCAATGTACTCAGCGCCTTGGTTGATGGCGTCCTTGATATCGTCAGGACTCGGATTAGGTCCGTTAAAGAGTACCTGTGTAACTCTAGCATCTTGAATAACCAATGATACTTTTTGGTTTCTTGAATGAAAGGAGTAAGTCTGTCTTTTGAGTTTATTGTAAATCTCAATTAGCTTGAATAGTTTGAACATTGGTAGTGGTTGGTTTTGGTGTGATGGCTTGCTTCGGTTTACCAAATAGGTACTTGAATACGACAAAGATGATTCCCAAGGCAAAGACAAGCACACCTAAGAAAATCAGCATATTGTTGGTGGCTGTTTGTTTAGCTTTGTCAGCAGCAGTTTGCAATTGCTGTTGTTTGGTCTTTACTTTTTCCTGTAAAACCTTGTAAAGCTCTTGGTCAGCTTTGGCATCTTCAGCTTCGACTTGCAGTTGTTCTGCTTCTACTTGGAGTCTAGCAACCTCTTTTTTAGAATCAGCATTAACAAAGGCTTGAACTACGCCTGATACTGAGCCTACAATGGCAGATACTGGGTCTGCACTCATGCCTACGCTCACGTTACTTGAGGTATCAAACCCACTTCCAAGTAAGCTACTTAATGCTGTTTGATTATTGGTGCTCGATGAGCTATTTGATGTGGATGTCTTCTGGTTAGTTGAAGAGCTGTTTCCACTTTGTTTTGAGAACCCCATAGTGTTTTTTACCTGCTAATTGAATTTGCTCCCTGTTTTTTGACTTGAATAGAAGTACACCCATGATGATGATGGCAATAAATCCCAACACAATCGCTAGTAGCTTTGTGATATTGAGTGATTGTGCATTATCACTATTTCCCTCTGTACCTGCGAAAGAATTATCGTTCTCCTCAATTGTATCTAAGACTTTCTGAGTTGCTTTGTCTTTGGCAACCTGCTTGGCGTTTATTCTCTCATTTAATAACTTGTCGGCCTCTTGCTTATCATCGGTTACATCGGTTGAGAGAACCCATACTACTGCTTCTACCTTATTATAAACTCCTTTACCCCATCCCAGTCCAAATGCACCTGATTTTTCTCGATTTTCTGTAGTGGATTTTATGTGATAATAGAGCTTATTTCCAACTGATTTTGTTTCGCCTAATGTTATGCCTACCCTCTCTCCAGACAAGAAAAGCTTATCCTTGGGAGGTTCAGCTGCTCCATCTTTATCACCATAGAAGGTCTGCATAGGCCGTAGCGTATTGGGAAAATCATCTGTACTTTCATAACATATCGCTCCATTGAGCTGTATGCTAAATAATTCTGTTCCTGCTTGTGCTGCCATTATTTTGAAAATTATGTAGTGTAATATTGCTATTACACTACAATAGTATCTTAGATTATAATTGCTCTAAAACCCGATACTTGAACACATTGGTCATTTGTGTGTCGGCCTCGATGAAATCTTTTAAGATTTTGAGGTCTTGTGGGTCGAGTTGTACATCTTCTCCATTATACAATTGAAAACCAATGTACATGAGCTTTTGAGCATTTTGGTTTGAGGTAGAGTAGGCAATGCTTTGCCCAACGATTTTACCCAGATTTACTTCTTGCCCATTTTCGAGAATAGGTTTATTGTCGATTCCCAAAAATGGCGTGTTAAGACTTACTTTTTTTACAATTGGTTGAATGTCCTTTTTCATTTTTTTAGTAATTAGATGATTTACGGATAATATTAGACCAGAGAATTTGTGTTTTGCTACCAACTATGCTTCAACTTGATTTAGCAATTTGATAGTTGAATAGTTTGATGTTTGTGGATCCAGTTGTTGAATTTCAGTCGCCACTAACCCCAAACTTGTCACAAGGATTTCAATGAGTAGAATTTCTGGTTGATTGTACCAATTTTGAAATTCAGTTTGGTTAGCCTCCCAACTTTTTGGAGAGGTGGCGAAACCAGTCGCATCAGGGTACTTTTTTGAATCAGCAATTTTCGAAATATCAATTTTTTCGTTGTAGCTGACATTAATTGTTTTTCTTGTCTCAGAGATGTTGTCATAGTTCATCTCAATTTCTGAAATGCCCCGTTTATTAGAGGCAAGAATTGCTTTAAACATATTGATTTTAAGTTACATTTGTTGAACAAAAACTACTTTCCCATTACTGTTTACTGTCAGATACCCTGAAGGTGCGCTTGATTTTGCATACGATTCTATATTGTTTAATCTAAGCTCACTAGTTGAGGAAGAAACTGAATTAACCACATCAGATTGTATATTTTGAATATAGTTCATGCCATCCATGACACTACCATGTTTAGAATTGAACCAGAAGTTGGTCGAAACCACATTTCCGTTGAATTCAAAGGGTTTTCCTGAAATACTATCCCAGTGGTGACTATGCGCACTTGGATTAAACTCGGACGGTTTTCCTGTGATGCTATCCCAGTTGTGGGTATGTCCCCAGTCAGCTTTACCATCAATTTTATTTTTCACGAGTGCCACAGACACAGGATTAGTAATAGCATTTGACCATCTGGCATCATCGTTAACAACATCTACGTGGTATCTAACCACATTTCCGTCTACTTGCACAACGTTGTAAGCACCAGAGGAAAAATTGATAGTGCTGTATTGCCCTTTATCTCCAGCATTTTCCTGTAATGATATGTTAAAAGCTGGTTTTCCTACAATACTATCCCAATGGTGGGTATGTCCCCAATCAGCTTTACCATCAATTTTACTTTTCACCAAAGCAACTGATACAGGATTCGTAATGGCATTTGACCATCTGGCATCATCGTTGACTACATCCACGTGGTATCTGACTACATTTCCGTCTACTTGCACCACGTTGTAAGCGCCAGAAGAAAAGTTAACGGTGTTGTATATACCCTTGTCGTTTGCATTCTCTTGCAATAAAATATTGAATACCGCTGGCTTTCCAGTGATACTATCCCAATTGTGGGTATGGTTACTGTCGGATTTTGAATTCCAGTAGGTAATTTGGGCATCTGTTACAAAGCGTCTATTTGCATTTGCATTAATCCAATCTGCTGAAAAAGCTGATTTGACTAGGTTGCCATTTGCATCTGAAATAACAGGAACCGCATTAGTTCCATCTGCAAAGTCAGAAATACGGACTGCTTTTGAAAGTATTCTTCCTTGGCGAAGGTCAAAAACGATGTGGGTGTTACCAAAACACGTGTCTTTAAAGCCGATGCCGTACCAAGAACCAATTTGGAGGTTGTAGCCTGTAGTAGTTGCGCTATCAGCGTTACCAACAGAAATGTGACCACCAACCAAACCATTAGCTGGTATGAAAGATACTTTTCCTTGTTCGAGAGATATTGAGTGATATGAAGCTTCGTCAAAGTTAGCAATAAAAACTTTCTTAGACTGCATTTGACCAGCTCTAGTATCAAAAATAATTTTCGTTTTTCCTGCATTCGTATCTTTGAAGCCAATCCCATACCAAGAGGCAATCTCAAGGTTGTAGGTCGTTGGTGTTGCACCATCTCCAGTACCGTAGGCAAAGTAACAGTTCGTGTCAAACATAACCCTACCTGTCATCGTACCACCTGCGAGTGGTAGATATGCACCAAGTTCACTTCTGTCTACTTTTCCGTTCCAGTAAGATACCTGAGTATCTGACACCAATCTTTTACCTGTTGTGGTAATAAGATTATTCACATCAGTAAAATAGGAAGCATGAAATCCATCCAATAAGTCAGCGTTCAAACCAGAGCCAATTCCATGGTTATTTTCTGACCAGATTCTCTTGTGAACCAAAGCTCCAGCGTCGGAGTAATCAGTTCTGATGTATAAATCAAAGTTTCTTTGGTAAATAGTTACCGCAGAACTTCCTGGTGAATGTAGTGTAATAGATGGATGCTTGGTATTATCCGTTGTTATAACTGCTAGTTTAGAATCAGACCAATGCGTACCACCAACAGCTTGTATTTCAACTTTACCTGTCAGATAGCCCCCTGAAAGAGGTAGGTAAGCACCAAGCTCAGAGCGTTCTACTTTGTTGTTCCATTGTCCAACTTGTACATCGGTTACGAATCGTCTATTACCGTTTGTATTGATCCAGTCTGCAGAGAAGGCGGATTTTGTCAAATTACCACTTCCATCCGATATAACAGGGACGGCATTCTGTCCATCTGCGAAATCTGAAATACGAACGGCTTTGGAAAGGATTCTACCAGCACGTGTATCGAATACGATTCTTGTGGTATTATCTACATTGCACTTGAACCCAATACCCCACCAAGAAGCAATCTCAAAATTATAAGTTGATTCTGTTGCATTATCACCATTTCCAGTTGATATATGATTGTTATACCCAAATCTAACCTTATCAGAGCGGACTAAACTTCCATCTCCTTGAGACACCACCAATCTATCCACTTGTCCATCGGCAAAATCACTTAACAATACTTTACTTGCTTGTATTTTACCTGCACGAGTGTCAAAGACTATTTTGGTAGTATTATCGAGTGTAGATTTGAATCCGATACCGTACCAAGAGGCTATTTCAAGGTTATATGCTGTAGTTGTAGCACCATCTCCTGTACCTGCACTCATTCCGTTGTTTGAACCTGCAGCATTAAATCTAATAGCGCCTGTCATCGTTCCCCCTGCAAGTGGAAGAAACGCTCCTAGTTCCGTTCTATCCACCTTGCCATTCCAATAGCTAATTTGAGTATCTGTGGCGAATCTTCTATTGGAGTTTGTCACTAGGTTATTAGCATCCGTGAAGTACGAAGCATGATAACCGTCCAATAAGTCTGCATTCAAGCCTGAATCAACCCCATGATTCATCTGAGTCCAGACTTTATAATGCACATTGTCGTATGCGGTACTATTATCGTTTCGGATGTACAAATGTCCAAGTTTTTCATAAAGCTGAATTGCTGAAACACCTGATGTTTGAAATGCAATGGCGGGAGGTTTGTTAGTATTTGTCGTACTAATACAGAGTTTAGCTTCCTCCAATCGTGTTCCCCCCTGAGCAAGAATATCAAGCCTACCAGAGATTATACCGCCTGCTAAGGGTAGATATGCACCAAGTTCAGAGCGTTCTACTTTATTGTTCCATTGTCCAACTTGTATATCGGTTACAAATCGTCTATTGCCATTTGTATTAATCCAATCGGCTGAAAAGGCAGATTTGACCAAGTTACCACTTCCATCGGACACTACAGGAATAGCATTCTGACCATCTGAAAAATCTGAGATGCGAACTGTCTTGGAGAGAATTCTACCAGCACGAGTATCAAAAACGATTCTTGTGGTGTTATCAACTGTTGATTTGAATCCAATCCCAAACCAAGATGCTATTTCAAGATTATAAGCGGTTGTTGTCGCATTATCACCGTTACCATAGCCAATATATGAATTCGGGTCGAAAGAAATCTTTGCTCCAGAAGCCATATTACCACCTGCGAGTGGTAGATATGCACCAAGTTCACTTCTATCTACTTTTCCGTTCCAGTAAGATACCTGAGTATCTGACACCAATCTTTTACCTGTTGTGGTAATAAGATTATTTACATCAGTAAAATAGGAAGCATGAAATCCATCTAATAAGTCAGCGTTCAAACCAGAGCCGACACCGTGGTTGTTTTCAGACCAGATTCTTTTGTGAACTAAAGCTCCAGCGTCGGAGTAATCAGTTCTGATGTATAAATCAAAGTTTCTTTGGTAAATAGTTACCGCAGAACTTCCTGGGGAATGTAGCGTAATAGATGGATGCTTTGTATTATCCGTAGTTACGACTACTAATTTAGAGTCAGACCAATGTGTTCCTCCAACCGCTTGAATTTCAACTTTACCTGTCAGATAGCCACCTGAAAGGGGTAAGTAGGCACCAAGCTCGGAGCGTTCTACTTTATTGTTCCATTGTCCAACTTGTACATCGGTTACAAATCGTCTATTTCCGTTTGTATTAATCCAGTCTGCGGAAAAAGCTGATTTAACCAAGTTTCCATTAGAATCTGAAATAACTGGTACTGCATTGTTTCCATCTGAAAAGTCTGAGATACGAATACTACTCGCTACAATTCTACCTGCACGTGTATCAAAGACTATTTTCGTTGTATTGTCAACGCTAGATTTGAATCCGATGCCAAACCAAGAGGCTATTTCAAGATTGTATGTGCTCGTGGTTGCTCCGTCTCCAGTACCATTTCCTATGGTATTTACTCCAACGCCATTAAATCTAATAGCTCCAGTCATGGTTCCTCCTGCAAGTGGAAGGAATGCTGCCAGTTCTGTTCTATCCACCTTACCATTCCAGTAAGTCATTTGAGCATCAGAAACTAGACGCTTACTAGAGTTAGTGAGAAGGTTATTGGCATCAGTAAAGTAGGAAGCATGATAACCATCTAACAAATCTGCATTCAGTCCAGAATCAACCCCATGATTCATCTGAGTCCAGACTTTATAATGCACATTGTCGTATGCAGTACTATTATCGTTTCGGATATACAAATGTCCAAGTTTCTCATAGAGCTGAATTGCTGAAACACCTGATGTTTGAAATGCAATGGCAGGAGGTTTGTTAGTATTTGTCGTACTAATACAGAGTTTAGCTTCCTCCAATCGTGTTCCCCCCTGAGCAAGAATATCAAGCCTACCAGAAATTATACCGCCTGTTAAGGGTAGATATGCACCAAGTTCAGAGCGTTCTACTTTATTGTTCCATTGTCCAACTTGTATATCGGTTACAAATCGTCTATTGCCGTTTGTATTAATCCAGTCTGCCGAGAAAGCAGATTTAACCAAGTTACCACTTCCATCGGACACTACAGGAACAGCATTCTGACCATCTGAAAAATCTGAGATGCGAACAGAGCTTGCAAGGATTCTACCAGCACGTGTGTCAAAAATGATTTTCGTTTTGTTCCCATTAGTATCCTTGAATCCGATTCCATACCATGAGGCAATCTCAAGGTTGTAAGTGGTTGGTGTTGCTCCATCCCCAGTACCATAACCAACGTAACAGTTTGTATCAAACATGACTCTTCCTGTCATTGTACCACCCGCTAGAGGCAGATAAGCTCCAAGCTCACTTCTATCTACTTTTCCGTTCCAGTAAGTTACTTGTGTGTCAGAGACCAATCTTTTACCTGTTGTGGTAATAAGATTATTTACATCGGTAAAATAGGATGCATGGAATCCATCCAATAGGTCAGCATTTAGACCAGAGCCGACACCGTGGTTGTTTTCAGACCAGATTCTTTTGTGAACTAAAGCTCCAGCGTCGGAGTAATCAGTTCTGATGTATAAATCAAAGTTTCTTTGGTAAATAGTTACCGCAGAACTTCCTGGGGAATGTAGCGTAATAGATGGATGCTTTGTATTATCCGTAGTTACGACTACTAATTTAGAGTCAGACCAATGTGTTCCTCCAACCGCTTGAATTTCAACTTTACCTGTCAGATAGCCACCTGAAAGGGGTAAGTAGGCACCAAGCTCAGTGCGTTCTACTTTATTGTTCCATTGTCCAACTTGTACATCGGTTACAAATCGTCTATTTCCGTTTGTATTAATCCAGTCTGCGGAAAAAGCTGATTTAACCAAGTTCCCATTAGAATCTGAAATAACTGGTACTGCGTTAGTACCATCTGCAAAATCAGATACACGAACAGCCTTTGAAAGGATTCTACCAGCACGCGTGTCAAATACAATTCGAGTCGTATTATCTACAGTTGATTTGAATCCAATTCCCCACCAAGAGGCTATTTCAAAGTTATATGTACTTGTTGTAGCATTATCACCATTGCCATATCCAATGTAAGAGTTTGGGTCAAAAGAAATCTTTGCGCCATACGCCATATTTCCACCCGTTAGGGGGAGGTAGGCATAGAGTTCTGAACGTTCTACTTTGCCATTCCAGTAGCTTGCCTGAGCATCAGTGATAAATCGGTTGTTGGGGTCTTGAGCAATGAAACTTGGACTAATACTACCAACCGACAGTGCTCCAATAACCATTGCTTGAGAGAGTGGCTTCCAGATAGCATCACCCTCAGCAGAGGAAGCCTTGACCAAAACTTGGTCAAAGCTTCCTGCTGAGGGAAGAACTGCTAGGCTTTTTACCTTTTGTCTCCCGTTACTCCATGTTATGAGCTTTTCTACAGGCATAAAATGTGAGATTAAAGTTCAATAATACCTGCAACCTCAAATAAGATTGCATTGGCAGACACAGCAGTGCCTACGATTTGAGCGAAAGTGTCTGTACCAGCTACGGGTACGGTAGATTTTGGATCGCCAGCATTTTGAGAAAGGTAGACTGGTTGCCCAGGCGTTAGACCTGCATAGCCTGCATTGATGTTTCCGAAAAACACTTCTGCATTGGCACCATTGGCTACGGCTGTTTTTACATAACCAACCGCCATTTTGGCAATGTTTGTACTAACAGCTTTCACAGCTTTGCCTGTAGAGTCGATTGCAACGATGTTGTTTGCAGAAAGTGCCTCACCTGCAACCACAATCATAGATTCAGGACCTACGTTATCTGGCAAAAGCGAAAGGTCAATTTTACCAGCACCATTGAGTTCTGGCACTTTGCCTGATTGAGCTGCAGTACCTCCAGCAACAGTAGTAGGCAAAGCAGATTTGTCGATTTTACCTGCACCATCCAGCTCTACTATTTTACTTGCGTCTCCAGCGCCTGTGGATACGGTAACCGATTTGACGACTTTTTGTCTACCTGTGACAGAGTCCCTAGAAATTAAATCCTTTGGCATTGTTAATCGTTATTTAGGATGATTGGTTGTGAAAAGTTAATGTTGATTTCGTCTGGTGAAATAGAGTTACCTGCCGTTTGTGAGAGTCCTTGGTTAGGAGCTGTAGGGGTTAGTACCCCCATAGGTCCGATAAACATAAGTGTGTTGGATGGTAGTCCCCAATTAGGTATTTCAGCCGTACCTTCGACCTGTATAAAACACTCTTGTCCTGCGGTAGCCGAATGGAGTGCAATACCCGTCGCTAGCCCATAGTTTTCAATATTATGTGGGTCATATCTATAGCTACGGTCTATACCATCATTCTCGTGAACCCTTACTACATAGCCACGAGTAATCTCCTCTTGAGCAATGGTACGTTTCCAACCAATGCCTTTCAGAACTATGGTACTTCCATTTTGATTGATGACCTGTTTGGTAGAGTTGTCCAATTTGTTTTGAATGTTTTCGACCAAACCCATCATACTTTTCTGGAACTGACTATTACTTTCTTCGAGTGTTTTTGAAAAATCATTGATGGCAGAGTTCTTATCGGGAATTTTAGAAAGTAGAGAGATGATATTTTTCCGAAAAAGAATAACCAAAATCACGACTGCTACCAGAATGAAAGCAATAAGCTGAATGAGTTTATTCTTTTCTTTGCTTTTGTCCTTATCTTTCATAGGATTGATTTTTGGGGTAGCAGATGTTTGTTTTTTTGTTACTGAAGCTTTTCTTAGTGTTTACTTTTTGCTATTCAACTTTCCTCCCAAGAATCGAAATATCAAGAAGACCACGAGGAATAATGACAAAATGAAAGCCAAGAACTGCAGAAGTTTTTTGGACTCAAAAGCTTCCAGTGGTACACCCTCCGAACTTTTGCGCACTACTATTTTCCCTTGTACCATAAAAGCTTTGAACCATTGCCCAGCTCTACGAAAGATTTGATAGCTTCTATCAAAGAGGTCTAAGGGCTTTTTGAGTAGTCCCAAATGGTCGTATTTTGTACCAGCTACATGGGTCACGTTGAAATACGATGGATAGATAAAGTTGGTCACAAAGATGTCGTTGATATAGTATCCGATTGATGGATTGGCTATGGGGTCAGCTAGCTCAACTAAGAATTCAACCTCTTTGGTGTCATCCTCAAAATCCTTTCCTCTCACGATTCTTTGTCCGTATGGGTCGATACACATTTCGATGATTTCCTCAGAAAGAACCTTTGTAAGGTGATTTTGTGCGTATTCTTGTGTAACCCAATCGGTCAATCTTGCCTGAGCATAGGGAATATTGGTAGTAGAATCATACCAATGCGTTCCGTTGAACTTGTTTTCTGTTTCCTCAAGGATTGATACAGCCCAAAAACCTGCTGGTATTTCTCCAAACGTTCGAAAAGCTCTTACCTCACCCGATACATCCCATTTGGGTGCTACGTCTCGTTGGAGTTGAATTTGAATAGCCTTAGCAATTTGCTCGAGTAATTCGAAATCGACTTTTTCCGTTTTATCCAGTAGCGCTATTCTTCTATACTCCATTGGTGACAGTTGGTGTTAATGATGGTTTTTTCATCTTTCGAATAGCCCATCTAATTAACCAGAATAGCAGGATGGGAACTAGGATAACTGTAGGAAGAAACCAAACGATGTTCTTCTTGAGGAAAGCTAGATACTTGTTTTCTTCTTCAATAGGAGGCGTATCTTCAGTATCGTCGTTTGAACCAGTCTCAGTTTTGTCATCTGTAGCTACCGTTTTGTTACTACCCCCACCAATGATTCCAAACAACCCTTTTGCTACATCTAAGATTTTTCCAAAAGTGTTCCCTGATGAGTTGGTATTTGTATTGGTGTTGGTTCCTCCAGATACAGGTTTAGCGTCTTTCAAAGTATCTTGACTTTCCCAGTATGGAAGCGTGCTTACGACATAGTAGGTCTCTCCATCTTTTGCCTTGAATTCCAAGTAAGTATTCTTGTCTCCAGAAATTCCTTGAACAGTTCGACCAGTGAGCTCACCAAGGTACGCACCATAATAGGCAGCATACGCAAGGGATGAAATATCGGGAGCGATGAAGTATTCTGCATAAGCGACATCCTCCTTTACATATAAGTATTTTGCCATTTTTGTGGTGATTAAATGGGGCTACAACTTTAAGTTGTAGCCCTACAAATGTTACTAGTTAAGTGGCTGTAAAACAGAGCTTTTCTTTTTGTGTTCTTTCAAAAAAAGTTGTAACCCTATGAGTTTTGATAAACAAGAGGTTTGTATCCTAGCCCTCTAATTAACCTTCTTAACTGCAAGGGACTAATCAATCGGGCATCAACTTTCGGTAATGGAAATTGTGCTTGAGTAAGTGCTTCGTAACACACTTCTGAGCAAAACTTATGCTCGGGATTGTCCAGCACGGCAGTTCTGTACACCATACCAACTACTCCGATGGCATCATACTTTTTACCCTCGTTGGCTTCAAAATACTGATAGGCTTTTTCCCAATGCTGTGACCCGATTTGATACACTTCATATCTTTTCGGGTCAATGGGTTCAAAGTTTCTAAACCCAACCCCTTGACTGAGCCATGCAGAACCTCGTCTCCAAGCTTTTTCGTCAAACAGGATTTCGCAATGAACCCATTCTCCTTTGCCTCCCACTGCCATCATTCGTTGCCATAGGTATGAATCTTGGTTGCGGAAGCTTTCGAACAGTAGATACATTAGACTAAAATTCCTAAATCGTTAGTGACAATATCAAAACCACCGTGTTTGCCTAGCGTGCGAAGAATGTAATCGTGAGGCTCACCACTCGTATTTGCTAGAGCGTATTTCAAACTCTTACCAGCAATACCATATTTGGTTTTTGCTGTTGCATCTCCTTTGTTGTAAGAAACGACCACAGAAGCTAAATCATCGGCACCGTAAATGTCAAGTAGGTTAGCAAGCTTCAATGCACCAATATGAATATTCAATTCTGCATTGTAGAGGTCGTTTAGGCTTGATTTCTTAGAGATTTCGACTAGACTTCTATCGAATTTGTCGACGGCATCAATGATTTTTTCCGCACGGGTTTCACCAAGGTTTTTCTTTAAAATAGCCTCATGAGCATCAGGAACATAGTTTTTATACTTCTTTGCAACTACGATGGTATCAGTAGCGGTGATTGGCATCAATTGCATGGCACCTCTTGCACCACTCGTAGATTTTGAGAATTCAAGTTTATCAGGGTCAATTTCTGTGACCATGATACCCCAAATCATCCATGTGGGTACTTTGGTTAGCTCCGAGGCGTGCGCCACGTACGAGCCAAACTTTGGCATTAACACATCTTTGATGAAATTCGCCCATTTCTGACGTGAGGCTGCATTGAACTTTGAGGCATCCGAGTCCTCAACAAGCGGAAATGTACCTGCAACAGTTGGATTGGCAAATCCAGAAAAACTGATGGCTAGACTGTTTTCTACAGCACGATTGATGTTGAAAGTATGTACAGTATCAGCATTGTCAGCATACTGCAGATAGAAAGCATCATCTGTTTTGGCTAATGTTTCTGCCTCCGTTTTCTTTCGATTCAAGAAATAGTATCCTCCAACAGCAAGTAATAGAACTGTTAAAACAACAAGAAGAATTTTTGCTAATTTATTCATTTTATAAAAATTTGGTTTTGCTACCAAAAAAGAATACCCGGGCGAACATAAATGCTAAATGCCAGGAATGAATTGGTAGCAAAAATCCAAGATTGACGGACAATTTTAAACTAGGGAATGTTGGTTTTGCTACCAATGATATTTTAGAATGGTTAGGTATCGTATCGGATAACTACTTGTTCCTAGCTTCTTGGAAAGCAATCTTTTTTGCCTCCTTACGAGATAGGTTATACGTAGTGACCTTTTTGACCTCTTTTACTCCAGAGCGACGTTGAAGCTCTTTGGCTCGCTCATCTACATCTGAAATAGAGATAGGCTTGTCAACAGCACCTAGCCCTTTGGCTTTTTTTAAGACCGAGAGCGTGAATAGTTCCGTTTTAGCGCCTTTTTTGCATTTGTACACTTCTTTATCATCTTCATGTTTACGAGAGATAACTTTGTATGTACCTTTCTTTGATTTTAGCTCACCGATGTACTCTACTTGTTCATCGATGTCAAATCGGAAGCCTTTTTTCTTTTTTCCTAAAGAGAACATGATTTTTAAGGTATTTAGTGATTTGATTTTTCTTAAAATAATATACTATACCAACCAGCATCGCTAATCCAAAAAACAGACCTGCAAGGATATACTTGAGTTCTATATCGGCTACGTAAAATCTTGTAGGATCCTCAGGAGTGAAAAGCAACTCTTTGTCATACAAGAGTGGTAAGCGCTTATCAAAGAATTGATTCATTTCTTTGACTGTAACGGCACCATCTGCATTGTAATCTAAAGCGCTATTACCAGCATAGGCATCTGAGCCTTTTCGATAGAGTACATAGTTATCAGCCTTTTTGAATGCGACTGGATAATGCACCAGTGCGTAGAGCTCGTAGGCTGAATCAGGTGCTCCATATTGTTTCACTCGCATTCGTAAGTATTTGCGAACATAGTACAGGTACTCAAGCGGGCTTAGCGTTTTCAGGTGCTCCACTGTGGTTTGCAAATCCTTTGCTGTGGACTTGGTAATTTGAATGTAGCCTACTGCACCAATACGATTCACATTCGGAAACTTCATACTGGATTCGGCATTGAAGACAAGCGTTAACCAGTTAGGGTTTTTGATACGAATTAGCGGATCGGAACAAATATCCCTAACCTCTTTTTCGAATGCGACTTTATCGACATTCCAACCTAGTTTGTTTAGACAGATTAGGGACATTTTACAATTGTAATTTTTGAAATGTTGCGTTAATACGCTTATTTCGATGTTTTTGGGGTCAAATTGTAAAAACTTGCTTAAAAAGTTTTACGTTTAGGTTTTCCCCATAACCCGAAAAAAACACCTGCTTGATAAGATACCCACAGAATCGAAATCAGACCTGAAGTCATCGAAACGATGATAGAAGCGTATTGCAACTTTTGAGAAACTAGCTCTTTTTCTTCCATATTATTTGGCTGAAGTAGCGGCTAAAACAGTTACTAATGCAGGGACAATAATCTTAGTAAGGTCGAGTACATTAGACCAAAAATCTCCTCGTTTCATGAATTTCTTCTTTTTTACTGGAGCTTTTTGAGGCTTTGGCTTCTTGGCATTTTGTGGTGCTTGTGGTTGAAAATCGGCTGAATCACATACGTAATTTGTCTCAATAATCACCACCACACTAGGAGGTGATAAGGTATCTTGACTGAGGGTTTGTGAAAAACCTAGCATCGGAATAAATCCGAATAGTAAGCAAAAGATGAGTTTTTTCATGCTATTTTAACTGCTTTAGAATTTCGTTATTTTGACTTGAGAGATGGTTGAATTGAGCTGTGAAGTCAGCCTTTTGTTCCTTGAGAGCTTGTTTAAGTTCGTTGATACCATTTTGCTGGTTAAGAGAATCTTTCTCTAGTACCGCAATACGTTCACCATGCTTGTTTTGTCTCTCTTGAATGTCTTTGATTTCTTCCTGTCGTGCGTCAATTCGTTCCTTCGTCTCTTCAGTTTTTGTTCTAAAAATCCACACCACCAGAGCAACTATTCCAGATACAACAATCGGTGTGAAAATTTGCTCATAATTAACTTGTAGTAACATATTAGTGGTTAGTCGAATCGTACATTTGAGCTATCTTTCTTTTTGCCTCTTCAAAGGCTTTTTCTATTTCGCTATTTGATGAGCGCATGGACAATCGGTCTCTGGGTCTTCGGTATGGTTTTCTTGGTGGCGTAGATGGATTGTGTGTTTTCGGTATTTTTTCTTCCAATCTAGCGAATGCCGTATCCGTCGCATCAAAATAGTCCAGTGTTCCGAATTCAGGGACTGTATCTAGTTCGGATAGCTTCAAGTCAGCCTTGTCAATATCGACTGTATCCTTTTTCTCTGGTGTTTCAATGCCCAACAAATGATCAACTACTTGATATTGGGCATCAGAACAGGAGAGTAAACTAATGCCGATGAATGAGCCAATGATTAAGAGCTTTGACTTCTTTGCTGTTGAGCTTCCAGAACTCTTGGTAGTTGAGGATGATTGCATCTTGTTTTCGTCTTAGATGTGGGAAAATACCTTGTTTCCTTCGTTTGGGGTCGTAGGGAGAGCCTGTATTAAAGCCTCCAGTACGAAACCTTGTTTTGTCTCCTGCGATATTCCATTGGGTTACGACCTCAACGTGCCATTGGTTTTTTGACCAATTGAAAAGAGCGATATCACCTTTGACCACAGGCTCAGTGGTGACAGCTTTACCATGTCTTCGCTTAACTGCCGAAGCTTTGAGCCATGAAAGTGCTCGTGGTGTGGCCGTGACTGGAAGCTTGTTACATTTACCAATGTAGATGATTCCGCTTGAGCAATAGGCTGAGCCTTTTGGCGCACCTGCCGTTTTGTTGATTTTGTCGATAAGAAAGCCTCTATTATTGGGTCTTTCCAGATTATAATAGAGGCTTTTCATCGTGTCTACTACAGCCTGTCTAATTACGAATTGGTGATTGGACTGGCTAGATACATGATGGCAAATGAGAAAGCTTTGGCATATACCAAATACAAGGCTTGCTTTACCTGAAATTCGTCTGAGCAATTGAGAAACCATTTCGATATTAAGTTATGTTCGGGTGCTTCGTGATTGTTTCTGAATCGGTACACAACGCTCCAGTTGATAAGCAAGGAGACGTCTACAATGAGCCACATAATCGACCAGTGGTTGAGCTTGATAATGAAGTCAATCCAAGCCGAACGTACTGCCATTGAGATGTCTGTCCCCTCAAGTTTCACCAAGTGATTGAGATAGCTTGAAATAGCAAAGAGTGCCAAAGTGAATAGTGTGGTAAGAATCCATCGTCTTGCTACCGAGTACCCTTTGCCAAAGAATGGCTCAGAGGGTAGTTCAACTACGTCTTCCTCTAATTCTTCACCATCAATCTGGATTTCATTTGCCAGTTTTTTGGCGTCCTCAGCAAATCCCTTGAGTGTTTCCGCCTTTGTGAGATTTCCTGCTAAGGCTTCATGCCTTGACTGAGCCATGAAGGTTGCAACGTTGTCGAGAAGAGCCTGCCTTTCATCTATTTTTTGCTGTTTCTCAGCTTCTTTTTGTTCTTGTTGCAGTTGTTCGACTCGTTGCAACTCTAGCTCAGCATCTTGCTTTCTCTTTTCAGCTTGTGCCTTGAGTTCTTCGATATTGATATTTTTATCCAAATTCTTTCCCATTGCCATTGAGGATTTAATTTTTGAAGGATGATAGGGCAAACTTCATTGCCCAAAACATGAGGAATGCTAAAATCATAGCAAAACCTCCGAGTGCCAGAAACAAATAGAATGCTACATTCTTAATTGTTTCAGTTTCCATTTCTACGTTGGTATTCACGGTGATTTCAGGCTTTTTCTTACCTGTAATAAAATCCTTGATTTCGTCGGTAGAAAGGATGTTGGCAAGGGTATCTAAGATGTTTGCCATTACTTTGCCTTGAGTTTTGTGAGCCTAGTAAGTACACTATCGTAGGCTGCGGTTGCGTAGAGCTTATGGTCAATGAACTCCGTTAAGAACGTGCCATCTTTGAAGTATTTTCGGTTGTAGTCATTAGCTATCCAAATCAACTCTTTATCGGTCAATTCCTTGAGTGTATGGCACAAATCACGCATTTCACCATACCATACCTTGCTATACCATGCCGTAAAATAGTTGTGAGCCTGTTCTACAATTACTTTTCCTGTGGTCTTAGTCCATTCCTCGAAGACTGACTTTTCCTGAGCCGTTGGAGGCTGGTATTCAGGAGATGGGGCATCGCTTGGAGGAGTGTTTAAGCCTTTGTCTTTACCGAGATTGAAAATAAAGTATCCGATAAGTCCAATGGGCACAAGAAACAAAAGGATGGCTGTGATGGGCTTTGTGACCAATAAGGTCTTATACCAGTTTAGCTTTTCTTTCATTTTTTTTGTCTTTATAAGCACGATACATAGAATAGAAGAACAGACTAAAAAGCAAAAAGAAAAAGCCATACAAAACCACTTTCAAAATCCCAGCTCCAGTTGAATCGGAGATTCCAGATTGTGGGTCATCATCCTGAGTAACAATCACAGAGCTTGACTCTCCAGAAGAATCGACTTTTGGAAGGGCTTTTGACTGTGGCTTGCTATAAGATACATAATCACTAGCGACCCAACCGATTACTTTTCCTTTGGCATCAAATACCTTCAAAAAGGTAATGGTAAGGTATTTCTTGGTACTTTTGTCGGTGTATCCTACAATGTTACCATAGCTAACGATTTTCAGCTCCTTCTTGAGCGTATTAGCTTCTGGTCGAAGCTTCACCCCTGAGGTAGTATTGCAATACAAAGGAACTAACTCAGTTTTGTTGTCTGCCCTTGGTTGTTCACCATTATCCGCAAATTCAAGTTCAGTAGGTTTGAACCATAAGTAAGTCAAGTACTTTTGGTTTACTGCATCAACCAGTAAGGGTTCGTCCAAATCTACAGCCGTGTAAGCAACTGTTTTCTTCGTGGTTTTATCAACTACCGTAGTGGTTTGTCTAATCCTTCCTAACAAAGCGCCTTTGGGATACGTAATCACGCTTGGTTTGGCATCTGAAAAGATGAATGTCAATCCGTAAGCGGTTGTAGCAGAGACTTTCACAAGCCTTCCCTGAGCTTGCCTCGTGTCGGCAGTGGTCAGGGTGGTGAGATAATCGAGAAAGTTCATACTATTCATCCTTTTTTAGTTTGGGGAAAAGTTTTGAAAAAAGCTTAGAAAAACCTCTTACACCAAAAACTACGATGGTTACAAAGAGCGCCATGAATATGGCACCAATTACGAAGTCAATGAACGTGTAAGCTTTTTCCTTAGCTTCTTCCTTGAGAGTTTCCCTTACTTCATCTTTAGTCATAGTGAGAAGATTTAAGGGTGAGAGAGCAAAGTCTTATAAAATCAGGAGAGTACTTTGCTGACTCTCCTGATTTTAAATTTTTCTACTAGAATCTTTTACTTGTCAATGGGCTTCTTTTTCTTTCCGCCAAAGAGTTTTTTAGCGACATATACACCACCAACGATAATCACAGCACCAATACCTGCTGCCCAATACCAAGCCATACCAAGGATAGTTTTGGTTGCTGCATCCGTAGAAGCGTTAGCAGTGCCAGGATTATTGCTAGAGCCTGAACCACTTCCAGAGCCTGAACCTGAATC
>NZ_JASHIF010000036.1:0-20251 GCF_030056595.1 Flectobacillus roseus
TCTGTAAGTGTATGTCAGATGAGTTGGTGGACTACCAGAGGTAAATACAAGGAATATGGTCGAAACATTATGTTTGGGATGCTAGAAAAACTACAAAAACAAGTAGGAAAAGGCATCCTGCATGTGCTTGACCGTGGTTATGCTAATGAGTGGACCATCGAGTGGTTTACGCACTTCCAACAAGATTTCCTAGTTAGATGGAAGAAGAATCATTTACTTATACACTCAACTAAAGGTAAAAAGCAAACCCATCTTCTAGCTCGCTCTTTTAAAGCCAGAAGTAAAAAAATTGCTCTCGATTCTCAGAGAAAGATTCTCAAGAGCATTTCTATTGCTTGGGCTCAAGTACAACACCCTAGTTTTGAAGACATTAACTTATCGTTAGTAATAGTGAGAGATACCAAAAACTATCAGTCACCACTATATTTACTAACCTCATTGCCTGTAGAATCAGCTAAGGATGCTTGGGAAATATGTCATAGCTACATGCACCGATGGAATATTGAACAGGCGTTTAGATTCGCCAAAACTGAGCTAGCTATTGAATCTCCAAGGTTATGGTTTTTCGAGAATACCCTCAAATTATTAGCCATCGTCACACTTATTTACGACTTCTTGATGAAACTCATCAGGAATTGGCCATCTATTATCAAGATAATCATCAATCAATTTGCTCATAGAACAGGAAATCGGTGCCAAAATGCTTTGACACCGATTTATCGATTGAGAACGGCCATCCAAAACATGCTATGGTGCTACTTCGCACAACAAAATTCGGGATGACTCATGTTTTTGATACTAAAATTTGTGATAAAAATAATCCTTAAATTACAGATTCGACAAATTAAAATCTATAGTTTACCGTCAACGCTAATTGGCGTGGTGCAATTGGGTTGATACTATAACGATCGTGAACAATATAGTTCATTTCGTTAAATATGTTCGAAACTTTTCCTAAAACAGATACTTTGCTAAAGCTATATCCTACCGAGAAATCAACAGTTGCAAAACCAGATAAAGGAATCAACGCATTGTATGAACTCAATGCGGTAGTCGTATTATTCAAGCCTCCATTCAGACCTACTACGTTGTTGTTACCTGCAAAACGACTTCCAGTGTAAAAGGCAGATAAGCCAAGTTTCACGCCTTTCAACTTAGTATTATCAAAAGTATAGAAAATCGAACCATTGGCTGTACTTCTTGGACTTCTGATAAGTTGCTCCCCTTCTACTTGTGAACCAACTGCTCCTGTAGTGTTCGTATAGCGCATATAGTTATATCCGTAACCAAGCAAGAAGTAAAAGTTTTTTGACAAAACACCATTGAAATCTACTTCAAAACCATCACTTGTTGTTTCGCCTGATAACTCTCTTATACTTGTATTGGTATTTGGATTGCCATTTTTATCAAAAAGTGCTGTTTGAGCAAAATTGCTATTGATGATTTTATACACACTTACGTTAGCTGACAATTTACCGTCCAAAAACTCATTTTTCACGCCAATTTCATAGTTGTCGATAATCGAAGGCTTAAGGTTGTCACCATTGATATCGGTACCAGTATTAATCGTAAAGCTATTGCTGTATGATGAATAGATCGAAGTTGTTTTCAATGGTTGATAAATCAAGGCTAATTTTGGAGAAAAAGCACCATCTGATTTATCCGCAGTAGCACCACGACGCTCAACATTTTTCTCAAGGTTCAAGATAGTTGATTGAAACGCTGTTTGATACGAATATCTCAAACCTGCTAAAACTTTAAATTTAGAAGTAATTGTTAGCAAATCCTGAACATAAACACCATAGCGATTCTGTGGAGTTGTTGTACGAGCCGTATCCGCAATCGTTGGGATGTCGGTACGTGCTACATATTTTGAAAAATCGAAGATATTGATTTTGTCATAAGCTGTACCTACTACACCTGCCGCTGAGGTAAATTTAAAACTATGGCTCACGTTAGAAATTCTCAAGAAGTCAGCACCCACCAATAACTGATGACTTAGCGCACCTGTCTTAAAACCGCCATTCAAATTCACTTGAGCAGTATAATCCCTCTCACTTGTGTGAACGGCACTCAATGTACGTGTATAATCACCGTTCGTAGCAATCGCAGTTGGAACACCTACACCAAAGCCCTTAACCTCTGTATTTTGAATCGAACCAATAGCTGTTAATTTCCAATTTGCATCAAATTTGTGATTGATAGTCAAATAACTTGACGTTTGCTCGGTATTATTGTATGCCCAGCTAGTATTGATAAAACGATTGCGAGGAGCATCTGGCAACTCAGTAATGGTAATTCTACTATTTGGTGTACCTACACCAGCATCTGGAACAATATTACTTTTCAAATAATCTACCTGTAGCAAAACATCCGTTTTGTCATTAATTTTATATAGCAAAGATGGTGTAACGTAAGTTCTATCAGTCTTTACAACATCACGATAGCTTTTTGCATTTTCGTAAGTTCCTACTACTCTGAATGCAAGGTTTTTACTAATCGGACCATACACGTCAAGCGTTGGTTTGTATTGATTATAGCTTCCAAAAAGCATAGATGCTTGTCCACCCCAGTCGAAACGAGGTTTTTTAGTAACCATATTGATAATCAAACCACCTGACACATTACCATACAATAAAGCAGAGCTACCTTTCATTACTTCTACCGATTCTAGCGTGCTAGCATCAGGGAAACCCATTGTATTACTGATAGTTCCATTTTTGAAAATACTTCCTCCTGCTCCTGCAATACCTACACTGTATCCACGTGAAGAGAATGTTTCGGCAACACCACCACGCGTTTCAGTTTGTGACACCCCACTCACATTTTTTACGACATCACCAAGTCTAATAGCCTGCTGATCGGCAATAACTGTACTTGTTACTACCCCTGTACTCTGTGGTAAATCCAAAGGGCGAATATTGGCTTTGCCCAAAGAAGGAGTACGATTAGCAATATAGCTACCTGATACCACAATTTCTTTTATCATCTCAGAGCTTTCAAGCAATTCGAGTGAAAGGTTTAATGTTTTTCCCTCCTCAATTACCACCTTTTGCTCTAGTGTTTTGTATCCTACAAAAGAAGCAACCAATGTATAATTTCCACCTTTCAAATTAGAAATCGTAAACTTGCCTTGTTCATCTGAGCTCGTTCCTTTTTTACTTCCTTTTAATTGAACAGAGACAAAAGCTGCTGGTTGTCCGTCATTATTAGATACTTTACCGATAATCTGTCCAGTTTGAGCATAAATCATTTGCGAAAACAGACATAACATTAGTAAAAAAACACTCTTCATATAACTCATTTCATTATTGATATTTAGACTTATTTTAAATAGATGCACAAATGTAAAGGCAGGAATACTATTATACAAGCTTTTATTTAGAATAAATTAAAATAAGGTTAGAAATAGGATTTTTAGAAGATGTCTTTGTGAGAAGAAAAGAGAAAAATCATTAAATTGACGAAAGATTTACCTCAACGAAACTGAAGAGCAAGCCTAAACTTTTGTTGTACTATTGAAAACTTGTAAATTCACCTAAGATCAGGAATTCAATTTTCCTTCTTAGACAAAGCCCTATTCATCATTCTTAAAAATGGAAAACAATCAAGTAGAAAATCTGACCGCGACTGAAGCGCAAGTCAGTAAAGAGAAAAGCAGTTTACGAAAACGTGCTGACAAAATTAAAGAGTTTAGATGTAAGAATTTAATTGTAGTTCTCGAAGATCCTAAAGACCCCAATAACGTTGGAACAGTAATCAGAAACATCAATGCACTTGGTGCTGAAAAATTATACTTAATAGATAGTAGCAATTCATTACCGAATAACTGGGATGAGTTTAAAGAACGGAAATCCATCTTAGCCTCGTCTGTTTCGTCGGTTAAATGGACTTTTGTGAAGAAATTTAAAAGTACGGAGGATTGTTTAGCATATTTAGAGAAAAAGAATTTCACTTCTATTGTCACCTCCCCTCATGTGAAAGGTCGTACGAATGTCATCTTACATGAAGGTGATTACACCCAGAAAAAACTCGCGGTATGGTTCGGCAAAGAATCTATCGGGATTAGTGACTTGGCTTTAGAACGAAGTGAAGCCTGTATCAATATCGAAATGTTTGGGATTGTAGAGAGTCTAAACCTAGCAACATCGACAGGAATTGTTTTGTACGAAATCACCAAACAGAGAAGAGAGTTTGAGAAAAGAAGAAAATTAAAACAACAACTAAAGAGTATCAATAAGGTATAAAGATCGCCTTTGCCCTCTTTTAAGTAGCATTAAAAGAGGGCTTTAAAGTAGCCATAAGGAATAACAAATCGTAAAAACTAGCGCAATTATTAGCATATTGTGCCATACACTCCTCAATTAACTATAATTCATTTTTCATATAACTACTGACTCTTTTATTTCTCGAAATAATGTAACGTACGGATGTAAACTTTAAAATTTGAAGATGGGTTAATCAAATTGAATTTCCACAATAGGATATTCAACCCTGTAACCTGTAATATTTTGCTCTTTCAAATTACTGTATAATTTCTCTGATACGTATATCTCGTTGGTTAGAAATTGTGTCCCAAAAATATCAATGTCACTATTGAAATTTGAATTAAACACCAATTTGGTCGTATTTATCGCAGCCCCAGTTTCCGAGACGATATCTACATATTCAGAATAAGTATTGATTGTCGGATTGAAATCCTTGTCAATATATCGGCGATGAAACGAAAAATCATATTCACATTTTGAGAAATCAACATTTTGCTCCCCTGTGTCATAGTCAAAACAAAACCACCAATACCCATCTACAATTTCTCCCCCTTGATTGAATGTCACATCAAAAAAATGATAGTTAGGCAGTGTGGATTTTTCTAGGATATTTCTCAATTTAGTATTTACAAAAAATCCTCTAAAAAGCTTTCCTGGCTTGATAAAATCTGTAAGTTTTCCTCTTTTTTCCAAATCAACTTCATGCAAATTAGACCCAAACAATTGCCATTTACTCCATGTATTCCACCACATAGACTCTCTTTTTGAAAAAATAGAGCTGTAGCCTACATTCTTATTAAAAAAATCATCCGATAAATAGGAACTCCCCATTCCACCTTTCACCCCTACAATGGAAGGATCAATACTGTAATTAATAGTTCTGAATGGTATTTTCATCTAAAAGCATCGTTTAATGTAGGACAAATGATTGTTTTTAGGCATTATAAACCTCCTCTAAAGTTTACATAAATCTATCAATAAATCTAAAAATTCTGATTTGTGACTGTTTTATTCAATCGAAACTAAATTATTTGTCGATAATTCAAAGTTAATCTTTAGAAGCATTCAAGTTGTATGCGTAAAACCTTGTTTATCTGTCAAATATATCACCAATTATTATAGTTCTCTTTTAAATCTTTATTAATTTGGTGGTTTATTCTTGCAAAGAATCAATTAATTATTTTACATTTCAGTTATCATTTTCCCAATAAACAAAATTAACCAAACCTAGCATCACTATGGAATACACAGATGAGACTTTAAACACAAATGCACCTGAAACCAATGATATTGATGAACAAAAAATCATTAGTCTCAATAAATTTATTTTTTTATCAATTATTTCATTTGGCGCCTATGAAATATGGTGGATATATAAAGCATGGAAATTCTATCAACAAAAAGAAAATTTAGATATTATGCCTGCTGCAAGAGCATTATTTAGCATTTTTTTCTTGAATAGGCTGTTCAATAAAATACTTGATTTTGCGAAAGAAAGAGGATACAAGGAAAATTATTCTTCTGTCTAACTGTTCATCGGATTCATATTTTTTAATTTATTATCTGAATTACCTGACCCCTTTGGGATGATTGCATTGGTGAGTTTTATATTTCTTATTCCTCCCTTTAAAGCCTTGAACTATGCTAAACAAAATTCAACTGATTTTGTAGTTGTCGAGCAAACCTCCTTTAACGGACGACAAATTGGGCTAATAGTTGTTGGAATAATTTTTTGGATATTAATATTAGCTGGAGTAACAATATAGCAGAAATAATAACAACAAATAGTATGACGTAAATAGGAGTTTTCACGACTCATTTTTCTAAAACGCACATACAGATTATTATACAATCCCTCTTTTAAAGCGCTTTAAAAGAGGGATATTTATAATTGTATCATCATATCTTTAAACCTCTATATACTTAATTCCTTGTAATAAATCTCTCTCTCCCCTACTTCACGGTTGACACATTCAATTTTAATTCAAAAAAGAATATCTTTACAAATCCTTTAAAACCTTTTACTTATGAGAGAGTCACGACATTCATTACGTTTTATCACATTGTTTTTCTTGGTATTTATTACACTTTTAGGTTGTAAAGAAGCCAATAAAGTAAAAACTAAAAATTTTGACATTAAGGATGCCGAAATCCAAATGAACATTCCTCAAAGTTGGGAATTCGAGGCCATTGTTGGGCCAACAGATAGCTATACCAAGTATCATGGGCAGTTTAAAAGAACAGACCATGGTGGTTTTATCGATATTGAAACCAAGTTAAACCAATATTATACCCCTAAAAATAACGGCGAATCTGTTACAAGCAAAATGGTTATGGGGGAACTGATACAATCTATGAAGTCCGAAAGTGGATTGTACAAAGACCTAAAAATATTAGACGAGATTCATAATTCAGAACAAAGCATCATTATTTGTCGCTATATCTGGGGCAAAAAGGATGAATTAACTTTTTCATTACTGGCAGTATCAAGAGGAGAAGAACTGACTAAAATTATAAAAGTAGAGGCATGGGATCAGCTTAAGGAAGAGGAACAATTGGAGATTTTGAAAGAGGTGAAACGTAGTCTTAGGATGTGATGAGATACATATTCTACCTTCAATCTACTATGATGCAAGGTTGGCAAATAAGAATAAAGTAATTCTTTCAGCCAACCTTGCGTGAATACTCAGAAGTAGTATTTATTTGTTTTACTTAAAGCGTACAGTCTCTAAACTTAGGCGCACACTGCAATCAAGTATTAGTGCGGAATTAGAAAACATCAACTGTATTAATATATGTTTTTTTTCAGCCACTTACCTTTAAATTTGATGATAAATTATTGATAAATAAGTACTTACACTTCTAGTTTACAATTCATCATTCATCACTAATACCTATCCTTTTTTCACTTTAAACGAGTAAAGCAAAGAAAGATTTACATAAAATAGATTGGTACCGTTGCGCGAAACAACTTCGGTGTTGCCTGAAGTCGATACAACATTTTGGGGCATTACATATCCTGGAGTCGCTACCAAAAATATATTATTAAAGACCCATACTACTGGCATACTAAATTCATAACTCAATAGATTGAATATCTGTGTAGTTTGGGTTGTCGATTGGTTAGAAACTGGAATTCCTAAGAATTTATTGTTTCTGAAATATGTGTTTGTAAAACTTTGCGTGCCAGCATTGGCGACAGCCGTCGGCGTTACGACAAATACACTTTTCCCCGTCCTCATCACAATTGGATGTTCGAGTCCCGCACTGGCAAAAAAGTCAGTTTTATCTGAAAAGGCAGCGATACTGGTAAGATTTATATTGGCAATTTTGTTAAGATGAGAAAGGTTTAAACCAGCTTGTCCTTGTAAGGCAGACTGCACTAAGGTTTTATTTTGATAAAAGAATTTATCTGCATAAATACTCCCTGCAATACCTTGTCTTTTACCAAATTTATAACCGACTTCCGTTACGGTTGCCGCATACTCCAGTGGTTGGACTGTATTGGTCGTAAAAACTGTCGAGCCAGTCAAATACAATCCAAGACTATCAAATTGTACCAATACTGTCGGCATCAAAGCACTACTTTTAAGGTCATCTGTTCGACCATAGTAATGTAATTTGGGAGAGTAAGAAAGTCCGCTGATGATAGTTGCCACGGTTTTTTTAGGAGTCTCTGTTTCGGATTGCGCATGCAAAGCCTGATCAGTACCTAAAAATATGAAAAAAGCAGTAAGGATGATTATATGTTTCATGGCGAGATAAATTTAAGATGGGTTTGGCTTGATATTGGGTTAAACTACCACTCCCAGACCCGAGAGTGGTATTTTTAGGTAAGCAAATTAATGTTTTACAGCACTTGCACTTGAACTTACCGAGGTACTCGATTTAATAGAAGCATCCGTTTTTGTTTGAGAGGCTGACTTCACTTCTGAACCTACTTTAGATTTAGCATCGGTAGCCGCTTCAGACATCTTTGTCTTTGTTGTATTGATTGTACTCGCTCCTTTTTCCTTTGCCACTACCAGATTTTCTTTTAACAATGGTGTTGCATTTTCATTAGCATTGGCCTTACCAGTTTCGCTAGCGTTTGCGCTTGCCTGAGAGTTTACGTTACCATTACCATTGCTTGTACTCAAACCATTTGCCTTATTTACATTGAGGCTACCATCTGTTTCAACCGAAATATTGGCATCCACATCTACACTTGAACTATTTCTTGCATCTGATGCTGCGTTGGCGCTTTTGCTCGCACTTGCCTTCAAGGTAGACGCCGTAGAAGAAGCCACCTCTTTTGTAGCATTTACCGTGGTCGAAACTACATTTTTCGTAGCATTAGTGACATTACCAGTTGCTTTTGCCACAGATTGTGTTGTAGCTTGTACCGCAGAAGTAGCATTCGTACTAGCTCTTACCGCAGCAGAGCTACTAGCTGCTGCTTGAGTAGATACCTTGATGGCATTACTTGCAGCGTTGGTGCTAGCAACGGCACTACTTGTAGCTTTGATCGCATTGGTAGCAGAAGCTCCAATTTGGGCTGAGGCAACTTGAAAACTGAAGATTGCTAAAACAGCAGTCGATAATTTTAGGGCTTGCGTTTTCATAATGTTTTGAGTTTTATAGTTTAACGAATATTTAAACTGGATAAAGGGCTATCCAGCGTAAGGATGTTTTAGAAAGCTCATCAACTGAACTTCTACATCACTAACGACCATAAAACTGTTTTGGATTTACATGATTGAGTAAACGGAAAATCATCTCTTTTTATCAAAAAACACAGACACAAGCAACAAAACCAACTACAACAATTTGAATATCAAACAATTAATTTTCTATCTCAAATTTCAAATTAGACTATTTTAAGGTGTATTTAAGCTGATAGAAATGATTTTTAAGCTGAATTTAAGGTCATTTTAAGGCAGAAATTTTGTACAAATAGTCATAAAAAGAACAACTAACGCAGTTTTTTATAAGTGTAGTTGACAAATTGTGCTAAGGACAAACCTATTCCTATTCACCAACATATATCGAAATAAGAACAAACAAACTGTTTTCTTGACTTTTTTTCTTAAAATGAAATAACTGTTATTTAAGATGGTGCTTTAAGCTTTCAGGTAAAGGCTTTAGGCAGTAGGCTTTGGGAAAAATGCATGTCTGTGGTCATTAAAAACATTTTAACACTCTTTGCCTTGTAACTATTGCCTTGCCCCTAGAATAAAAGACTTAAATCTTATTCTGCACGAATACTTAGATTTACCATCTTTGATATCAATAATACCATTTCCAGAAAGATTCTACATTCCAACTTTCTTATTGAAAGAAGCTATCAAAAAACTTAGGGTTTATACAATCAAGGTCTAAAATAAAGAAATATAGCCTACTTGTTCGATAGGCTATACAATTACTTTATGTGCAACAAAAGAAAAAGCGCAAGAAGACAATCTCTCCTTGCGCCCCTTGGTGATTTTATGCTTTTAATTCTTAATTCCCTAAGACAAAAACAGCATTACCAAATAGCAACTTGCCATTTTGCCAGAAACCTCTAAATAATGGGTTGTTGGCAAGGTATACCACGTTACCGCGTCCCATTTCTTGAACGCCCCAAATCAAAGAATTTTTCAATTTCTCTTGTGCTTTCACACCAGCAAAACCAGCAATTAAATCTTTTGATTTAGTAACCCCTACATTCCAGCCATCATTTAGATATTGATAGGCAGCACCTTCCAACACCAAACTAAAGTAGGTATTTCCATAACCAAATGCCAAAGGATGCGTGGTATCCATTGTTACACGGTAAATACTACCAGGAGTCTCCTCTGAAATAGATTCGCGTTCAGCATTACCATAAATTTTTAATTTACTTTCGTCAGATTCTTTCTTTTTCTCATCCTCTTTTGCTTTCAATTCGAATCCTTCTTTTCCTGCCAAAGCTTTCAATGCATTTTCAATAGCGATAAGTCTACCACCATTGCGAACCCATTCTTTAATTTTTCCTAAGGCAGACTCATTCAAGATTCTGTTGTAGTTACCTCCAGGCAAAATCAGTACATCAAATTGAGAAAGATTAGTACTTCCTAAGGTATTTTCTGGCAATACAGTAATTGGGTATTGGATTTGTTGGTCGAAGAAATGCCAAACTTCACCAAACCCTGTTGTGCTAATACCTTCACCAGCTACAGTAGCAACTTTTGGCATTTTTAAGAAAACAACATTTTCAGAACCAAAATCAGATCCTTTTGTTGCCATACCAGTTGTTACAGCAGTAAGACCAACGCCTAATTTGGTAGCTTCCTCGGTCAAGATTTTTTCCAATTGAGCACCTAGACGTTCATTTCCTGTACGTGTAATCACTAGCGTTCCAGCAGGATACGTTTGTCCTTCTATCTCAAAAGATTTGGCAGCGCTACGAACTTTGATGCCTTTTTGCATAATTGCAGACAAGAATTTCAAGTCAGAAAATGACTGCCATCTTGCCAAATACGCATATGCATTTTCAGCCTTGGTAATTTTATTTTCAAAGTTTACTTTACCAGCTGGGTTCAAACGATCCTTCAAAGCATAAGCCTTCAAACCATAAGCATATGGCAATGACCATGAAGTAATGTCATAAGTCATTGAGTCTTCTACCATAGTTTTAGGTTCCATCAAAATCTTCAAGAACATAGAACGAGGTTGATAAAGGTTGAATACCACATCTTCAGCCTCTACCTTTACAAAACCTGCTTTATCATCATGGTAGCTATAGCCATTGGCCATATAGTCTTTTCCAGCAACACCATATTGGAAACCTTCTTTATCCAAGTAATTTAAAAACTCCTTTACACGAGCCTCTTCACCTTTTGTTTTAATCACATACGATTTATATGGACCAATAGGGTTTTTTGAGGTATTGTCGTGAAACTTGATAAATTCAGTCACAGCCTTATCAGCATTAGCTGAAATCGCATCCAAACAAGCAAAAGAAGTACTAAAGTGATGGTCAATTCTTTGTTTCAAAGTTAGCGTGTCACCATCACGTTTTACAATACCCAAGCCAGCACGACCCGACCCACCTTGTTCGTAGGTCATACCAAAGGCACCGTTGTAGGTAGGGTAAGTATCGCCATAAGAAGGATACAGCAAGTCAAAACGTTCTTTTGAAAAATATAACCAACCATTTTTATCAAAATCCTTTTTGTTGTAGTCTCCAATAATCTTTTGGAACTCACGTTGCCAAGCCGTAATATCTTCATGATAAGGCTTAGCCGCAGGAGAAAAATAATAAGGAGATTCTACGCCTTGCTCGTGGAAGTCAGCATGTAATTGTGGCATCCATTGGCGATACAAGGCCATTCTTTCTTGCGACTCTTTTTGAACTTGCCATGCCCAGTCACGGTTCAAGTCGAAGATATAGTGATTAAAACGACCTCCTGGCCAAGGTTCTTGATGTTCCCAAGCAGCAGCATTAGCATTGTATTTTGCTCCTACTTTTTGGTTATACCAGTTAGCATAACGGTCGTAGCCATCAGGGTTGATAGAAGGGTCAAGAATCACTACCGTATTTGCTAAAATCGCTTTGCTGCGCGCCGAATTTGGGTTCAATAATTCATGAATCACAAATGGTGCTGTATTGGTACCACATGACTCGTTACCATGTACATTGTAACTCATCCAAGCAATAGCTGGCTGTTTGCGAGTACTAGGTTTACCATCTAATAAGCCAATAGCTTTGAGGTTATTGGTACGAATTTCTTCCAAAGCAGCAAAATTTTCGGCAGAAGCTACAACAGCCGCAATGAGTGGACGACCTTCATTAGTAGAACCATATTGGATTAATTTTACTTGAGAAGGGTTTTGAGCAGCCACATATTCGTAATAGCTTACAACTTGATGATGTCTCAAAAAGCGGTCTCCTTTTTTAAATTTCAAATATTCCTCAGGCGACTGCAATTGAGCTTGCGAAGTAAAGCACAGCAGCAGGAACATCAGAAGGTTGATGAATGTAGTTTTTTGCATGATGTATAAGTTTACATGATAAGAAAGCTCAAATATAAGCAATAAGGGCGTTCGAGCAATCCAGAATTAGATGAGAGGAGGCGCTTCATGGCTAAAAAGCGGATATTTTAGGTGATTTTGGAAGAATCGAGAATTTTTCAAGCATATTTTTAGTCTACGAATCGTCTACCTAAGATTTTCTTAGAAAGAAAATAATCAAAAAAATGTCTCGCACCGACTAACTTATACTTTTGTTAATCAGGGAATTGTACAATATTTAAGTAGCAATAAGTGAAAAAAGATAAAAAAAATTATACTTTTTTGTAATAAATATTTGCATCGTACGCTTAAACCTACTAATTTTGCATCACGAAAAACGACAAGTTAACAGCTTTTAATTATTCGCCCCCACAAGGTCCGTTCGTCTAGGGGTTAGGACACGTCCCTTTCACGGATGAAACACGGGTTCGATTCCCGTACGGACTACACAGAAGTATTTCTTCTACTAATTTCAGCCATATAGTACCTTTCGTAATAGAGAGGTACTTTTTTTTGAGTTTACACCTAAGTACACTGATTTATAAATGATTAAGTGGAGCATAATTCATGTTTTTATCCATGTTTTTTTTCTATTCTCCATTATACACTTATTTATTCTCCAGCGCCCCCCTCCATTCTCCAAATTTGTTTTTCATGTGTTTTCATGAATTATGCTGTCTATGTCTCATCACTCTAAATTTTTCAGTGAAACAAATACATCTAAAACATGAATCTACACTTTAACTTTCTAGTTATGGAAATTCCCTTTTGCGAAGACGGCAAACAGCCAAATTTAAAAGGATTGGTAAACCTGAAAGTGGTAATTGCACTTGAAGGATATAAAACGCTATGGACTGCATCTGGAATTCAGGTGCCTAGCAATACCTTTGATACTCATTATCAGGTATGCACCAGTAAAAAATACTTAAATAGATAAATCAAGTCTTGAGTTTTATAACAATCGCTTAGTTAACATCAGAAAGAAATTCGAAGCTATAAAAAGCAGCTTCGAGTATGAAAGAATGGCCTACTCGCCAGAGGATATTATTCAACAATTTAAAAGCCCTATTGTTAAACCCATAACCTTTATAGCATTAATCGAAAAGACTCTCTCAGAACATTCAACACATTTGACACACAATACCATAAAGAGCCATAAATTATCTGCCGAAAATGTTAAAGAGTATTTAGCCTACTCTAATCAAACTACCATTCTTGCAGGACAGATAAATACAGATTTTCTCAGAAAGCTTGAAATTTATTTCTAAACCGTCTGTTGTAAGGTTCTCCAAAATAGTACGGATTAAAAGTTTAAAAAGTGTGATATTTTTTAACTTTAAGTAAGTATTATGAAAAGCAGCAAATTTAGTCCGACCGAAATTGCAAAGATTCTTAAGGAATTCGAATCTGGCAAGTCCTTAGACACCATTGTTCGGGAATATGGGGTCAGCAAGGTAACTTTTTATAAATGGCGTCAGCGTTACGGTGGCATGGAAGCTAGTGAACTCAAGAAGGTCAAACAACTTGAAGAAGAGAACGCCAAACTCAAGCGCATGTATGCAGAACTAGCCTTGGAGTTGGATATGGCAAAATATGTCATAGAAAAAAAGCTCTAAAGCCTTGTGTCAAGCCAGCACTTGTGCGAGAGTTGAAAGAACTCTATCCAAGAGGCATTAGCAAGGCATGCCGTATCTTCAAAACGAGCCGAAGTAGTTTAAGTTATCAATCCCTTAAGAACGATCAAGTGTTAATGGATGAATTATCACAATTGAGTAAGGATCATCCTCGTGAAGGCTTTTGGAAGTTTTACTACCGTATGCGCAATGCGGGTCATATCTTCAATCATAAGCGAGTGCATCGGGTGTATGTGCAGATGGGACTTTCTATTCGTAGAAAGGCTAAAAAACGCCTTGCAGCTAGGGTAAAAGAGCCCTTAGAAGTTCCACAGAGCTTTACTCATACTTGGAGCATAGACTTCATGAGTGATGTATTGAGCAACGGGCGTTCCTTCCGAAGCTTTAATGTGATAGATGATTACAATCGAGAAGTACTTTTCATAGAGACAGACTACTCGTTCAAGAGTAGTAGGGTGATTTATATTCTTCGCCATTTGGTGAACAAATATGGCAAGCTCACTAAGATTAGAATGGATAATGGGCCAGAATTTGTAGCAAAGCTAGCGCAAGAATGGAGTCAGATGAATGACATCGTTTTTCAAATATTCAACCAGGGAAACCAACACAAAATGCCTACATTGAGCGATTCAATCAAACTTACCGCAGACATGTATTAGATGCTTATGCATTTGATTCTTTGGAGGAAGTTCACCAAGAAACAGATCTATGGCTGAGGGATTATAATTTCGTTCGCCCGCATGTCTCTTTAGGTGGTATGAGCCCAGTAGATTATAGAATGAATAAACAGAACACCCTTCTTGGGCTTCGTTCCGCTACGCTACACTCAGCCCAAGAAGGGTTAAAACATAATCAAAACAACAAGATTATGTATATTTTCTTTAAATAGAGATATTAAAATACCTATCGTGAAAGAAAAGAGCTTATTGAATCTGTTCTTACTATTTCTCCTAGCACCGATTATTTTTATAGTCTTTTTGGTAATGAACTCTAAGAGAGCACAAGCAAATTTATGAAATTTACGTAATTCAATAACATTTTGCTTGAATCCTAAATAATGATACTTTTTGAGAAATGAATGATCTTAATTGCCCCCTATTTCTTTTGGTATAAGCTAAATTTTAATAAAAAAGGTATGAGAATTCTCATACCTTTTTTATTAAAATTTAGCTCTCTAAGTTGATAATGATAACTAGATAAGATTATTTCTATAATGTTGTGCATGAAATTGAATCTTCATTATTTTCAATTCAACTTCAATTAGTATATCACTTTTATACCGCCATGCAAAAAGCCCTACACTCTAATCTGAGTTTCACATCCACCATTATGTAAAACTCTAGTTAATAGGCTGAATAAAACTATTTTACCCACTGTAATTAGTGTTTATTTAAATTTAGTAACTATCTCAATTTATTCAATAATTCAAGTTTACATGATACATAAAAAGGTGACAAGTTACTTTTGTAAGTCTCTTGTTACTGTATTTAAAGCTATCATCTTATAATTAAGGATACTCCTTCTTCCTTTAAAACTTTTCATTTTAGTGAAACAAAACCTAATAGTATCATAGTAAACGAGGCTATTCGTAATGAATAGCCTCGTTTACTATAGTCAGTCTAGAAAATAATCCCCATTTATAAAATGTGGTTATTATACAAATGTTACTTGATAAAATCTTTTAAGTTAAGCTATCAAAGATTCTACTATTTTAATACAGTACGTTCTACCCCGCCATGAAATATATTGTACTGTATGTTGCTCTAATTTTTACGCCCGCCTAGCGCAAAAATCATTGCTATAGTTGTGAAAAACTATTTACTAACCCAAGTAAATTATATTGTTAATAAAGTTAATAACTACCATTCATACACACCAAATTAAAGTTTTTATAATACAAACTATGGTGACAAAATACTTTTCTATTATTTTATCCTACAAAAAAATAGAGGTTAGCATATAATACACTAACCTCTTTCAACTAACTCCTAAGAATCTATTTCGCTCGCAACGAATTTCATCTATACTTCTATCTTTTGTATTTTTAAGTCCTCCTTAGGCTCAAATATCTTTATTTTACTCTGCTCTATCTTATTTTAGCTATTACCATTGGAACACATATCACAGGTGCGCACTCTGCAACACATACCACGTATGACAAGGGCATGATTCGACAAAAATCTGTACTCGGTAATGTTGTTATTTTTGTTCCAATTACTGCAGAGAGGGTTGTATTACACAATACATAATGGTTATACACTCCATTACTTAATCCTGAAAAGGTTGTGCCATTTTGTACTTGCTGGATTACTCCTCGACCATCTGTTAGTATATACTGAGGAGACAAACCTACTGAATTGGGCACTGTAACGCTATTGGTTGTCGTATTACAATCGCATATCGATAAATCAACTGCCGTACTCTTCAAACAGTGATCTATATCTCCCAGATTTTTCCCTATTTCTAGTGAGGGCAAACTCGTTTGTGTATTATCCCACGTTATTGCAACAGCTTTATAACTGCCAACGCCAACAGCATCTATGGTTCCTGAATTAACGACCGATTTATATCTGATAATATTGCCCCCATCCACTAATACAACATAACTTACGATATTCGCTCCTACACTTTGACCATTCAAGTTTAATTGGATTGTACCTGGTTTAAAATTGCAGCCCAAGGTTTGACCTAACATGGTATAACCACATATCATTAATAAAGATAATAACAGCAAGAAGCTTTTGGGAAAGTACTTTTTCATAACACTGTCTTCTGTAGTATGATAGAGAGGGAGCAAAACTCCCTCTCTTCTAGTCTTAGAATCCAAGTACCCCTGGATTAATATCTGTTGGACAGTTTACTGTTGTAGTGGTCTCATTTGATGGTTTTGGATTACCTCCGTTTGAACTTACAACCGCTGTATTCTTGAACACTCCACTGAAGTTGGCCTTCACATTGATGCTCAAACTTACACTTTGTCCTGCTGGTATTTGCGTTGATCCATTGTTGCTACAAGTCACCACTTGACCTACTGCACTACAAGTAAAGCCTCCTGTACTTGGGCCACTCACAAATTGTAAGCCTATCGGTAAGTTATCTGTCACAGTAATCGTTCCTGTTGTAGCTCCCGTTCCGCCATTGGCGATATTGAAACTATAAGCAAAGTTCGTGCCTACTGTTGCTACTACTGGTGCACTCTTCGTAATCGTCAAGTTTGCCTGTGGTAATGCATTAATAGTCGTTGGTACCTCGTTCGATGGTTTTGGTGTCGTTACTGGATCTCCACCACCTGTTACATAAGCCGTGTTCTTCACTGGTAAGCCCGATACTGGTGCCGTCGTTGGATTCACTGTCAATACTATCGTGCTACTACCATTAGCTGCTATCGAAGCTGTTGTTGTACAAGTCACTGCTTGACCCACTGCACTACAAGTCCAACCTGAACCACTGAATGTCACATAACTCAACTCACTTGGTAAGTTATCCGTTACGGTAATCGTTCCTGTGCTCGCAGCTAAACCTGTGTTGTTTACCGTCAAGGTATAGTTGAAATTCGTTCCTACTGTTGCCGTTGATGGTCCAGACTTCACTACTACCAAATTCGGTGTTGGTGGGTTTGTAATTACTGTTGTTACGCTATTTGAAGTTTCTGTGCTTGTGTCTCCACCGCCTACTACGCTACCTACGTTGGTGTAAGTGCCTGCTTGCGTTGGTTTCACCGTCAAACTCATCGAGCTACTACCACTCACTGCTATCACGCCACTGTTGGTACAAGTCACCAATTGACCTGTTGCACTACAGCTCCAGCCATTGCCACCACCACTCACAAACTGTAAGCCTGTTGGTAAGTTGTCTGTCACCGTAACTACTCCCGCTGTTGAGGCCGTTCCTGAGTTTGTTACTACCAACGTGTAATCATAGTTCGTATTCACAATTCCTGTTACAGGACCTGACTTACTAATCAATAAGTTTGGTTTTGGTGCTGGTGTAATATCCGTCGTCACTGGGTTCGATGGTTTTGGTGTCGTACTTGGATCTCCACCTCCTATCACACTTGCCGTATTCACTACTGATGAACCACTCGCCGCATCCAATGCCTTCACTGTCAAGGTCAATACATTACTACCATTTACAGCCACTACATTGCTCGTCATACAAGTCACTGTTTGACCTACTGCACTACAACTCCAACCTGCTCCACTAAAGCCTACATATTGTAAGTTTGTCGCTAAAACGTCCGTTACTGTTATCGTTCCACTCGTCGCTGCATTTCCTGTGTTGTTTACAGTCAAGGTATAATTGTAATTCGTGCCTACTGTCGCTGTTACTGGACCTGACTTCACAATCGAAATACTTGGTTTTGGTGTCGGGTTAATCGTAGTCGTTACTGGATTCGACGGTTTTGGACTCGTACTTGGGTCGCCACCACCACTCACATAAGCTGTGTTTATTGCTGGTGAGTTGGCAGCACTAACCGCTTGTACTGTCAAGATAATGTTTGAGTTGGCATTCACAATAATGGATGCATTACTCGTACATGTCACCAATTGTCCACTCGCACTACAACTCCATACACTACCTGTACTACTTGAACCTACGAAGGCAATACCTGTCGGTAGGTTATCGGTCACGGTGATTGTTCCACTTGTCCCCGCTGTACCATTGTTACTAACCGTTAGGGTATAATCAAAGTTGCTTCCTACTGTAACCGACGATGGACCTGCCTTCGCTATCACTAAGTTTGGTTTCGCTGGTTCATTAATCACGGTCGTCACTGGGTTCGATGGACGTTTAGCTACGATGTCTCCACCACCACTTACCCATGCTTTGTTCACCACAGTACCTGTCACTGAGCTCACTACTGTCAAGTTCAATGAGCTACTACCTCCTGCGGCAATGCCAGTCGTTGTGGTACAACTTACCAACACACGACCACCCGCTATTGTACTACTGCTACAACTCCATCCTGTTCCTGAGCCTGATACAAAACTCAAGCCTGCTGCCAAGGTATCGCTTACTACGGTTGTTCCAAATGTACTTGTAGTTCCGCTATTACTTACCGTTAAGGTGTAGTTATAGTTAGCTCCCTTTTCTGCTACACTTGGTCCTGATTTAACAATTGCTAACTCTGGTACACAAACTACATAACCTACTGCATTGGTAATATCTACACACGTTCCACTCACACCATTGATTGTTCCTCCTACGGTCAATCCTGAAACCGTACCTGTGTAACTTACACCATACACATTGTAAACACCATTGCCATTGTTACTAAAACTTGGACTATTCGAGATAGATAGGATTCTACCTTTTCCATCTGTTAAAACATAAACATCTGTCTGACCCGGTAAAGCAGTCTTCCCTGTTTGACCTACTGTGAATACGCCTGTCGCATTGTTACAGTCACATATCGAAATAGGTACTGCCACCGTCTTGCTACATGAACTCACGAGGTTGATATCGCCACCTACAGTCAAATTCGGTGAAACGCTATTGTTATACGTCACCGCTACCGCTTGGTAAGTATTCGCACTCACATTGGCGATGCTCATTACATTCACCGGTGACACATATTGGATTACACCAGACGAATTCGTCAATACTAACTGGGAACTCACATTTGAGCCTGTGGTTTGACCACTCAAACTCATCGTTACGGTGCCTGATTTGTAGTTACAAGCCTGTCCATAAGAACTTTCCCATAACATAAGCATAAGGAAGGCTACCCCTAAGCTTTTTCCATACCTTTGAAAAAAACCTAGAACTTTTTCTTGAATTATATAAGTCATCATATCTTTCTTGCTTGAGTTAGGGTTAAAGCTTACTTAGGACACCTGCACTAATACCACAGCCTACCGTCGTCGTATTGCTCGTTGCACTGTTGTTGCTAGTGTTGGTTTCTCCACCTCCTGAAACGATACCGCTAATTGCAATACCTCCTGTGGTTGTTGGGGTAACATTTAACGGAAAACTCACACTGCCACTCGCTGGAATATTCGGTGAACTATTCGTACATACGATAGTTGTTGGTCCTGCTACGGGGCCTGTCGGGCTACAGCTCCAACCGCTACCACCACCACTATTGAAAGTTAATCCTGTAGGAATACTAAAGCTCTCACTCACGCTACCTGTACTAGCTCCTGAACCTACGTTGTTTACCGTTACAGTATACACAAAAGGAGTACTTGGTGTACCTGTACTTGGTCCACTGATGCTAGTCGTTAGGTCTGATACCGGAGGCGTTGGACATACCGTCGCTGTACCATAATTGTCTTTATAGCTATCTGATAAGGCTCCACTTACACCACTCAAATATATGGAGTTAGCAGAATT
>NZ_JASHIF010000037.1:0-15230 GCF_030056595.1 Flectobacillus roseus
GACTTACTCGATTTTATGTCATTATTTTGTAGAAATGCTTTATGCATAGAAACCTCCTGTTTGTTTGTGTTTGTCGTGATTCACAAAGTAAACAAGGAGGTTTCTTTTTTAAAAGTCTTCACGAAAAATTCGGGATGACTCATGTTTTATTTTATTGTTATTCAGAGTCGGAAGGTGTTAAATTGACTTAGGGTAATAAAATATCAATATTCCCCAATTCTTATTTTTCGGTAGTTTTAAAAATAAAATTTGAATAATTTGTAGATATGAGATATCTCTAATCAATTAAGTGGTTAACACAATCCCCACAACAGGCTTGAGATATATTAATCGGTGTGGATTATCTGTAACAAACAATACAAAAAGTACGACAAAACTTTCGCATATTTAGGAGTTGTGTGCCATTTTACGGACCAGCCTCAAGTTGACAATAGCAGTTTGACAAATCATATTGACCGATAAAAATGAATGCGAACCAACAGAAAATAAAATCACTTTTGACAAAGTTGGTTTATGGTCAGAATTATAAAATTAAACCAGCGACAAAAGAGCAAATTGAAGTATTCACTAAACGAGCCATTGACAATGCTGTTGACATAAAAGTAATCCAACAACTTGTTGACCTTTACGAAGTGGCTGATTTCTTCTATTATGACTTAATTATCGGCTTTCACCATTGTGACGACTTGACAATTTTTGAATGGTGGGACGACAAAGAATTATGGTTAGGACAAAGAGATTTTAACACACTTCGGTGGACAAACAATAAATTTTGTTTAGGTGACGCAAGTACAATTAGCTTTTCGGCTGACTATGAATTTGACACATTAATTGAGCTTATTGAAGGTTGCATAAAGGACATTGACGAAGCAATTATCTTGACGAGCAAAACAAATTAAAAGGTTAGCGTTTTTTGTCGGTGGACAAAAAAACGGCACACAACATTGGGTTTGCTGCAATTTGGGCTTGACGTTGTTAGCATCAACTTTTTGTTCGCTATTATGCTTCAGTTCCAGCTTGACGTTATAAATTTGGCAATTGAATAAAACATCAGCAATATTGCAATCATCAACTTCAGTTAGGGGCAGACGAATTTCAAATGCCCAAACTGACAGCAAGCCCTGTTCGTTGTGCGTCACTTTAGAGAAATCTCGTTAACCTTTAAAATTTCTTGACTTTTATTAAATCGACAATACATCGTGACTGAAAACCAAAACACATTTACACTCGACAAAAATATCTGGACACAGGACGATTATGAACAAATGGGCTGGCATGACTGCAGTATTTATGGCTTGACCTTTTTGCCTGTAGATGAAATTGGTACAACAAACTTAGTATTTGACATTGACTATATTTTCAAATGGGTTAATCCAATAAAGCCTGGACAAGCTTTTTCTTTTTGGGTTTCGCCTTGTACTTTAGTTTTCAAAGACGCCTTTGCTTTGACAATGAACGTTGACAGAAGCGGAGGAACAACAGATATGCTTGAAATAGCAGACCTTTATCTTGTTGACAAAGTAGAACAAGAAACAAATCAGTGGATTTATGAATGGAACATTGCCTTGCAAGAAGGAAGTATAAGTTTCAAGTCATCAGGATTTAAGCAAATCGTAAGACAAAAACCACTTTTTACAGGCGGACAATTTCTAACACTTGACGAAAGAAAAGGGATTAGTTTTAGCCAAACGCCTTGCATCGCATGACAAAAAGCGAACGCACAACATTGGGTTTTATGCAAGTTGGGCATGACCAGCAAACATCAGCCAATTGCAAAGCCAAGCATTGGTTCGGGGCTGGACCGGCAACTTTGAGCTTTTGTATTTAACTTCAACATCATAATTTCAATCGGCAGCGGTTGTGTGGGCGGACGGATTGCTATTGCCCAACCTGCATAAAGCCCTGCCCGTTAGCGGTAATATTACCCCGACACCTTACCCCGATTTGGTTACAAACAACCTTGATTAGGAAACATTTACTTTTTAAAGGACTACGAATTTTGCATTGTAAAACTTAAAAGAATAAAACAATGCGAAAAGTAAAATTCAAAAACAGAAATTGGGACACAGTTGCCAATCTTCATTTGCCCGACAATTTTGACGAAACACAAAATTATCCGGCTATTGTTTGTGTTCATCCGGGAAGTAGTGTTAAAGAACAAACCGCAGGTTTATATGCTAAAAAACTTGCCCAAAATGGATTTATAGCATTGGCTTTTGACGCTTCTTTTCAAGGCGAAAGTGGTGGAGAACCGAGATATTTGGAAGAACCTACTGCTCGTGTGGAAGATATTCGCTGTGCAGTGGATTACCTTACAACATTGGATTTTGTAGATAAAAACCGTATTGGTTTATTGGGTATTTGTGCTGGTGGCGGTTATGCAGCAAACGCTGCAATGACGGAAAAGCGAATAAAAGCAGTTGGGACAGTTGTAGGAACTAATGCAAGCAGAGCATTTAGAGAAGCAAATTTTTTAGAAACATTAGAAGCTGTTTCTGCACAACGAACGGCAGAAGCTAATGGAACAGAGCCGATGATTACACAATGGACACCTAATTCTGTTAAAGAAGCAAAACAAACAGGAATAGACGAATTTGATATGTTGGAAGCCATTGATTATTACAGAACATCAAGAGGAAAATATCCCACTTCAAACAACAAATTACTTTTTACAAGTATGTCAAATCTAATAATGTTTGACGCTTTTCATCTTGCCGAATTTTTGCTCACTCAGCCTTTGTTGGTTATCGTTGGTGATAAAGTTGGAGCTTTCGGTTCTTACAGAGACGGATTCGATTTATATAGCAAAGCAGCTTCAAAAAACAAAAAAATACACATCGTAAAAGGTGCAAGCCATTACGATTTATACGACCAACCCAAAGCAACAGCAGAAGCGTTGAACGAACTAATCCTATTCTTTAATGAAAACCTTTTGTCGAAATAATGACTGTTTTTATAAAAATAATTGGGACAGTTTTGTTTATGGTAGGTGGTGTCGCAACATACAAACCAAACATAATCAGCAAAAGTCCTTTGCCCAAAAATGCCTATCAAATGATTGAAATGCGAGTCAAATGGGGCATTCTGATTGGATTGGGAGTATTGCTCATTTTTTACAATCAATGGAGTAATTGGAAACTATTGGTGTGTGCCGTATTGTTTTTTCTAACTTTGGGGATTGTAATAGTCCGATTATTGGGATTTGTTTTAGACGGATTTTTTCAAAACAATTACTTTGGCTAATCATAGAAATTGTTTCTTTAATCATTTTTGGAATTTTATACAGGTATGCAAACAATTATCTCTTTATCGGAATTTCATCGTTTACTATCAATTCCACCGCCTTTGCATCCGTTGGTAAGTGTGGTTTTGGTTTCTGAAATACACGCTGTAAATTCAGATGTATGGAAACGTTTTTCTACCGATTTTTATACTATTTCGCTAAAGAACAATATCCAATCAAAAATAAAATACGGACAAAAGTATTACGATTTTGACAAGGGAACAATGACTTTTATTGCACCCAAACAAGTTCAATCTGTTGAAGTAGATGAAACCAACGCTTTTAACGAAACAATTGGAACTGGATATGTATTGATTTTCCACCCTGATTTTTTGAAAAGACACCCATTGCAAAGCAGCATCAAAAATTACGGCTTCTTTTCATATTCCCTAAATGAAGCATTGCACCTTTCGCAACAGGAAGAGCAAAATGTTGTTGAGATTTTTCAAAAAATAGAAAAAGAATATCAGCATATTGACAAACACACACAAGACATAATTCTGTCGCAAATTGATTTGCTGTTGAACTATTGCAATCGTTTTTACGAACGCCAGTTCATTACCCGAAAAGCCGTAAACAATGATTTGCTTACAAAAATGGAAAACCATTTGAACGATTATTTTAATAATATAGAAACACTAAAAAACGGATTACCGACAGTTGAATACTTAGCCAACCAACTCAATTATTCTGCAAATTATCTAAGCGATATGTTGCGTTTGCTGACAGGACAAAATGCCCAACAACACATTCACGAAAAACTGATTGAAAAAGCAAAAGAAAAACTTTTAACAACAAATTTGTCAGTAAGCGAAATTGCCTACGAATTAGGTTTTGAACAACCACAATCGTTCAACCGACTTTTCAAAAAGAAAACCGAAATGTCGCCTTTGGAATATAGACAATCGTTTAACTAACAGAAAAATACTACCGCTAACATGGGTAGCTGTTGCACAACTCATTTTTCCTAAAAATTTACTTACAGAATATACATCCAGACCTCTTTTAAAGCGATTTAAGAGAGGTCTGTTTTTTTAGTTTTTGCAAAGTATCCTCAAATTTGAAACGCTTAAAATTGAGTTATTGATGAATACTGATACGCTTTTAAGAGAGGCATAAATTTCTCCTTCTGAAAGGGCAATAGCTTGGGCTAATATATCTGGTTTTTTCACAATGAAGCGTAAATATTTCTGCAAGTTGTAAGCTAAACTTGCTATTAATACATGTTTGTTGCTGACTTTGATACCTCGTGTATTCACTCGTTTCATGTTCATAAAATTCACAAGTGTCCCTATCACGGGTTCGACGGTCTTACTTCGTATTCGTACCATTCGCTTGGCATAAGACTTGTTTTGGGTAAGCTTTTCATGCATTCGGTCGTAATGATCTTTGTGAATACTATTATCTGTAAGGTTCCCCAAAAATAGTACGGATTAAAAGTTTAAAAAGTGTGATATTTTTTAACTTTAGGTAAGTATTATGAAAAGCAGCAAATTTAGTCCGACCGAAATTGCCAAGATTCTTAAGGAATTTGAATCTGGCAAGTCCTTAGACACCATTGTTCGCGAATATGGGGTCAGCAAGGTAACATTTTATAAATGGCGTCAGCGTTATGGGGGCATGGAAGCTAGCGAACTCAAGAAGGTCAAACAACTTGAAGAAGAGAACGCCAAACTCAAGCGCATGTATGCTGACCTAGCCTTAGAGTTGGATATGGCCAAATATGTCATAGAAAAAAAGCTCTAAAGCCTTGTGTCAAGCGAGCACTTGTGCGAGAGTTGAAAGAACTCTATCCAAGAGGCATTAGCAAGGCATGCCGTATCTTCAAAACGAGCCGAAGCAGTTTAAACTATCAATCCGTTAAGAACGATCAAGTGTTAATGGATGAATTATCACAATTGAGTAAGAATCATCCTCGTGAAGGCTTTTGGAAGTTTTACCACCGTATGCGCAATGCGGGTCATATCTTCAATCATAAGCGAGTACATCGGGTGTACGTGCAGATGGGACTTTCTATTCGTAGAAAGGCTAAAAAACGCCTTGCAGCTAGGATAAAAGAGCCCTTAGAAGTTCCACAGAGCTTTACTCATACTTGGAGCATAGACTTCATGAGTGATGTTTTGAGCAACGGACGTTCCTTCCGAAGCTTTAATGTGATAGATGATTACAATCGAGAAGTACTTTTCATAGAGACAGACTACTCGTTCAAGAGTAGTAGGGTGATTTATATTCTTCGCCATTTGGTGAACAAATATGGCAAGCCCACTAAGATTAGAATGGATAATGGGCCAGAATTTGTAGCAAAGCTAGCGCAAGAATGGAGTCAGATGAACGACATCGTTTTTCAAATATTCAACCAGGGAAACCAACACAAAATGCCTACATTGAGCGATTTAACCAAACTTACCGCAGACATGTATTAGATGCTTATGCATTTGATTCTTTGGAGGAAGTTCGCCAAGAAACAGATCTATGGCTGAGGGATTATAATTTCGTTCGCCCGCATGTCTCTTTAGGTGGTATGAGCCCAGTAGATTATAGAATGAAAAAACAAAACACCCTTCTTGGGCTTCGTTCCGCTACGCTACACTCAGCCCAAGAAGGGTTAAAAACATAATCAAAACAACCAGATTATGTATATTTTTAAACTGTACTAAAAATGGGAAGCCGACAAATGGTATAAACTTCGTAATGCGCTTGCCAAAACATCATTTATTACGAAAACCAAATGGTAGTGTGTGCAAAATAGAGAGCTTGAATTTAGAAATTAACAAAGCTGTGATATTAAGAGATTGTCTTGTAGATGGTGTAGTGGCCAATGTTTGGGTCAAGGCCTTGCAAAATGGTGATTTTTTATATTTATTGGGTACAGTAAATGTAGAATTTATGGGGCAACTATATGCTAAAAGATGGACTATTGAGACTTGTTTTCAAGGATTGAAAGGTAGAGGTTTTAACTTAGAAAAAACGCATTTAAAATGTTTGAAAAAGATTAAAAAACTCCTTGCCTTAGTCGCTATATCATATGCCGTTTGCATAAGTATGGGAATTTACTTTCACGCTAAAGTACAAAAAATTAAAAATAAAAAGCATGGTTATAAATCCAATAGTTTTCTTAGAAAGGGTATAAATGTGATTCAAGAATTATTCCGGCAAGCAATATTGACAGATACAGATATTGAGAATAGAATATTCAGCTTTTTAAGATGGATAAAAATGCAAATGTCTCATTATCAAAAAAATATATCTACTTAAAAAAAGCTGGGTATAGTAATGAATATATATAATTCATTAATAGAAATAATATGAAAGATACCTAAGCATTTTGAAATATAAGTACAACAGAGGTACCTTCATCTTTAGTGCTCTGAATAATAATATCACCTTCGATTTTATGAATCAGTTCTCGACATAAAGTTAGCCCAAATCCAGAGCCTTTTTCGTTATTAGTTCCCGTTCGTGGTGAGGGATATTCAAAAATACTTCTTAATTGCTTTTCATCAATCCCTACACCTGTATCTTGGACTATAATGTGGGTTTCATTAGCATAGACCTCAGAATAAATATGAATACTATCCCCTTTGGAGGTAAATTTTATAGCGTTGCTAATAATGTTACGAAAGATTATTTGTAAATAATTTTCATCTCCACTAATCTTTTCACCATTCAAACTATTAATCAATTTAACTTCTTTTTGACTACAATTATCCTCCAGCTGAGAAATAACGTTTTTTACTATCAAGTCAATAGAAATTGGATTCCTTTTTGGAGCTGAATTCCTCATTTGTGATTCAGCCCATTTGAATAGGTTTTCAAGGATTAGTTGAACTCCATCAAGATTATATCTCAACTTCTGAAGATAGCTGGGAGAAACGACATAGTCATCTTCTAACAAATAAAGAAAATTTACTAAGTTATTGATTGGTCTTCTTAAATCATGGCCAATAATGATAAATAGTTTATCTTTCGTAGCATTTGCTTTACTGAGTTGAATTGCTTGTTGCTCCACTATTTTCTTCTGCGTAGCTAATAAATCTCTAGTATTTTTAATTCTGAAATAAGCAACAATCGTACTTAATAATAAAAGAGCAAGTATGGTTAAAATGATAAAAATAAGTATTTCAAATTTATGCTCATTCTCTAATTCTTTCTGTTTGGTACTGAGTTCAAAATCTAGGCCTAACTGTGCAATTTGATTTTGTTTGTTAATACCTATGAGAGAATCTTTCACACTTTGAGCTCTAGTGAAATAAGACAAAGCTTTTTTGTGATTACCGGTTGCAACATAAAGATCTCGTAAATAAAAGAGCGTTCTATATTCGTAGTTTTTGTCTTGCTTTAATTGATAATAAACAAGTGCTTTTTTTAGAAATTTCTCGGCATCGCCATATTTTTTTATGAACAAATAGGAAATACCTAAAATATAATAGTTTTGATAATTACTTGGGTCAGTATCGTCAAGGTTTAGCTTTATATTGATAGATTTGTAAGCATAATCAATAGCTTTTTTATATTCTTTCTCAGCCAAAAGCGTAAGACCAATGTTACTTAGGTTTTCCTTAATTGCTGTGGAATCTTTTGCATGGATTGCTTTATCTAATGCTTTCGTAAAATAGTATCGACCTTGTTTACCATTGGAGAGCATACCCTTAAAAACAAAATAATAAAGCGTATCACTATATCGTGATAAATAGGGGTATGTTTTATTAAGATAATAAGAACTTTTTTCCTGATTACTTAGAGAAAAATATATTGTACATAATGCAAAATAATTGTTACATAGAATATGCCTTAAATAGGAAAAATCTTGTTTTTTACTTAGCTCGTTGACATTCTGAACTGTTAGTAATTGTTGTTCATTTTCCAAAAAATATTTGATACCCTCTAAGTATTTACCTTTTCTCGTTGCCAGATTACCAAGCGAATAAAGGGCTGGTTGTACCAATAAACTCCTTCTTCCATTATCAATGTGATTTGCTATTTCTAGCACTTTCCTATAGCTTTCTTCTGCTGCTGAAATTTTTGAATGGAATAAATAGTAATTACCCAATACCAAAAAAAATTTACCTCGTTGAAATTGATTAGGCAAAGGTCTAGTTATTATATCTATTTTTTTAAGATAGTATTTTGCACTGTCTTCATTATTATTGATAAATGATGAAGCAACTCGGATTTCTTCCTCAATTTTCTTTTCATCCAAATTCTTAATTTCTCTCTTTGCATCACTGTACTCGCTTTGGATAAGAGAGACCACCAAAATAATGATAAAAAACTGCAAGTAGCGAGACGCATTCATTGGTTAGACTATGAAGTTTAGAACAAAGACAAAACATTAATAATCGATGGTACTGATTCTATTGAATATTTAATAATGTGAAATAGACCTAAGTAGATTTGTTTCCAAAGGCCTTTTGTGAGGAGAACCAGATAAAAAATATTGATTTAATCATTTAGGCTATTCACATCAAAGCGTTCGAGGTATAATATAAGATAGGGCTTATCATTCAAGTAGTGAACGATTCTATTCTCTACGACATTATTTCACTTTCTAAAATCTTTTGGTAGCTCCTTCCTATGGGTAGGTAGGTTTTGGCAATTTCTATTTGTGTTGTAGTTTTTGCAATAATATGCTGTTTGTTTACAGCGTAAGTTTTATGACATCTTACAAACCTTTTATCAAGTTCATCTAAAAGTTTAGAAATACTTTTGAGTAGGGCTAATTTTTTTTCACGGGTGTGGATATATGTATAGTTACCATCAGACTCTAAGTATAATATATCTTTAAAAAATATTTTCAACTGTTTATTCTGTACCCTTACAAAAATAAATGGCTCATTAAAAAATTGACCATTGGGAAGTAATAACCTCTCTATCGCTGCAATGAAGGTTATTGGTTGAAAAGGCTTGACCATATAAATTACATTTTCAACCCTTTGGACTTCTCTATAAACTAACAGACTTGTAGACGAGGTCACTACAATAATAGGAATAGAAAAATGCTGTATTTTCTTTAAAAAATCTATACCTGTTAACTCACCCTCCAAAAAGATATCACAAATTATTAAGTCAGGACAATTATTTTCAAGATAAATCAAAGCATCCTCAGCTAATCTTACTCTATGAAAATCTATGATTTCTAATTGAGTTAGTACTAGCCCAATCCACATATCAAAAGCATCATCATCCTCGATAACTAATAGTTTTTTTTGACTTAATTTCCGCTCCATACTATTTAGAATGTTAGAGATTAATTATTGACACATTAGTTTAAATATTAATGCAAAATAAAATTGAATTAATAGACTTTAGACTATAAGCCGTAGGAACAAAGAAAAATAGTTTATTTGAATTCATGAGAGATATTTTTCCGAAAGTCCAGAGCTTAATATTCGAATTTAATTTTGCCCACCAACTTGATATACGTATGCAATAGACATTCATGGCAGACTTTAGGTTGCCTGAAATAATATTTTGAATAAAATAGGTTCGGATTTATTCAAGCTTTATAATTTGACATCTTAAGACAAATATATGAGTATTTTAAAATACACTGCTTGAACTGAGGGTACATTTTGCTTTACCATTATGAGCACTATCGAATAAATGACGGCGAATATATCCAATGAATCAAAGAAGTTCTTTTTATTTTCCAGATATTTCCAAATAATTATTCTTCACTAACTTTCTCTTAAAATCCTAAAAAGCATATCGTTTCTATGTTGGCTTATCAACTATTATACCTAAGATTCATTATTCAAATCGTATACTACAAAACATTCCTCAAACTAATTTTGATTGCTAAAATTCTATCCTCATGTATTACAAAATTGTAATTCGTCATCATTATTATGTAATTCATCATTATTAACGTCTTCCTACTTTGGGTTAGTTTTTTTTAATATGAGAAATTTGAAACATCACAACTTAAAGTCATTTAGCCAGCAAGTCATTTAGCGATTTACTTTCATCTTAATCACCAGAATTACTGTTTAGTTTGACCGCTATTTTTAAAAATATATGATGACTAAAATGATAACGTATATTTATGTGGGTTCGATATTAAATTTCTTATTTTATCATCATTGCATTAAACTAGAAATACGCTCATTCAAAAAATATATGAGTAATTTGTCATTACCAAGGTTCTAATAACAAGAGCGAATACATGCACTTAGTTTGGTCGTAAAAGTGTTTGAATTACCTCAAAAATACACCTCAATGAATTATCAGAAGATACTCTTTAGTGGAGTAATCTAATTAGATAATTCTAACAAAAATAGTAGTTCGTCACCTCGAATCGCTTATTGTCATTTTTTATTGATACTCGGAGCGGTCACATCAAGTATCAATTATGTGATTTATCTATTTATAGAAACATACTTAAGAACTATGCAAAATAAAAACAGAGTCAATTATCCCGTCAAAACTTTGATTGTTACAGCCGACAATCTTGTAGCCAAACACATTTTATCACTCCTAGATGAGGAGTCTCATACTTGTGTAGGGATTGCAAACGATTTAATAACTATATACTACTATTTGGACCTAAATCAAATCGATTTGATTATCACAGACGTCAAAACATCAGAAAATCCATTATTCGAAATATTTACTAAAGAGGCTTTATTAGAAATTCCAATATTGTTTATTGTCGAGGTTGTTGATAATGCGATAAATGAGCTGATAAGTAAGCATCCCAAAAGTTTACTTTTGAGTACGCCTCTTCATGAGTTCTCTTTTAAATCGTCGATTAACCTGTTAATAAGCGCCTATCCTCCTAAACTTACCCAATACATCGAGGTCTTTAATCGGAACCATCAAACTATAAAAATTCGGTTTGAAGAAATCTTATTTATAGAAGCTCAAGGAAATTACACATTTATTAATACAACATATCACAAAGTTTTTGTCAGAAAAAAGACCTTAAAAAAATTCAAACAAGAATTAGGATCCATGTTTATCCAAATAAACAAGTCTCAAATAATCAATACTTCCTACATAAAACGTGTAGAACTTGGAAAAGGGTCATTAGTCCTAAGTGGAAAGGAGATTAAGATAGGAAGAGCTTTCAAATATGAACTAAAACAATTTTTGCAACAAATATAAAATCTTTAAAGCCTTGTATATATTCAACTAAGTTAGTAGGCAAAATCAATCTTAATAGTAATAGACATTAAGCTATATACTATAAGCAAAAATGATAAAGTTATTTCTACCAACATTCTGAATACATTTTACTAACTCCTACTGATTTTACATTATGATACTTAAGTAATTGAAGATTTTGGCAGAAAACAATCCAGAGTGTTAGAGGAAATAATATGGAATGAGCAATTGTGTTGTTAGTTTGAACATATCACTTGTATTTCATCACCTTCTCCAGTTGTTCATCTAATAAACAACCTATTGGCTTTTTCGCTGGATTGATATTTGATAAGTTATTATTACACAAAAGCTCTGTTTTTTTGTGCATAGTTATTGTTATTTAAAATTTTGTAACAAAAAAAAGAGGAATATGAAATGATCTATAGTTTTTTCCTCTCAAATTATTCGAACGATGAACAACAGATTTTATGCAAATCGGAATGGTAAAAGTCTTCAAATAATATCTTTTCATTTGGAGGAAACTTTAAACTCATATCGACTTCCTATGTTTCTTGTGTTTATACTCCTTGAACAAAGCAGTAGTTTAACTTTCTCTTTAATCACATAAAATACTATTCACAGTCATACAAATTTTTGACCCCTTCAATATTTGGGTAGGTGTTTAAGCAACATCTTTCTTTGTTCAACTCAGTTTTGAGTTTTTTATAAATTTGACAATTCCGTCTAATGTATTTTTTCAATTTTTAATATATATACTTATGAAACTTTCTAATGTATTTAAAGCATTTGCTTATGCAATTGCGTTGACTTTCGCATTTTCAGTTACTGGTCAAGTCAAGGTAGGCAACAATCCTACTACCATCACGCCTTCAGCAATTTTTGAGGTTGAATCCACCAACAAAGGTGTTTTATTGACAAGGGTTGCATTGACCAGTAAAACCGATGCTGTTACAATTGCCTCACCTGCTACAGGTCTTTTGGTGTACAATACTGCTACAGCTGGTGTAGCACCCAATAATATTGTACCTGGCTATTACTATTGGGATGGAAGCGCCTGGGCTCGTATAAGTACCACTTCTAGTAGTAGTAGTGCTAGTAGCTCATGGGCAGTTGGAGAGGAACGTTCTTTTATGTATCAGGCTACAACTGCAAATTTTGAGGCCCCAGGTACACCCACTCCTTTAATGTTAGGGCCAATTGCAGAATCTGGTACTGATAACACCACATCCAGACTATTATCTGAGGCCATGACTGTTGGTGGTGGTAGTATTAGTAATGCTGTGATTATTAAAGGTTTAAGATTGGACTTTATTAGAAATACTTATGCTCCAAAGCTTGTCAATACTACTTCTAGCAATATTTCTTACAGTCTTGTTACAAGAACCTATCCTAGTGGCGTCAATACAACTATTCTTGGTAATGCCATTAGTTATTTCGTTATTAATAATGATGCACTAAATATAGTAACTGAAAATGTCACTTCGGAGTTAGTTGATGGCACGATTGCATTTAATACAGGCGAATGGTATATTTTCAAGTTTTTCCCATTAGTAAGGAATGGAATGGTATATGGTTACACTTATGCAAAAAGATTACTATAGGTAGTCTCTTCATTTACTAAACCAAGGAAGCCATGCTAAAAAAATCTATATTTTTTATTTTTTGTCTTATTGGTACCATAAATATTTATGGTCAATTAGGGACATTTGGCAATACTTATATCGGACAAGGTTTAGAGATGAGCATTATAAACGCTCAACACTCCTTTGTCAGTAATGCCATCCTAACAAAACGAACTGCTCAAAAGGGATATCTAAGTTTTGTAGGGACATCTAGCTATACAGGTGCAACAAACACCTCTCATGTGAATGGTTATGTTAAAACATATCTGCCAACCGCATTTACGTTTCCCATCGGAAACGGTTCAAAATTACGTCCTGCGGGTGTTAGTTCAGCTTCTGCAACTTCGCCAATTGATGCAGCTTATTTTGGTAATAACCCCACCACTGATGGCTATTCTAGTTCTGCTATGGCCTCCGGTGTATCAAATGTAAGCAACGTTGAGTATTGGGATATCAATGGCTCTAATCCTACTCGTATAACTTTGACATGGGACGCAAATTCGGGTATTTTAAGTACGACAAGCGTAAAAATAGTAGGTTGGAATGGAACCCAATGGGTCAATATTCCTGCTTCTGCAGATGCAGGCGCAAGTCTTAGTACAGGTTCTATAACAACCACAAATACTCTTTCGCCTGATACGTATTCCGTCTATACACTATCAGTTGGGGATGCATTTACTCTTACAGTGACCAACCCTTCTAAAACAGTACCTGCTGGTTCATCCGTGACTGGAGATGCCCCTACAGAAACTGTTCCAACTGGTGGAGTAACTCCTTACACTTATAGTATTCCTGCAAGTGGTTGTGTTGCACCTTCAGGTGTTCAAGGTATATTACCGCTTCCTTCTTCGAGTAATTTAAGTGTTAACTCAACTTCAGGGGTATATACATTTACGGCTCCTAATACGGCAGGTACTTACTATTACTGTATTCAGGTATGTGATAATACAGGTACTAATTGTAAAATTGCTACTTATATATTAACAGTTACCTGTGCAGCTAATGCTGGTAGTTTAAACTAAACTTATGAAGGGCAACAGTATTTATTATCAAATGGTGTTGACTGATTTTTTTAGTTCTAAGTAGGAACACTTAACAAGACTAATAATGAAAAGAGCAAATACTATTTTTACTCGGGTAGTTTTGTCTGTTTTGTCAATCATAAGTTTATCAGCTACTGTCTCTTTTTCTAATATTGAAAGCACTGTAGGCAGTAATGTAAAACGATTTAACAAAAGAGCGCTACCTTCTTCGATAAGGCCTACCGTAAATATACTACCCTCATTGACTTGTACCTCTGCAAGCTCTGGAAGTATTCTCACGGCAACTGTTACTGGAAATAACTTGGCTTATACGACTATCTTTGTTTTGACAGATGCACTTGGTAATATTGTGTCATCAAATAACGTTGGGAGCTTTATTGCGCCCATCGTAAGTAGTTTGACTACATATCAAATTTACGCTATTAATTATGATGCCAATGCTATTAGTCTACCCAATTTTTCTCTTGGTACTCAAATTAATAGCATTGGAGGAAGTTGCGTGGCAACCTCTCAACCAAAATGTTTTGAAATAAGCCCCCCTGTCTGTACTTCCATAAATACTGTTACCCTTGGTAGTAATTTGACAGCAACGATATCTGGAAATAACACAAGTCCTGAATATACAACGCAATTTGTGCTAGTTGATGGAAATGGAAAAATTTTAAGTGCCCCTTCATATACCCCAAGTTTTACTCCCACTTCTGTTGGAACTTACAAGATATATGCTATTAATTATAGTGGTATTATTAATAACTTAACAATCGGTAAGAATATCACAACTGATGTCAACGGGGCATGTTTTGCCATTTCAGCTCCAAAATGTTTTCAGGTTGTCGTAGTTGACTTGGATGGCGATGGAGACCCAGACAATACAGACCCTGCTCCTACAGATGGTTGTGTATGGGGACCGAATCAAGTATTATCAAGTACAACGACGGCATGGAGAAATAGTGACTGTGATGGCGATGGTGTAACAAACTACAAAGAGGTTACAGGTACAGACAATAACCCAGCAACGACAGCTGATAATACAAACCCATTAGATGGTTGTAGCTACAATGCAGTAGATCAGGTATTAAGTAATACAAGTGCAGCATGGAAATTATTGGATTGTGATAAAGATGGTAATCCAAATGGTACTGATCCAAACCCTAAAACACCTACAGCAGTAGCAGA
>NZ_JASHIF010000038.1:0-5443 GCF_030056595.1 Flectobacillus roseus
TCGCTTTCGAGCCGTTGGTTCATGGGAAGTGGGATGTTTTGGAGCTTGGTAACTACAAAACTCTTGCTTCCCTTTCTTTTTACCTAATTTGTCCCATTTTTTAGTAGGGTAGAGTAGACTTTGAATAATTTTAGATAAAGTTAAACAAAAAAAAGTGCCACAATACAAATTGTGGCACTTGAATATACAGTAATGCTTTTATTATGAAAGAATTATGCAGTCTACATCATTTCTGATAGCTCTAACCAACGAAGTTCTTTTTCGTCAAGTTGGTCTGCAATTTGTTCTATCTCCTTAGCCCAAACTGCCAATTCTTCATAAGCCCCCCCAGCATTGAGTTTTTCTGTCAATTCAGCTTTACGGTCTCCCAATTTAGCGATTTCCCCTTCCAAAGATTCATATTCTTTTTGTTCTTTATAAGAAAGTTTCTTTTTGGTAGAAGTAGCCACAGGAGCTTCTTGAACAACCGGAGCACTTGGCGTTTCTACTTTTTTCGGTGCTGATTTAGCTTGAGCCTCTTGCTTATCCAATTCATCTTTCCATTCACGATAATCGGTATAGTTTCCTGGGAAATCACGAATTTGTCCTTCTCCCTCAAACACAAAAAGGTGTTCAACCAATTTGTCCATAAAATAACGGTCGTGAGATACTAGCAATAAACAGCCACCAAACTCCATTAAGAAGTCCTCCAAAATATTCAATGTCTGAATATCCAAGTCGTTGGTAGGTTCATCCAGAATCAAGAAGTTAGGGTTTTTAATCAAAACTCGCATCAAAGCCAAACGGCGTTTTTCGCCCCCAGACAGCTTTTCAACAAGTGTATATTGTACTTTAGGCTCAAACTTAAAATGCGTCAAAAACTGACTTGCCGTAATGCTCTGTCCATTTCCTAAAGTAACGTATTCGGCAATTTCGGTCACTATATCAATAACTCTTTGCCCATCTCTATATTCTAAATCGCCCTGCTGATAATAACCATAAACAACCGTTTCGCCTGTGGTAATATTTCCTGAATCGGGTTTAAGGTTTTGCGTAATCATATTCAAAAATGTTGACTTTCCAGCTCCATTTTTTCCAATGATACCAATTCTATCTTTTTTCTTGAAAACATAAGAGAAATTAGCAACGATTTTTTGTTCGCCAAAGCTTTTTGATAAGTCATCAATTTCTAAAATCTTACTACCCTGACGAGCCATTTTTACATTTAACTGTACTTTAGAATCGTCCTTAGTTTGCGAAGCCTTATCTTTCAAATCATAAAAAGCATCTACACGGTATTGTGCTTTTGTTCCACGCGCTTTAGGCTGGCGGCGCATCCATTCTAGCTCAGTACGAAGCAGGTTCTTAGCTTTATCGATACTTGCCGCTTCCATGGCTTCACGTTCAGCTTTTTTCTCTAAGAAATACCCATAATTTCCTTTGTAAGGATACGTTTTACCATTATCCAACTCAACAATATTATTACAAACTCTATCCAAGAAATAACGGTCGTGGGTTACTAATAACAAGGTTACATTTTGGGAAGAAAGAGTTTGCTCCAACCACTCGATTGTTTCTAAATCGAGGTGGTTGGTCGGTTCATCCATGATGATTAAATCTGGCTCCTCAATCAAAATTTTGGCCATAGCCACACGCTTGCGCTGACCACCCGACAATGACGTAATAGGTTTATCGAGGTCATGAATACCCAATTTCCCTAAAACTTGTTCCACACGACTTTCGTAGTCCCAAGCTTGGTATTTGTCCATCAACTCAAGCGCTCTCGTCAAATCATCATCGTTGTGATGCAACATAGCATTTTCATATGCCTTGATGGCTTGCACTGTCGGTGAATCGCCATCAAAAAGGGAATCCATGACCGACAACGATTCATTGAATGCAGGATTTTGTGAAAGATACCCAACAGTAATTCCTTTGCGAATACTGATAGTACCTTCGTCGGCAGGAATCACTCCTGCCAAGACATTCATTAAAGTAGTCTTTCCAGAGCCATTTTGACCCACTAAGGCTACTTTATCACCTTTAAGAATACCGAAATTGATACCTTTAAAAAGCCAACGCTCATTAAAGTTTTTAGAAATATTTTCTGCTGATAGATAATTCATTATGTTGAGCAATAGGCCTAAGCCTAGTTTAGCAAAATTTGGGGCAAAATTACGTAAAAAAAGCCGTATCGTTGAGATACGGCTCTAAAACTATTCAGTGCTATTGTTAGTCCCTTTGGGAGATTTAACAGAATATTGAAAAGTCAATTTCTTTTGTTGCATAGCAGCGAGGTTTAGTCGCCAAGTAATCTTTCCTGAATCATTGTCAACCCCTGCCTCAGGTGCAAGCTTGTCATAGATTTCTATTTCCTTTAATCTTGTTACAGGAAATTGGTCTTCAACCATAATATTAATAGGATACTTTTTCGTATTTTTCAACTCAATTTCATAGCTTACATGATCGACTTTACTATTACTTAAAAATTGTTTTTTCTGTAATTCCTTCTGTTTTTTTCGAGTAACAATTATATTTTTATCTCTTCCCAACGCAAAAGTAAGCGTATCGTTTTGCTTTAAAGTCAAATCGCTTTTACCCACATAAGTGCCCTCTAAATAAAGATTCACGTCTCCATCGACCAAATTATATTTCTCCCAGTCTACTACTTTTGCTTGTAAAAAAACATCGGTGTCTATTTTGGGAATCACTTTATATTCATACAAAGTAGGAATATCCTCTTCCTTCAAATCTATTGTATGAGTTTCAGCATCTGAAGGAATCGTTGTTGGTGAGATAACATCAAAACTCAGACTTGTCGGAGCTTCACTCTCCTCGATATTAGTTATTGCTGGAGCATCTTTACTTTTTCTTTCAACTGTTGCTATACCAACTGTGATAGTTTGCTTTTGTTGCCTACCATAGCCAGCCACCACTACCTCATTTAATTCATTATGGTCAGCTTGCAATAATATGTCAAGCTTATTACCATAAACCCTTTGTCGTTGAGTTTTATAGCCTATATAAGAATATATTAACTCTAGACCTTTCTTCTGTAAATTAGGGGGAATGGCCAAACGATAATTTCCATTGGCATCTGTAGCTGTTCCAAAGTTTGTTCCAGCGAAGGAGATAGATACTGCTGGCAGGCCATTTTGAGTTGCGAAGTCTCTCACCGAACCTTTTACTTCAGTTAGTTCATTTGAATTACTTTCAACTGAATTATAATAGGAAGAGTAATCGTTAGCTTCTCCCCAAAACCATTTTTGTAATTCAGGAGGTGTAGCATTTTTATTAGGAGTAGCTGTTGAAAAACGTAGCTTCACAGCTCTCCAATCTTCTCCTGAATATTGATACACATAAGCTTTATAGGCTAATTTTAAAGGCTTTAATACATTTTCGACACGCACATCGTAAGTTGGAATCCAACCTGCTTCTTTGACGTAATACGAAATATTGAATGTTACATCAGCTAATACTTCTTTTGTTTCTACCGTCACTAGTACTTCAGAGGTATTAGCTGTTTGCTTTTCGGTGAGCTCTGTTAAGGCTTGATCGTGTTTTTTCTTTTCATCCTCAAATGCTTGAATATTCCTCTCTATTTCCAACTGTTTGTTCAGAACCTCCGTCATACGTTGGCGCTGAAAATCAACCAGCAATTTCAACTCTTCCACTTTTGCTGTTGAAGCAGTGCCTATCGTTTGATTTTTAACAAGCAACTCTTCTTCGCGTTTATAAACAGTCAGCATAGCTCTGAAGTTCTTTATTTTAGCATCGATAGCCGTTTTTTGGTCTTCATGCTTTTTAATTTCCTCTTGCTCTTCCTTTTTAATATCTTTTAGTCGATGATTAACTTCCAATACCTTTACCCGAGTATCTACGCTTATTTGTAAACTTTTAGCATCTAGCGTTGCTCCTAAGCCTGAAAAAAGTATTTCGGTCTTTCCCACAGGTAAATCGACTTTAGCTTTTCTAGTAATCTGAGCCCCGTCGGGATATACAGTAACAGCTTCAATCCTTGAAGAAATAGGCTGATTAAACAACATTGGAGTGAACCATAGTCCATGTAGAAATATAAATAATACCTTGATCATAGATGGTGTGATAGTTATTAAAGTTTAGATATATGTAAAAACTTACGTATTTTTAGAAAAGTATAAAAATAGTTATTTAATCCACTCAAAGGCAACTCTAAAATCACAAATTCATTTATTAGTAAAATATGAAGTGCTAAATACCTCTCTGATGTATAAATCGTTGTGCAATAAACTTATATTTCAAGCCAATATTCACATTTACCCATCCATCATTTGCTGTATTACTGTATGAATTAGGACCTTCTACAAAATAAGGGTCTGATAAATTATACGGAGTAGTTCCGTCAAACTTATCTGTGCTAATCCAATTAACGCCTACTGAGCCATTCAAGTAAAGTCGAGGGAGGAGTTTATAATCGCAGGAAAAAGTCAATGGGATAAACACTTCCCTTGTATAGTAGATACCCACTGCTCCAGAACCCGGGCCAAATTGTTGAAAAATGGGTGTATGTCGGCTTGTACTATTTGAGGTAGTACGTAATAACTGGTCATTTATATTATATACATCAGTATGAAATCTCAATAACCCTATGCCTACTGACATGTAGCATTTGAGCTGACGTTCTTGTTCTCGGGCGAATAGAGCTGTTAAATTTATCACAGGCGCTATTGACACTCCCCAATAATTATTTCGAGCATAGGCATGATATTCTGCACTATTTTGACTCTGGGCTATTCCAGACATTACAGTTAATCGTCCAGATACTTTAGGAGAAAATCCCTTTTCCAATGATAAATTATAAATGGTAGGGAAACCTTGAATACCATGAAGTTCTCCAACAATATATGGAATACCAGCAGTTGCTGTTAAAGAATAGCCATCTAAATAGCTATATCGAGGAGCATATCGTTTTTGAGCTAACGATATTTCTGAAGCTACGGATAATAGTAGCAATAATGAGACAAGCGCTGTTCTCATATTTTAGGGGTAGAAAGTATTTACAAGATTTATTTTGAGTAAAAGTATCGATAATCTTTATATAATAAAATAAGTTTAAAGAAAAACTTTATGTTTCTTAAAGTTAAATAGGGTTATAATTAGAAAAGAAATAAAGAGGATGTAGAGCTCGACTTTCATAGATGTAGTTTTATACTTTCTCGCATTTAACGCCGACTCGTACTCTTCAGTACTCTGGTAGTTAAAAAATGTATTTCACCTCTAGGGTTACCCTAAGTGTATTTTTTACTTTTCTGTAGTTGCTTGTTCTACTTGCAGAGCCCTAACAACAAAAAAGCCACCTTTATGAGGTGGCTTGTGTTTGTTATAATATTTTGGAGCTTTTTTACTTTCCCGCATTTGATTGCAGTATCATCAACGGTACTGGGCTTAACTGCTCTGTTCGAGATGGGAAGAGGTGAACACCAGT
>NZ_JASHIF010000039.1:0-4688 GCF_030056595.1 Flectobacillus roseus
TTGCTTCCTGATGGAATACTGCTAGTTCGTGTACATGTTACTACTTGGCCTGACGAACTACAGCTCCAACCTGTGGCTGTACTTGATGATACAAAGCTTAGGCCACTTTGTAATGTATCTTTAACAGTAATCGTGCCAGTTGTAGCTGCACTTCCAAGATTACTCACGGTAATAGTGTAAGTAAAGTTGTCAAAGGCATTTATTGAGCCACTTGGAGCTGCTTTTGCGATACTTAAACGTGGTGCTGCTGGTACTGTTATCGTTACTGTTGCATTAGCACATACCTGTGGTGTAACTAAGGTGTTACATACTTGGTAAACAACTGTTACGGTTGTACCTGGCTCGCTCACAGTTGGTGTATAGCTTAACACACCTGTCGTTGGTGCAAATACTGCTACTCCACTTGCTGTACCTCCTGTTCTCGTAATTACATTGCCCAATACTGGTAAGAAGTCATCATTCGATAACACACTTACTGTACTCGTTAAGCCAAATGGGGCTGTTAGAGCATCGTTTGCCGCTGTTGCTGCTTGTGGGTTTGGATCCGTGCCGTTTGGATTACCATCCTTATCACAGTCTAATGCTTTCCATGCTATGCTAGTATTCGCAAACACTTGGTCTACTTTGTTGTAACTACATCCATCATTTGGATTGGTATTATCGGCCGTCGTTAATGGATTATCATCAATACCATTAATCTCATCCTTATTCGTTACACCATCACCATCACAGTCGCCTGTACTTGTCGCTACTAAAGTCACTTGTCCTAAGTTTAAGCTACAGGCACTCAGTGGATCTGTGTTGTCTGCTAACGTCGCTGGATTTCCATCTGCGCCTGTGGCTTCGTTATAGTTTGTTACTCCGTCACCATCACAGTCTGCATTACGCCAAGTGGTACTCGTATTCGCCAACACTTGACCGATGCCCCATACACATGAGTTCGTTGGTTGTGGATCCGTGTTATCTGGATCGCCATCGCCGTCTTGGTCTCCTGCTGCTGGTACACTAATCGTTACTGTAGCACTAGCACATACTTGTGGTGTCACCAAGGTGTTACATACTTGGTATACAACTGTTACATTCGTTCCTCCTGGCTCTGTCGCTGATGGAGTATAACTCATGATACCTGTTGTTGGTGCAAACACTACGGTTCCGGTTGCTGTACCTCCTGTTCTCGTAACTACATTGCCCAATACTGGTAAGAAGTCATCATTCGACAACACACTTACTGTACTCGTTAAGCCAAATGGGGCTGTTAGAGCATCATTTGCCGCTGTTGCTGCTTGTGGATTTGGATCCGTGCCGTTTGGATTACCATCCTTATCACAGTCTAATGCTTTCCATGCTATGCTAGTATTCGCAAACACTTGGTCTACTTTGTTGTAACTACATCCATCATTTGGATTGGTATTATCGGCAGGCGTTAATGGATTGTCATCAATACCATTAATCTCATCCTTATTCGTTACACCATCACCATCACAGTCGCCTGTACTTGTCGCTACTAAGGTCACTTGTCCTAAGTTTAAGCTACAAGCACTCAGTGGATCTGTGTTGTCTGCTAACGTCGCTGGGTTTCCATCTGGTCCTGTCGCTTCGTTATAGTTTGTTACTCCGTCACCATCACAGTCTGCGTTGCGCCAAGCAGTTGTCGTATTCGCCAACACTTGACCGATGCCCCATACACATGAGTTCGTTGGTTGTGGATCCGTGTTGTCTGGATCGCCATCCCCATCTTGGTCTCCTGCTGCTGGTACACTAATCGTTACTGTCGCACTAGCACATACTTGTGGTGTCACCAAGGTGTTACATACTTGGTAAACAACTGTTACATTCGTTCCTCCTGGCTCTGTCGCTGATGGAGTGTAACTCATGATACCTGTTGTTGGTGCAAACACTACGGTTCCGGTTGCTGTACCTCCTGTTCTCGTAACTACATTGCTCAACACTGGTAAGAAGTCATCATTCGATAATACACTTACTGTACTCGTTAGGCCAAATGGGGCTGTTAAAGCATCGTTTGCCGCTGTTGCTGCTTGTGGGTTTGGATCGGTGCCGTTTGGATTACCATCCTTATCACAGTCTAATGCTTTCCATGCTATGCTAGTATTCGCAAACACTTGGTCTACTTTGTTGTAACTACATCCATCATTTGGATTCGTGTTGTCGGCAGGCGTTAATGGATTGTCATCAATACCATTAATCTCATCCTTATTCGTTACACCATCACCATCACAGTCGCCTGTACTTGTCGCTACTAAAGTCACTTGCCCTAAGTTTAAGCTACAGGCACTCAGTGGATCTGTGTTATCTGCTAACGTCGCTGGATTTCCATCTGCGCCTGTGGCTTCGTTATAGTTTGTTACTCCGTCACCATCACAGTCTGCATTACGCCAAGTGGTACTCGTATTCGCTAACACTTGACCGATGCCCCATACACATGAGTTCGTTGGTTGTGGATCCGTGTTATCTGGATCGCCATCGCCGTCTTGGTCTCCTGCTGCTGGTACACTAATCGTTACTGTCGCACTAGCACATACTTGTGGTGTCACCAAGGTGTTACATACTTGGTATACAACTGTTACATTCGTTCCTCCTGGCTCTGTAGCTGATGGAGTATAACTCATGATACCTGTTGTTGGTGCAAACACTACGGTTCCGGTTGCTGTACCTCCTGTTCTCGTAACTACATTGCCCAATACTGGTAAGAAGTCATCATTCGATAATACACTTACTGTACTCGTTAAGCCAAATGGGGCTGTTAGAGCATCGTTTGCCGCTGTAGCTGCTTGTGGATTTGGATCCGTGCCATTTGGATTGCCATCCTTATCACAGTCTAATGCTTTCCATGCTATACTAGTATTCGCAAACACTTGGTCTACTTTGTTGTAACTACATCCATCATTTGGATTCGTATTATCGGCCGTCGTTAATGGATTGTCATCAATACCATTAATCTCATCCTTATTCGTTACGCCATCACCATCACAGTCTCCTGTACTTGTCGCTACTAAAGTCACTTGCCCTAAGTTTAAGCTACAGGCACTCAGTGGATCTGTGTTGTCTGCTAACGTCGCTGGGTTTCCATCTGCGCCTGTGGCTTCGTTATAGTTTGTTACTCCATCACCATCACAGTCTGCATTACGCCAAGTGGTACTCGTATTCGCCAACACTTGACCGATGCCCCATACACATGAGTTCGTTGGTTGTGGATCCGTGTTGTCTGGATCGCCATCCCCATCTTGGTCTCCTGCTGCTGGTACACTTATCGTTACTGTCGCACTAGCACATACTTGTGGTGTCACCAAGGTGTTACATACTTGGTATACAACTGTTACATTCGTTCCTCCTGGCTCTGTCGCTGATGGAGTATAACTCATGATACCTGTCGTTGGTGCAAACACTACGGTTCCGGTTGCTGTACCACCTGTTCTCGTAACTACATTGCCCAATACTGGTAAGAAATCATCATTCGACAACACACTTACTGTACTCGTTAGGCCAAATGGGGCTGTTAGAGCATCATTTGCCGCTGTAGCTGCTTGTGGGTTTGGATCCGTGCCGTTTGGATTACCATCCTTATCACAGTCTAATGCTTTCCATGCTATACTAGTATTCGCAAACACTTGGTCTACTTTGTTGTAACTACATCCATCATTTGGATTGGTATTATCGGCCGTCGTTAATGGATTATCATCAATACCATTAATCTCATCCTTGTTCGTTACACCATCACCATCACAGTCGCCTGTACTTGTCGCTACTAAAGTCACTTGTCCTAAGTTTAAGCTACAGGCACTCAGTGGATCTGTGTTGTCTGCTAACGTCGCTGGGTTTCCATCTGCGCCTGTGGCTTCGTTATAGTTTGTTACTCCATCACCATCACAGTCTGTATTACGCCAAGTAGTACTCGTATTCGCCAACACTTGACCGATGCCCCATACACATGAGTTCGTTGGTTGTGGATCCGTGTTGTCTGGATCGCCATCCCCATCTTGGTCTCCTGCTGCTGGTACACTTATCGTTACTGTCGCACTAGCACATACTTGTGGTGTCACCAAGGTGTTACATACTTGGTAAACAACTGTTACATTCGTTCCTCCTGGCTCTGTCGCTGATGGAGTGTAACTCATGATACCTGTTGTTGGTGCAAACACTACGGTTCCGGTTGCTGTACCACCTGTTCTCGTAACTACATTGCTCAACACTGGTAAGAAGTCATCATTCGATAATACACTTACTGTACTCGTTAAGCCAAATGGGGCTGTTAAAGCATCGTTTGCCGCTGTTGCTGCTTGTGGGTTCGGATCGGTGCCGTTTGGATTACCATCCTTATCACAGTCTAATGCTTTCCATGCTATGCTAGTATTCGCAAACACTTGGTCTACTTTGTTGTAACTACATCCATCATTTGGATTCGTGTTGTCGGCAGGCGTTAATGGATTGTCATCAATACCATTAATCTCATCCTTATTCGTTACACCATCACCATCACAGTCGCCTGTACTTGTCGCTACTAAAGTCACTTGCCCTAAGTTTAAGCTACAGGCACTCAGTGGATCTGTGTTATCTGCTAACGTCGCTGGATTTCCATCTGCGCCTGTGGCTTCGTTATAGTTTGTTACTCCGTCACCATCACAGTCTGCATTACGCCAAGTGGTACTCGTATTCGCCAACACTTGACCGAT
>NZ_JASHIF010000041.1:0-2650 GCF_030056595.1 Flectobacillus roseus
GTATCCTGAGTAGGGGGGAGCTGGTGAAACTCCCTTTGAATCAGCCGGCACCATCCGGTAAGGCTAAATACTAACAAGAGACCGATAGTGAACGAGTACTGTGAAGGAAAGGTGAAAAGTACCCCGAATAGGGGGGTGAAAAGACCCTGAAACCATACACTTACAAGCGGTCGGAGCAGCGTGATGCTGTGACGGCGTGCCTTTTGCATAATGACCCTACGAGTTACTCTTCCTGGCAAGATTAAGGATTGCAGATCTGGAGTCGGAGCGAAAGCGAGTCTGAAAAGGGCGTTTAGTCAGGGGGAGTAGACGCGAAACCTTGTGATCTACCCATGGCCAGGTTGAAGGTGTGGTAACACACACTGGAGGACCGAACGAGTTTACGTTGAAAAGTATTTCGATGAGCTGTGGGTAGGGGTGAAAGGCTAATCAAACTGGGAAATAGCTCGTACTCCCCGAAATGTTTTTAGGAACAGCGTCGTGGTTGAGTTTCATGCAGGTAAAGCTACCAATAGGACTAGGGGGAGTCAAATCCTACCAAATCCTGATGAACTCTGAATGGCATGAAATATACACGGCAGTGAGGGCCGGGGTGCTAAGGTCACGGTCCGAGAGGGAAAGAACCCAGACCAACAGTTAAGGTCCCAAAATCTATACTAAGTTGAACAAAGGAGGTCTGATTGCAGAGACAGCCAGGATGTTAGCTTGGAAGCAGCTATTCATTTAAAGAGTGCGTAACAGCTCACTGGTCGAGCGAGGCGGGCATCGATAATAAACGGGCATCAAGTATAGTACCGAAGCTTTGGATTATGTAGCGATACATACTGGTAGGGGAGCATTCTGATAGCGATGAAGGTGAATCGACAAGGTTTGCTGGAGTGATCAGAAAAGCAAATGTAGGGATAAGTAACGATAATGGGGGCGAGAAACCCCCACGCCGAAAAGTCAAGGATTCCTCAGCTATGCTAATCAACTGAGGGTTAGTCGGGGGCTAAGGGTCTAGCGAGAGCGACAATCTAATGCACATCAGGTTAATATTCCTGAACTTACTATTAGGGAAACACGATGACGGAGATTCGTGGTTGGCAGGTACTGACGGAATAGTGCCTCTGAGTGGAAGCCGCAAGGCAGATGCGAGTCAGCGAAGAAACTTCCAAGAAAAGTTGTGAATCATAACTTAATAGTAACCCGTACCGTAAACCGACACAGGTGACTGGGAAGAATATTCTAAGGCGCTCGAGTGAATCACGGCTAAGGAACTCGGCAAATTAACCCTGTAACTTCGGGATAAAGGGAGCCTACTCAGCGATGAGAGGCCGCAGAGAATTGGTCCAGGCGACTGTTTAACAAAAACACATGGCTTTGCAAAAACGAAAGTTGACGTATAAGGCCTGACACCTGCCCGGTGCTGGAAGGTTAAGAGGGGATGTTAGGGCAACCGAAGCATTGAATCGAAGCCCCAGTAAACGGCGGCCGTAACTATAACGGTCCTAAGGTAGCGAAATTCCTTGTCGGGTAAGTTCCGACCTGCACGAATGGTGTAACGATCTGGACACTGTCTCAGCCGTGAGCTCGGTGAAATTGTAGTAACGGTGAAGATGCCGTTTACCCGCAACGGGACGGAAAGACCCCATGAACCTTTACTATAGCTTAGCATTGAGTTCTGGTACTGGATGTGTAGGATAGGTGGGAGACTGTGAGATGGTGTCGCTAGGCATCATGGAGTCAACGTTGAAATACCACCCTTCTTGTACTGGAATTCTAACCTAAATAGGGACATTGCTTGGTGGGTAGTTTGACTGGGGTGGTCGCCTCCAAAAGGATAACGGAGGCTTTCAAAGGTACCCTCAGCACGCTTGGTAACCGTGCGTAGAGTGCAATAGCAAAAGGGTGCTTGACTGTGAGACAAACAAGTCGATCAGGTACGAAAGTAGGATATAGTGATCCGGTGGTATAGTATGGAATAGCCATCGCTCAAAGGATAAAAGGTACTCTGGGGATAACAGGCTGATCTCCCCCAAGAGCTCACATCGACGGGGAGGTTTGGCACCTCGATGTCGGCTCGTCACATCCTGGGGCTGGAGAAGGTCCCAAGGGTTCGGCTGTTCGCCGATTAAAGTGGCACGCGAGCTGGGTTCAGAACGTCGTGAGACAGTTCGGTCCCTATCTGTTGTGGGCGTAGGAATATTGACAGGTTCTGACTTTAGTACGAGAGGACCGAGTTGGACTGACCTCTGGTGTATCAGTTGTCCTGCCAAGGGCATAGCTGAGTAGCTACGTCGGGACCAGATAAGCGCTGAAAGCATCTAAGTGCGAAACTGACCTGAAGATGAGTATTCCAAATAAGGGCCGTTGTAGATGACAACGTTGATAGGTTGCAGATGTATAGGTAGAGATACCAGAGTCGAGCAATACTAATTACCCAATAGCTTATGATATCTCTGTACTAAGAGTTTAATTCTTACTTGTTCAACATCTTTCACGATATACGTCAAACGGACATAAGACATAGAAACGGAAGTTTCGCAGGTTTTATGGAGCCGATAGGACTGGTGTTCACCTCTTCCCATCTCGAACAGAGCAGTTAAGCCCAGTACCGTTGATGATACTGCAATCAAATGCGGGAAAGTAAAAAAGCTCCAAAATATTA
>NZ_JASHIF010000042.1:0-1569 GCF_030056595.1 Flectobacillus roseus
CCTGCTGCCCAATACCAAGCCATACCAAGGATAGTTTTGGTTGCTGCATCCGTAGAAGCGTTAGCAGTGCCAGGATTATTGCTAGAGCCTGAACCACTTCCAGAGCCTGAACCTGAATCAGATGAGCCTCCTGAGGTGTCTGTAATTTTCGTAACTGAAGTGATAGTTGTTTCGCCTAATGCGGTTGCATTTGCGCTTGTGAAAAGCACGGTAGATGAACCAAAAATATTAGCTACTACTGTGTTGTCAAGTGCACCGACTTCTGATGCGTCGGCAAACTTGCCAGCAATCTCGGCTGATGCTCCTAATTGTACGAGATACTCCTTAGTCTTGAAAAACCACTTTTTAGAGGGGTTCAAGCTCGGACGTGGGTCGAAAACGATGGCAACAGGATCCGTGATGTTTGCCACTTTCAAGCCAGCGACTTGATAATTTATCCCAGCATCATTTGCATCGGTTGCTGAGAAGATTAGCTCACCTTCTTTAATGTCTGTCGAAGGGTGCTTTTTGTTGAATGTTAAAGCCATTTTGCTATGTATTAATTTAAAATGAGAGTGAATTCGTGGTTGCTTTAGGTTACAAAGGTTGTAGGACTCGCATAAATCCTGACGTTAGTTTTCGCTCAAATACGCTGGAATACGCTCGAATACGGTGTAATTGGCTGTAGTGCGTTGATATTAGCTCTAGTACTTCCGATTTTTGATAGTACTAATCCATTCAAGCCATTCGTAGAACTTCCCTTCGTCCTTCATTGAGTTGATTTCAAAATCTGAGGGATTAAGTTCTCTACAGAGGTGTACGACCCATGCAGGGAGACATTTTCCTTTATAATCGTTCAAGTCTAGTTGATATTCATGCAATAGGTAGTCCCCATAAACCGCCATTAAATCCATGTAGGACCTTAAATGCAGATTATGTTCCTTAGCTAATGTTGAAAGATAAACTAGGTCTTTGCGTGACACGATTATTTGTATAGGTTCCTAATAAATTGATGAATGTTGAAATCGGATTGTTCTACAATATCAACATCCTGCCAGTCGTCATGATATTCAGGGGGAATCCAGAAATAGCCTAAATAATTGATTCTAAATCGTCTATTACAGGGTGTTCTGAATTCCCTAAGAATGGCTCTTTGCATTCCAATTTGGTCATATTCATTGGCTCTAATTTTGCGAGCTACCTCCAAAACTTCATCTAGCTTAGTTGTGGTGGATGTAGGGGAACAATCTCCAAGGACTTGATTCGAGATCTGATTGTTCTTTTTTTTTTGAGCTTCTTGAATGATTTGATTTTCTCTATCCTCAAGGTCTTTTTTAGTGACATTCTTGCTGATAAGCTTCAAAAAGACATAGACACCCAACAACGAACCTAAACCAATAGCAATCACTAGGATACAAAAGGTAAAAAAGTAGAATCCAAATTTTTTCATAAGTCAATTATTTGGTCTTGTAACAGAAGATATTCGTTCCCACTTTCGTCGGTGGCGATAAAGTAGCCATTGTCCTCTTTGAAACTTAGATTTTCGTTCGGTAGAAGTATCCTGTAAGCCAAATTCATTTTGTTGGGAAA
>NZ_JASHIF010000043.1:0-1526 GCF_030056595.1 Flectobacillus roseus
AACTTAGGACAAGTGACTTTAGTAGCGACAAGTACAGGCGACTGTGATGGTGATGGTGTAACGAATAAGGATGAGATTAATGGTATTGATGATAATCCATTAACGACGGCCGATAATACGAATCCAAATGATGGATGTAGTTACAACAAAGTAGACCAAGTGTTTGCGAATACTAGCATAGCATGGAAAGCATTAGACTGTGATAAGGATGGCAATCCAAATGGCACGGATCCAAATCCACAAGCAGCTACAGCGGCAAATGATGCTCTAACAGCCCCATTTGGCTTAACGAGTACAGTAAGTGTATTATCGAATGATGACTTCTTACCAGTATTGAGCAATGTAGTTACGAGAACAGGAGGTACAGCAACCGGAACCGTAGTGTTTGCACCAACAACAGGTATCATGAGTTACACTCCATCAGCGACAGAGCCAGGAGGAACGAATGTAACAGTTGTATACCAAGTATGTAACACCTTGGTGACACCACAAGTATGTGCTAGTGCGACAGTAACGATTAGTGTACCAGCAGCAGGAGACCAAGATGGGGATGGCGATCCAGATAACACGGATCCACAACCAACGAACTCATGTGTATGGGGCATCGGTCAAGTGTTAGCGAATACGAGTACCACTTGGCGTAATGCAGACTGTGATGGTGACGGAGTAACAAACTATAATGAAGCCACAGGCGCAGATGGAAATCCAGCGACGTTAGCAGATAACACAGATCCACTGAGTGCCTGTAGCTTAAACTTAGGACAAGTGACTTTAGTAGCGACAAGTACTGGCGACTGTGATGGTGATGGTGTAACGAATAAGGATGAGATTAATGGTATTGATGATAATCCATTAACGACGGTCGACAACACGAATCCAAATGATGGATGTAGTTACAACAAAGTAGACCAAGTGTTTGCGAATACTAGCATAGCATGGAAAGCATTAGACTGTGATAAGGATGGCAATCCAAACGGCACCGATCCAAACCCACAAGCAGCAACAGCGGCAAATGATGCTCTAACAGCCCCATTTGGCTTAACGAGTACAGTAAGTGTGTTATCGAATGATGACTTCTTACCAGTATTGGGCAATGTAGTTACGAGAACAGGAGGTACAGCAAGTGGAGTAGCAGTATTTGCACCAACTACAGGTGTGTTAAGCTATACACCAACTGTGAGCGAGCCAGGTACAACCGTAACAGTTGTATACCAAGTATGTAACACCTTGGTGACACCACAAGTATGTGCTAATGCAACAGTAACGATAACAGTACCAGCAGCACCACGTTTAAGTATCGCAAAAGCAGCTCCAAGTGGCTCAATAAATGCCTTTGACAATTTTACTTACACTATTACCGTGAGTAATCTTGGAAGTGCAGCTACAACTGGCACGATTACTGTTAAGGATACATTACAAAGTGGCCTAAGCTTTGTATCATCAAGTACAGCCACAGGTTGGAGCTGTAGTTCGTCAGGCCAAGTAGTAACATGTACACGAACTAGCAGTATTCCATCAGGAAGCAA
>NZ_JASHIF010000044.1:0-1433 GCF_030056595.1 Flectobacillus roseus
CCATATTGATGATAGATTGAATAAAGTTTGCATAAAGATTTACTAAACATTGCCTACACATTCCACAAGGTTTAACGGTAGATTGAATACAGATTGCATAAAGATTTACTAAACCTTACCTACACTTTACATAGAGCTTCACTATAGATTCGCGATAAAGTGAACCTCCAAACAATTCCTTGATACTTGGTGATAAATATTCGTTCAACTGTTAGCAGCTATTGAGATTTTTGCATCACTAGCATACCAATATTTGAAGCAGATTGTCATGAAGCGCTAACACACTTGGCACATTCCTAAGAGTTTTCTATCCACATGCACCCACCCCCTATTCAACATGTGAATAAATTAGTGTAAACGCTGTTAACCAAGCGTTTACACGCGTTAACAGTCGCGTTAACGCAGTAAAACATAACGTTAACGGCGTTAACGTTATGCATTTTTAGATTCAAGAGGGCACAAACAACTATGTAATCGTGTCGTAAAATTTAAAAGAACACCTACAATTATATCACCAAACAACTATAATATAGATAACATATCATTTAACTTTATATCTTCAGCCGTTGCGGGTCAAAAAAGCAACAACGGCAAAAAAGGCATTCTTGTAACTGATATACTTATAACGTCTATTTAAACCCACACAATCTTCAATGGAATTAATAAACACTACACTTGTTAGCCAAATTAAAGCTGTTATTAAAGAAGCACAAGAAAGAGCTATTCGAGCAGTTGATCACGAACGTACACTCATGTACTGGCATATCGGTAAGTATATTTTTGAAGAAGAACAGCAAGGAAAAGACCGTGCTGAGTATGGAAAGTATATCATAAAATATCTTTCTAAGCAATTAGAACCTGAATTTGGTTCAGGATTCGGTATTAGACAGCTAGAACGTTGTCGAAAATTTTACAGGTTTTTTCCAATTGCGTCCGCAGTGCGGACGCAATTGAACTGGACACAGTATAAATTATTATTAGCTGTAGAAGATACCGATAAAAGAGCTTTCTATATCGCAGAAAGTATCAAAAATCATTGGACTTCTAGACAACTCGAACGCCAAATTAATAGCCTTTTATTCGAAAGACTTTTAATGAGCAATGATAAAGAAAGTGTACTGGCAGTTGCCAATGGTGAAAAACAGGTTTCAGAAGCGAAAGAAATTATCAAAGACCCAATGGTTTTGGAGTTTTTGGGACTCAAACGAGAAAGTAGCTATTACGAAAAAGATTTGGAACAATCCATCATTACACACTTACAGGAGTTTTTGCTGGAAATGGGTAACGGTTTCTCATTTGTGGCTCGACAAAAACGTATCTTATTAGAGGATGATGAGTTTTTTGTGGATTTAGTATTTTATAATCGCCTGTTGCAATGTTTTGTCATTATAGAAATCAAAACTCATAAATTGACTCATCAAGACGTGGGACAA
>NZ_JASHIF010000045.1:0-1281 GCF_030056595.1 Flectobacillus roseus
ATAACGATAATAAGCCTAACCCATATGATTTAGATAGTAATAATAATGGAGTTACAGACTTAGAAGAAAGTGGTTTGAATCCTAATTTGGATGCGAATGGAGATGGTATTGTAGATTGTTCTACGAACTGTGATCCAGATGGAGATGGTATTTTGACACCAGTAGATGGATTACCAAATGTGTGGAAAGATGCTCTATTACCAGACTTAACACCAACTACGGAGATTAATAGTTTGGAATTCTTAACAGCAGGAGCATCTCGTGATTTTGTGGTAAATGTGTATGAGATCAACGACAAGCCAAATGTATTAGGTAGCACGATTGGATTTAGAGTTGCGAAGATTTCAGGCTTTACGATTACGTATTCAAATACTTCAGGAACATCAAATGTACTTGGCGGAACAGCGAATAGTAATAGCGATTGGACCTTTACAGAGAATGCCAACTTTATCACAGTGACAGCTAAAGCAGGAGTCGTGATTCCACCAAATGGTAAGAAAACGGTTGGATTCACAGCAACTCGCAAGGCTGATGTACCAAGCAACACAAGTCAAAATATTACGGTAACCATTATCTACGGTTCAGCTGGTGAAGAAAGAGTAAATAACAATACTGTAGAGACGAAAATCACAGCTAACTAAAAAAAGCAAGCATTATGAACATTTTGCAAAAAATAGTAATTCTTCTAGTCTGCTTGACACTAGTTAGTGTAAAGATTCAGGCTCAAGATGTAAGTATCAATATTATCAATCAACCATCCACCGTGACTCAAGGCTCTACCTTGGGTCGGGTGACAGTGGATATTTGTAATAATGATGGCGGTAGCCGCAGTGCTGCGGCGAATAGATTACGTCCTTTGATTACATTGCCTAGTAGTTTAGTTGGTTCTGTCATACCAATTACGACTACAGGTTGGACTGTGCTTCCGATAGATATCAATAACCCGACTACCTTACGTTTTGAAAACACGGTTGCGATTGCTCCTGGAGAGTGTAGTCAAATAGTGATAGGTTATACGGGGGTAAACATTGGAGGTCCCCTAACAGTAACAGGAACGTTAGGGTTTAATGGTCCTCAAACGACAGGCAACCTAACTGGGAATGATAACAGTACGACCTCTATTACGGTGATTACTGGCGATACAGATGGAGATGGAGATCCAGATGTAACAGATCCACAGCCTACAGATCCATGTTCATGGGGAACAGGTCAAGTATTAGCGAATACATCAACAGCTTGGCGTACTGCCGACTGTGATGGAGATGGCGTAACGAACTACAA
>NZ_JASHIF010000046.1:0-1221 GCF_030056595.1 Flectobacillus roseus
TACTCTACCCAGCTTTTTTTAAGTAGATATATTTTTTTGATAATGAGACATTTGCATTTTTATCCATCTTAAAAAGCTGAATATTCTATTCTCAATAGCTGTATCTGTCAGTATTATTTGTCTGAACAGTTCTTGAATCATATTCATGCCCTTTCTAAGAAAACTACTGGATTTATAGCCATGATTTTTCTTTTTAATTTTTTGTACTTTAGTATGAAAGTAAATTCCCATACTTATACAAACGGCATATGATATAGCGACTAAGGCAATGAGTTTTTTAATCTTTTCCAAACATTTTAAATGCGTTTTTTCTAAGTTAAAACCTCTACCTTTCAATCCTTGAAAACAAGTCTCTATAGTCCATCTTTTAGCATATAGCTGCCCCATAAATTCTACATTTACTGTACCCAATAAATATAAAAAATCACCGTTTTGCAAGGCCTTGACCCAAACATTGGCCACTACACCATCTACTAGACAATCTCTTAATATCACAGCTTTGTTAATTTCTAAATTCAAGCTCTCTATTTTGAACACACTACCATCTGATTTTTGTAATAAATGATGTTTTGGCAAGCGCATTACAAAATTTATATCATTGTCTTTCAGATATTTAATCCATGAACGACCTATAAACTCACGGTCGCCAACTATGTATCCTATTCGTTCTTTGCCAATCAAATTTACACACATTTCTACGATAGCTTTACGGTCTCGGGTAGATGAATTTCCACTCTTATTATCCAACATTTCCCAATATAAAGGAAGCTGATAATCTCCACAACCTACTACTACCATCAAAATATTTACCTGACATGAGCCAAAATCCCATTCAGTTCTATCAAGGCATAATCGTAACTTTTTATTAGTCGGTAAGAACTGCAACAACAGCAAAGCTACATAAAAATAATCAATATTAACCTCCCTGAAAAAATCCTGTATTCGAACTTCATTGGAGCTTAATTTAGCCTTGACATTTAGATGTTGGGCTACACTACAAAATTGTACATTTCTACTTTTTATTAATCCTAAAATAAATGAGCAAATGAATTTTTTGCGTGATAAATTCTTAACAATTGGAAATTTTGATAAAACACTAGTAATTTCGCTTTCGAGCCGTTGGTTCATGGGAAGTGGGATGTTTTGGAGCTTGGTAACTACAAAACTCTTGCTTCCCTTTCTTTTTACCTAATTTGTCCCATTTTTTAGTAGGGTAGAGTA
>NZ_JASHIF010000047.1:0-1024 GCF_030056595.1 Flectobacillus roseus
GGCTAAGTCGTAACAAGGTAGCCGTACCGGAAGGTGTGGCTGGAACACCTCCTTTCTGGAGAGTGTGTATTGGAAACTTTTCTTACCAAATTTCAAAGTATTTTACTAAAAAGTTAGTAGGATAAATAAAGTATTAAAAAGGAGATTCACTTGCGAGAGTGAAGTGTGGAACTGAGAGGTAAAGCGGGCTTGTAGCTCAGGTGGTTAGAGCGCTACACTGATAATGTAGAGGTCCGTGGTTCGAGTCCACGCAGGCCCACAGGGTGAAGGTAATTGGGGGATTAGCTCAGCTGGCTAGAGCACCTGCCTTGCACGCAGGGGGTCAACGGTTCGAATCCGTTATTCTCCACAATTCGAAGAAGTACTATAATAATAGTAAAAGAGATAAGTACGAACGAGTATTTGTCGCACTGCTGAAGTTTGATTAATAGTAATATTGACTAAATGGAGGTATAAAGTTCCTTGACATATTGTGAAAGATAGAGAAACGAGTAAGAGTTAAAGAAATTTAGCGACAGAGCATAAGTGAATTAAGGGTGTATGGGGGATGCCTAGGCTCTTGAAGGCGATGAAGGACGTGTTAAGCTGCGATAAGCTACGGGGATTTGCACAAAAGAATTGATCCGTAGATTTCCGAATGGGGCAACCCAATGGTTTGAAGAACCATTACCACAAAGTGGGGCAAACCCGGAGAACTGAAACATCTAAGTACCCGGAGGAAGAGAAAACAAAAGTGATTCCGTAAGTAGTGGCGAGCGAACGCGGACTAGCCCAAACCGTTGTTGTTACGGCAATGACGGGGTTGTAGGACGTTTTTTTAGAAAGGATTTTAATTTGAATGAGTTGGGAAGCTCAGCCGGAGAAGGTGATAGCCCTGTAAGAGTAAGGAATCTGGACGTAAGCGTATCCTGAGTAGGGGGGAGCTGGTGAAACTCCCTTTGAATCAGCCGGCACCATCCGGTAAGGCTAAATACTAACAAGAGACCGATAGTGAACGAGTACTGTGAAGGAAAGGTGAAAAGTA
>NZ_JASHIF010000048.1:0-931 GCF_030056595.1 Flectobacillus roseus
GAAGCTGTTTAAACTTTTGAAAAGTATTCCCAAATAAGTGAGAATTTTGTGTTGCTAAATCATAAAACATCACATAATGGGAATACTGAGTAAAAATACAATCGAAACGTGGATTATCCCACTTTTGAGTATAGGAAGTAGAGGTTTTGACCCTACTGTACCAATTCATGAGATAATTGAAGCCATTTTATATCGGCTAAAAACGGGTTGTCAGTGGCGAGAATTACCTGTAAAACAGTTTTTTAGTGGTAATGTTTTAACTTGGAATACGGTATTTTATCATTACAACAAATGGGCAAAAGCTGGCTGTTGGACTAAAATTTGGATAAACATTTTGAAAGAAAATCACCAATATTTAGACTTATCCAGTGCTGAATTTGATGGTAGTCATACCCCTGCCAAAAATGGTGGTGATGCTGTTGGTTATCAAGGTCGCAAGGCTTGTAAAACAACCAATACTTTATTTATATGTGACAATCAAGGTGTTATGTTGGCGATGTCCACTCCACAAGAAGGACAACATCATGACTTGTTTGAAATACAATCTCTCTTTGATGAAATTTGTGCCATGTTAAAACAGGCGGAAATTAGTTTAGATGGTTTATTTTTAAACGCAGACCCTGGCTTTGACTCAGATTCATTTAGAGAGGCTTGTGAGAAAGAAAATATTATTCCAAACGTCAAGCCAAATCCTCGTAATGCTGGAAATCAAGAATCTGAATTAGCTCCGATTGGAATAGCAATTTTTGACGAACAATTATATAAAAACAGAACCGTAATTGAACACGCAAATGCTTGGATTGACGGTTTCAAAGCTCTTTTAGTGAGATTCGAATTCTCAGTCAGAAACTGGATGTCGTTACATTTTATGGCATTCTCAGTCATTTTCTTACGCAAAATCAATAAAAAAAAGAAAGTTTAAACAGCTTCA
>NZ_JASHIF010000049.1:0-915 GCF_030056595.1 Flectobacillus roseus
GAAGTCATCTTGACTTTTGGTAGAATTGCTTAAAAATAAAAAAGGTTGCTGATATTTGTTTTGCGAACCATACCAAGCAACCTTTTATGTACTACGTACTCAGCAAAGATATAATAGAATCAGAAATAATTGGTTATTTACCTAAAAGAAAACGAGGTTTTAAACCACAAGTACCTCTTAGTGAAATAATTAACTGTATTCTTTATAAATTAAAAACTGGGATTCAATGGCATTTATTGCCTGTAGAAAGCTTATTCAGCACTCGTGCTCTTCACTACAAAACTGTTTTCGGACATTATCGCCGTTGGTGTAAGGAAGGTATTTGGAAAAAGTGTTGGATAGAACTTTTGAAAAAATACAAGTCTTCTTTCGACCTTTCATTGGTAAATTTAGATGGAAGTCATTCGTCATGTATTCGAGGTGGTGAAGAGGTTGCTTATCAAGGTAGAAAGAAGAGAAAAACTACTAATACACTTTACTTGACTGATAAACAAGGACTTGTATTGGCTATGTCAACGCCAGTTTCAGGTAATCACAATGATTTATTTAACATTGAGAACACTTTTGGAGAACTCACTAAGATTTTAGAAGACGCTACTATTTCAGTTGATGGGCTATTTATGAATGCCGACGCTGGCTTTGATGCGGAAAGTTTACATCAACTTTGTCATCAAAAACAAATTATCGCCAATATAGCCACTAATAAAAGGAACTCTACTGACGATAATGGGCCTGGCATCATTGACGAAGATCTCTATAAAGAAAGATACTCTATTGAAAGAACTAATGCATGAATAGATAGTTACAGGTCCTTGTTAAATCGATTCGATACAACGCTTTCAAGTTGGATAGGTTTTAACTTTATAGCATTTATTATCATCGCATTGAAGAAAATCAAAAAGTCAAGATGACTTC
>NZ_JASHIF010000050.1:0-680 GCF_030056595.1 Flectobacillus roseus
ATTCCTCATATTGGCGCTGAAGAAGCCACAACCACATTGGTATTGTCAGTAACTGGCAGTAATGCGATTGTGGACTGGGTATCAGTAGAGTTACGCGATAAGAATAATCCAAGTGTGATCTTGTACAGTCGTTCAGGTTTAGTACAACGTGATGGCGATATCGTAGATGTAGATGGTGTGAGTTGCTTGAGTTTTGTAGGCGCTGTTCCAGAGAGTTATTATGTAACAGTTCGTCACCGTAACCACTTGGGAGCGATGACTGCGAATGCGATAGCGTTGACCTCAAGCTGTTCAGCCTTGGTTGATTTTACCAGTTCAAGTTTGAGCTTGTACAAGAAAGCTACCACTGATCCAGAATACACTGCTTATCCAACGGTAGATCTAGGTAGTGTCCGAGCACTATGGGGCGGTAATGCTAGTCCAGATCGCTTTGTGATTTACCAAGGACCAAACAACGACCGTACTTTTATCGGCAGTGTTGTGTTGACAGATCCAGGTAATACCGAAGGCTTGAACAACTACATGGTAACAGGTTACTTACGACCAGATATTAACTTAGATGGTCTGGTAATCTTCCAAGGACCAGGTAACGATGTAAACTTGTTGTTTAATGAGATATTCACTCATCCAGAAAACGTGGAGAAATTGAATAACTTCATTATCTACCAACAATTACCATA
>NZ_JASHIF010000051.1:0-639 GCF_030056595.1 Flectobacillus roseus
GAATCAGGCGTATCGGTGTTATCCTTACAAGAAATATATCCCAACCCAGCCATTGATAGATTGAAGGTTAAATGGGACAACCGCTTGGCAGAAGAGCCGAGCGAATTGAGTCTTCAACTCATTGATGCAACGACAGGTATTACGGTACAAGAAGAAAGTGTAGATCCTAGTTATGGGAAACACGAAGCTAGCGTAGAGTTGAAGAGTGTGAAGCTAGGCGGATATTTGTTGAAATTGCAAAGCAAGAACTTTAGTTCGAAGGCATTGCATGTAGTTGTCACAAAGTAGAACAGAAAACCCCACGAAATATATGAGAAAATTACTACTGGGCTTTGGTATTTTACTAGGGCTAGTTCTCAGCAATGGTAGCGCATATGGCCAAGGAAGTACTCCCCATTTTAGCTACAAAATAGAATTGCGGTCAGATGGCTATTACTATGCAACGATGAAGTCGGATGCGGCTTATAGTGCAAGTAGTAACCAAACGACGATCTCAACGATTCAGTATACCTTGGTGGCACCCATAGGTACTTTTGCCCCTATAAGTGCTACGAGTACCTCGATGACAAATTTAGTTGGAGGCGTGGAAGACTTACTACCTTCTACCAATGCAGGGAACTATATCTGGTCTACTCAGCG
>NZ_JASHIF010000052.1:0-563 GCF_030056595.1 Flectobacillus roseus
ACGGCTGACAATACCAATCCAAATGATGGATGTAGTTACAACAAAGTAGACCAAGTGTTTGCGAATACTAGTATAGCATGGAAAGCATTAGACTGTGATAAGGATGGTAATCCAAACGGTACGGATCCAAATCCACAAGCAGCTACAGCGGCAAATGATGCTTTAACAGCCCCATTTGGCTTGACAAGTACAGTAAGTGTATTATCGAATGATGACTTCTTACCAGTGTTGAGCAATGTAGTTACGAGAACAGGAGGTACAGCAACCGGAACCGTAGTGTTTGCACCAACGACAGGTATCATGAGTTATACTCCATCAGCGACAGAGCCAGGAGGACCGAATGTAACAGTTGTATACCAAGTATGTAACACCTTGGTGACGCCACAAGTATGTGCTAATGCGACAGTAACGATTAGTGTGCCAGCAGCAGGAGACCAAGATGGGGATGGCGATCCAGATAACACGGATCCACAACCAACGAACTCATGTGTATGGGGCATCGGTCAAGTGTTGGCGAATACGAGTACCACTTGGCGTAATGCAGACTGTGATGGTGATGGAGT
>NZ_JASHIF010000053.1:0-546 GCF_030056595.1 Flectobacillus roseus
GGAACAGTAAGTTTTAACCCATTAACTGGTATTCTTACTTACACGCCTACCTTGGCAGAACGCGGTACGACAGTAACTGTAACTTATCAAGTGTGTAACACAGGTGTTACGCCAAATGTATGTGCTAGTGCTACGGTAACCATTACTGTTCCAGTAGATACAGACGCAGATGGAGTACCAGATGTTGATGACTTGGATGATGATAATGATGGTATCTTGGATACCGTTGAAAATGCTCAACTGAGTGCAGATACCGATGGAGATGGTATTCCAAACCGCTTAGATTTAGATAGTGATAACGATGGTATTAATGATGTAGATGAGGCGAATGGTGTAGATGCAGATGGCGATGGTATGGCAGATGGTCTGGTTTCCCCAACAGGAATTCCATCGACAGCAGGCTTGGGCTTAACTCCACCTGATACTGATAACGATAATAAGCCTAACCCATATGATTTAGATAGTAATAATAATGGAGTTACAGACTTAGAAGAAAGTGGTTTGAATCCTAATTTGGATGCGAATGGAGATGGTATTGTAGATTGT